>CAYLZH010000062.1:0-19139 GCA_964388245.1 uncultured Bacteroidales bacterium
GGCTCATTTTAAATATATCGGTCATCCATTGTTTAATGATGAAACTTATGGGGGCGATCAAATCCTTAAAGGCACTACCTTTACCAAATATAAACAGTTTGTGCAGAATTGTTTTAAAATGCTTCCGCGTCAGGCTTTACATGCTAAATCGCTGGCTTTTGACCATCCGGTATCAGGCAAGCGTTTTTCTTTTGATTCGGATTTGCCTGAAGATATGGTGACAGTAATTGATAAATGGCGTAATTATATTGTGAACCGGTAAAAAGGAACAGAGTGATTAAGAACCGGTAGGAATAAGTTTTGATTAGAATTAATTTATGTGTATTAACTCCATCAGGCGTATAATGAATTGAAAATGAAATATACAATTGCAATTATTACAGGAGGCGATTCTTCGGAATATGTTATCTCCATCCAAAGCGCCGATCAAATTAAGAAATGGCTCAATCCTGAAAAATATCTTGCCTATATTGTTACTGTTAAAGGCATCGAATGGGAAGTTTGTGGCAAGGATGGGTGTAACTTACTTATCAATAAAGATGATTTTAGCTTTGTTGAAAACGGACAAAAAGTTATCTTCGATTGTGCCCTTATTGCCCTGCATGGTACACCCGGAGAAGACGGCAAATTACAAGGTTATTTCGACATGATGAATATTCCTTATACTTCACCTGGCCAGTTGGCCTCAGCCTTGACTTTTAATAAAGATGCTACGAAAAAATTCCTGAACGGGAGTTCTGCAAAAATGGCAAAATCAGTATTGGTTAGGCAGGGTGATGCAATCGATCCGGATAAGATTGAGGCAGAGATATCCCTTCCCATGTTCATTAAACCCAATGAAGGGGGATCGAGTTTCGGGATTACAAAAGCAAAACAAAAAGAAGAGATCGGTCCGGCAATCCGGAAAGCTTTTACTGAGAATTCCAATGTGATAATTGAGGAATTTATTTCCGGCAATGAAATTACCTGTGGCCTTTTGAAAACAAAGGACAAAGAGTACATCTTGCCCCTTACCGAGATTGTGAGTAAAAAAGACTTTTTCGACTTTGATGCTAAGTACACGCCTGAGTTGGTGGATGAAATTACGCCGGCCCGAATTTCGGATGAGCTTACCCAAAAATGCAGGGACATTTCATCAGAAATTTATGATACCCTCATGTGTCGCGGTCTGGTGAGGATCGATTATATTCTTCGTGATAATGAATTTTATTTCCTCGAAATCAATACGGTTCCTGGCATGAGCGAAAACAGTATTGTACCCAAAATGGCACGGACAGCAGGGATTAACATGAGGAATATGTTTGATACCATTTTAATGGAATGTTTAGGTATGCAATAACAGTATCCTGAATTTTTTGAAATGATGACATACCAATCTTTTTTAAGCTGAATGCATTTTCCTACTTTTGCAGGCCAAAAATTTCAGCATATATGAGTCTCGAGAAAGAAATAAGCCGGCGAAGAACTTTTGCAATAATAAGTCATCCTGATGCAGGAAAAACAACTTTAACTGAGAAGCTTCTTTTGTTTGGCGGAGCAATTCATGTTGCCGGAGCGGTAAAATCGAACAAAATAAAAAAGACTGCTACTTCAGATTTTATGGAAATTGAAAGGCAGCGTGGAATTTCTGTGGCAACTTCCGTCATGGGATTTGAATATCAGGGAGTAAAAATCAATATTCTTGATACACCAGGACACCAGGATTTTGCAGAAGATACCTACCGCACACTTACCGCTGCCGACAGTGTTATTGTTGTAATTGATGTTGCCAAAGGTGTAGAACCACAAACCGAGAAGCTGGTAAATGTGTGCCGAATGCGCGATATTCCAATAATTGTATTTATTAACAAACTCGATCGCGACGGGAAAGATCCTTTTGAATTGTTAGATGAAATTGAGGAGAAATTAGATATCACTGTAAGGCCTCTGAGCTGGCCCATAGGAATGGGCAAAAACCTGAGGGGAGTATATTTTATTCCTGACAAACAATTAAACCTGTACGATAGTGATGATAAGCAACGAAGGGAAGAACCTGTAAAGATATCAAAACTCGATGTTGAAAACTTACAGGAACATATCGGACCGAAAACCGAAGAAGTGCTCGATGAATTAGAACTTGTAAATACAGTTTATCCTGAATTTATCATTGAAGATTATCTTCAGGCAAAAATATCACCTGTGTTTTTTGGAAGCGCTTTACATAATTTTGGCATAAAGGAATTGCTCGATTGTTTTATTGAAATTGCACCAAGGCCAAGGGAAGTAAACACAGAGCAACGAACAATTCAGCCTTCAGAAAGAAAATTTACAGGCTTTGTATTTAAAATACATGCCAATATGGATCCCAATCATCGTGACCGTATTGCTTTCGTAAGGATTTGTTCCGGTAAGTTCGAGCGAAATAAAAACTACCTGCACGTTCGAAATGGTAAAAACATGAAATTTTCAAACCCCACAGCTTTTATGGCTGAAAAAAAGTCTTTGGTTGAAGAGGCATATTCAGGCGATATTGTTGGATTACACGATACAGGTAACTTTATTATCGGAGATACAATTACTGAAGGGGAAAAATTGAGGTTTGTAGGCATTCCCAATTTTGCTCCCGAAATGTTCCGTTACATTGAGAATGCAGACCCAATGAAATCCAAGCAATTGGCAAAGGGTATCGATCAGTTGATGGATGAAGGCGTTGCGCAACTTTTTACACATCAGTTTAATGGCCGGAAAATAATTGGGACAGTTGGTGCCTTGCAATTTGAAGTTATCGAATATCGGTTAAAACATGAATATAATGCAACATGCCGTTTTGAGCCATTACAATTATACAAAGCTTGTTGGATTAGAAGTGATGATGATACCCAAATTTCAGATTTTAAAAAGCGGAAATATCAATACATGGCAAGAGATAAGCATGGTCGGGATGTGTTTTTGGCCGATTCTTCATATGGTTTAGAAATGGCCCGGCAGAACTTTCCTGACATTGATTTTTATTTTACATCGGAGTTTTAGGATTAATTGAAACAAACGAAATCACAAATTATGAATTAAGTAGTATGAAAATACTGGTTACTAAATGAAAAAACAATGCGTAATTTAAAAGGCAGGATTTTACAAGCATGTATAAAGCACCAGAAAACGATAGCAACTACAGCCAGGGGTGCAATGGAAGAACACCAAAAACTGGCCAATGAGTATGGCCTTCCCCGCGACCGATATGATGCCTTTAGAAATCAATTACTTCGTAGGCGTGATTTTTATGCTGCCCAATACCAAAGGACAATCGATGAAATTAAAGTTCTTGATTTGATTGATCCTGATAAGAAATCGCACAAGGTTGAATTTGGTGCGATTGTTATCACTCCCGACCATAAATTGTTTGTTTCAGTTGGCCTCGGAAAAATTATAATTGATGAGGTTGAATATCTCGCCATTTCAACAAAAGTACCAATCTACCAGGCGATTAAAGGCCTAACCATAGGAGAGGAATTTGCATTTAGCAAGAAGGAATATAAAATTTTAGATATTTTGTGATTTTATTTCAGCACAGATTATCAACATACGCCGAAAAACTCCGCTTTTTTTAATGTTTCTAAATTAGCCAACCGGGTATTATATATTAATCAACATATCTATATTTGCCGACATGTTATAAAAATAATCAGGTATAATAACTAACTAAAAAACAACAGACTATGTTTATATTAATGGTGGCGATCTTTATAATAGGCTATACAATGATAGCCCTCGAACATCCCTTAAAGATTGACAAAGCGGCTTCGGCACTGCTTACAGGAACAATACTATGGGCATTGTATGCACTAAATCATTATGGTATTCTCGAACTTGGGCTCAGCCCTGCCTGGGAGATGGCTAAAGCAAAAGCCCACGATGTACTTGACCTGGTTTAACCAGCTCAAGTACATCGTGGGAGATGGCTAAAGCAAAAGCCCACGATGTACTTGAGCTGGTTAAACCAGGTGTTCAGGACGGACATTACAAAAAGGCCTGGGAAGGAACTGTTGAGTCAGGTCACGATATGATTCATTTTGTAAAGCACGACCTTCAGCATCATCTTATTGAAATTGCAGAAATTCTTTTCTTTCTTCTGGGTGCTATGACAATTGTTGAAACCGTTGACCAGCACCAAGGTTTCAAGATTATAACTGACAAAATTACTACAACCAATAAGGTTAAACTTTTATGGATTCTATCAGTTTTAACTTTCTTCATGTCTGCTGCATTAGATAATCTTACTACTACAATTGTATTAGTAGCCCTTTTACGTAAACTTATCGAAGACCAAAAAACAAGGTGGTTTTTTGCCAGTATGGTAGTATTAGCTGCAAATGCCGGTGGTGCATGGTCGCCAATTGGAGATGTTACTACAATTATGTTATGGATTGGAGGACAAGTTACTACCGTCAATATTATTACCTATGTTATTTTCCCAAGTATTATAACAGCTGTAGTGCCACTAATAGTAGTATCCTTTACACTTAAAGGTAATATTACACGTCCTCAACTGGCCAATGGAGAAACCAGGGAATTTACCTCTGCCTTTGAACGCAAGTTGTTATTAATTATGGGTGTGTGTGCTCTTTTATTTGTTCCTGTATTTAAAACAGTTACGCACCTTCCTCCTTACTTAGGTATGCTGTTTGGCCTTGGTGTAATTTGGTTAACCACCGAAATTATGCACCGAAACAAGCCACTGGTCGATAAACGTCAACTTACAGTTATTGGTGTTTTAAAGAAGGTAGATGTTCCGACCATCTTCTTTTTCCTTGGGATCCTTTCGGCTGTTGCTGCATTACAATCTGCAGGTCATCTGGCAGTTTTAGCAGGTTACCTCGACGATGTGTTCCAAAACATTTATGTGATTAACATTATTATTGGTGTTCTTTCTGCTATTGTCGACAATGTACCATTAGTTGCAGGCGCTATGGGGATGTATCCGGTTATGGATCCGGAAATGTTAGCAGCAATGACCGATCCGGCCAAGGCTCAGTTTATGGCCGACTTTGTTGTAGACGGGAAGTTCTGGCAATTCCTTGCGTACTGTGCCGGAACAGGAGGAAGTATCCTTATTATCGGATCAGCTGCCGGTGTTGCAGCCATGGGGCTCGAGAAAATCGATTTTATTTGGTATCTTAAAAAGATCAGCATATTAGCATTAATAGGTTATCTGGCAGGAGCAGCAGCTTATTATTTACAGATGCAAATTGTTCCTCCTGTAGGATAGTTGAAAAAGTTGTTGATTTCTTTTTCAGGAAACGGGATATACTAATCAAAGGTGTATCCCGTTTTTTTATAACTTGCTCGCAAAAATTATTGAATATTATGTCATTATTCACATTAATGCAAATAAATCTGCCCGAGGGGGCTGTCGAAGAGGAAACTGAAATGACCCTTTCATTTATCGACCTGGCAATGAAAGGCGGTTGGATTATGATCCCAATCGGAGTATTGTCTATAATTGCTGTTTATATTTTTATCGAGCGGTATTTTGCGATAAAGAAAGCTGCACGCGAGGATAAAACCTTTATGAACAGCATAAAAGAGTTTATTCTTGAAGGTAAAGTCGATTCGGCAGTTGCACTCTGTAAATCAACAGAAAGCCCGGTTTCAATGATGATGGAAAAAGGAATCAGTCGCCTGGGAAGGTCGCTTAGCGATGTTAATGCAGCCATCGAGAATGTTGGCAAACTGGAGATATCGAAATTGGAACGTGGTTTACCTACACTGGGAAGTATTTCCGGCGGTGCACCAATGATTGGTTTTCTCGGAACCGTTATGGGAATGATTGAGGCCTTCTATAATATGTCGAATGCCGGAAACAACATAGATGTTTCCCTATTGTCGAGTGGTATTTATACTGCTATGGTTACAACAGTGGCCGGATTAATTGTAGGTATAATAGCATATTTCGCTTATAATATCCTTGTGGCCAGGGTCGAAAAAGTAGTTAACAAACTCGAAGCAAGAACAACAGAATTTATGGACCTGCTTAACGAACCGGTTTAATTATAACTCAAAAGGATTGAATCATGGCCCTGAAGTCAAGAAATAAAGTTAATGCCAGTTTCAGTATGTCGTCAATGACAGATATTGTATTTCTGTTGCTGATATTCTTTATGGTAACCTCAACACTTATCCATCCAAATGCTTTAAAACTATTATTACCTCAAAGCAGCAATCAAACTAAAGCAAAGCCACTTACAACGGTTTCCATCACAAGGGATTTAAAGTATTATATAGAAGACAACCCTGTTGCATTTAATAAACTGGAGCGCGAATTAATCGATAAGATTGGAAATAACAGCGATGTATATATAAGTTTACATGCTGATAAATCAGTTGATCTTGAGCATGTAGTTAAAGTAATGAATATCGCCAAGCGCAATAAATTTAAAATGATATTGGCAACCAGTAAAGAATAATCCTTTATGGATTCATAAGACAATAAGCATCAATTTACCAAAAGTTATTGATTTTTGGAATGAAAGACATTATAAAAGATAAACGCCGGGGACTAATCGATACTGCAATATTTCACATAATTCTATTGGCAGTTTTGATTTTTCTTGGATTTCATACACCATTACCCTTACCCGGGGAAGAGGGTATCCTGATTAATTTTGGATATGAAGAAACCGGAAGCGGTGATATCGAACCCTCAAAACCTTCGACCGAGGTAAATCCTGTTTTTGAGGAAAAACAGATACCTGAGAAGGCACAGCAAACCGAGATTCCTGAGCCCGAACAAGCCAAAGAAGAGGTACTTACTCAAGACATAGAAAAAACAGTAGCCGTTGAATCGAAAAAGGAAACCAAGCCAAAAGAAAAATCGAAAGAAGAGATCGAAGCCGAAAGAATACGGCAGGAAGAATTGGAAAAAGAACGGCTTGCTGAAATTGAAAGAAAAAAGAAAGAAGAAGCAAAACGTAAGGCAAAAGAAGAAGAAGAAAGAAAGATTAATGAAATAAACAGCAGATTTAAAAATACCTTTGGTCAAGGGAAAAGTGATGCTGAAAATCAAAGTACGGGCCAGGGTGAAGGTGCCTATAAAGGAAATCAGGGTAAAGAACACGGGTCGACTGAAAGCAATATCCAGGGCGAAGGAAAAGGGCTTGGCAACGAGGGAATTAGTTACAGCCTTAAAGGCCGGACTCATCGTTTGCTCCCAAAACCGGAAGATACAAGCCAGAAAGAAGGAATTGTTGTGGTTGAGATACGTGTAAATAGTAATGGTGATGTAGTTTCGGCTACACCAGGCGTTAAAGGTTCTACTACCCTCGACGACCACCTATGTAGCCGTGCGAAACAAGCTGCCCTGAAAGCTAAATTTAACCAAAAACCAAGTTCACCTGATCAGATTGGCACTATTACTTATCACTTTGTTTTAGAATAGGATCGGCCGCAGGATTATGAATTGCCAATATTTTCTGAAATATCGCCTTGATTTAATTAAATTCCTGATCAATATAGTTGCTAAATAAGGAAAATTCCCTTTCGATTCTATTGTTTCTACCTGTTAAGTACCAATATACCTTCTCAATCGGATCATCCATTCGGCTCCGTTCTGATATTTCAACAGTACAGTTCAGAGAATCACCATAAAAAAAATAGTCCCATGTTCCGGTCATTTTATTGTTACTTCTGATAAGCTGGATGGAAAGGTGTTTGTTTTTTACGAGATTATTTACTTGATAAACAGCTAACTTTCCATCTGTTGTATAAACCTGCCATTGGAAAGGGTGTCCTTTACGTTCATTCAAAACCTGAACAGCATAGTAATCATTGCGAAATTTGGGGAAATTTTCAACATTGCTGTAGAAATCCCAGGCTGTTTCTATAGGAATTGCAAAACTCTTTTTTTGAGCTGATTCATATTCAGGTGATAAAACAAGGCCAAATATCAGAACTGCAATAAAAATGAAAATAAAAAGTATGATGATTAATATTACATAGCGCATAATTCTCAGAATAACTTTATCAATTCGTAATAGTAGTTTTGGTACACCTGAATCCTCATTCTTGAACCATAAAAATATACCTGATTTTCTTCGCTAACATTAAAATCGCTGTTCCAGTATCTTAGAATTCCTTCCTGAAAATCGAATTGATAATCCTCATCGGGAGGCGAAGCGGTTTGAGTGGAGAAATATCGCACCTTCATTCTTCCATCATCAAGAAAATGGTAAACAATGCTATCTTGTTCATCAGTGGTAATACCATTTTCGATGTAACTTTTCCGGTGCCATGTGCCTAATATTCTTTCATCATCGATTATATTCTGATAATTATTCTCGCAAGCTATAATTCCAATCAATATCAGAAGAATAATCAAGCCTGGAAACTTACCGGTATTTCTTTTCATCTCTTTGAATTTCAATAAAACCTTCGAACATTCAAAGCTAATAATTGTTTGCCGAATGATTTATGTTTAGGAACCAAAAATGCCTAATTTTGTGGGTTAATTTTAAGAAATATGGACAAAAGCAAAGTACTTTTAATGATATTAGATGGTTGGGGAATTGGAAATAAAGATAAAAGCGATGTGATCCATTCGGTTCCAACCCCCGAAATTGACGAGTTAACTCAAAAATACCCTACCGGTAGTCTTCTTACAAGTGGAGAAAATGTCGGTTTACCCGATGGACAGATGGGAAATTCAGAGGTTGGTCATTTAAATATTGGCGCCGGAAGGATCATATATCAGGATTTGGTAAAAATAAACAAAGCTATAAAGGATGGCAGTATTGCTGATAATCCTGTTCTGAAAGAAGCATTTTCGTATGCCCGCAATAATAACAAAGCAGTACATTTTCTTGGACTTGTTTCACCAGGAGGGGTTCACTCAATGGATACACATCTTTACAAACTTTGCGATTTAGCAGCAGATTATGACTTATCCAATGTATATATTCATGCGCTTTCCGACGGACGTGATACAGATCCAAGAAGTGGTTATGGTTACCTTCAGAGCCTGATCAATCACATTTCAGGATCGAAGGTAAAAATTGCAAGCCTCGTTGGCAGGTATTATACCATGGATCGTGATAAACGATGGGAGAGGGTAAAAGAAGGATATGATTTAATGGTACACGGGAAAGGTGAAAGCAGCCTGGATTTGCTGGCCTCCATACAAAAAAGCTATAACAATGGTATTACCGACGAATTCATAAAACCAATCGTTATGGTTGATGAAAATGGTAATCCTGTGGGGACAATCAAGAACGATGATGTGCTTATCTGCTTTAATTTTCGCACCGATCGGCTTCGGCAAATTACATATGCCCTAACTCAAAATGACTTGCACGAATACGGCATGCATACGATTCCATTACATTATCTGACCATGACCCGTTATGATGATTCGTTTGAACGAGTGCAGATAGTTTATGATAAAGATAATGTTAACAATACCATTGGCGAAGTGCTTTCGCAAAATGGGAAGAAACAAATAAGGATTGCTGAAACGGAAAAGTATGCACATGTTACATTCTTCTTTTCAGGCGGAAGGGAAAAAGAGTTTACCAATGAGAAGCGTATTCTTATTCCATCGCCGAAGGTGGCCACATACGACCTTCAGCCTGAGATGAGTGCCTACATAGTAAAGGATGCCATAATTGAAGAATTGAACAAGCAGGAAGCAGATTTCGTTTGTCTGAATTTTGCCAATGGCGATATGGTAGGCCATACCGGAATTTATAGTGCTATCGAAAAGGCTGTTAAGGCTGTTGATTCGTGTGTTGGAGATGTAGTTCGTTCGGCCAGGAAAAATGGGTATGAGGTAATGATTATTGCTGATCATGGAAATGCCGACAATGCCGTTAATGCTGATGGAACACCAAATACCGCTCATTCATTGAATCCTGTACCATGTGTATTAATTTCTGATGATTATGATAAAATCGAATCAGGCATACTTGCCGATGTAGCGCCAACTATATTAAAAATTATGGGTGAAGATATTCCTGACGACATGACTGGTAAAGTCCTTATCTAATGATTAAGCGATGAAGGTTACTTTTCTGGGTACTGCAACTTCAACCGGCCTTCCTGTAATTGGATGCAAATGCAAAGTATGTAATTCAGGCAATAGAAAAGATATGCGCTTGCGGTCGTCGGTACTGGTAGAAATTGATAATCTGTCCTTGGTTATTGATTGTGGACCTGATTTCAGGTGGCAAATGTTACGTGCCAGGGTGAATACAATCGATGCTATATTGTTGACACATGAGCATCGCGATCATGTCGGGGGGCTCGACGATGTCCGGGGTTTCAATTATTCTTTGCGGAAAAGTATTGACGTATATGCCGAACAACGTGTAATCGATAATCTAAAAAGCGATTTCTCTTATATATTTTCTGAAAGCAAATACCCGGGAGCTCCCGAAATATTATTAAATAAAATTGATAATCAATCATTTACTCTAAAAGATGTAAGCATCGTACCCATCAGGATTATGCATAATAAACTTGAGATTCTTGGATTCAGGATCGGTGATTTTGCATATATTACTGATGGCAGCCATATACCTGAAGAAGAGTTAGCAAAGCTGCAAAATCTGAAAGTTTTAGTTTTAAATGCACTGCGACACAAAAAACATTTCTCGCATTTCTCGCTTGAAGAGGCACTATCTGTTATAGACAAAATTAAGCCCCAAAAGGCATGTCTTACACATATTAGCCACGGGTTAGGTTTACATGAGGAAGTAAACCAAAATATTCCTGAACATATTCGGTTAGCATTCGATGGCCTGACACTACAAATAGATTAATCGTTGTAACAGGGCACAGTAAAGTAGAAATTACTTCCTTCGCCTGGTTTACTTTCAACCCATATCTTGCCTTTGTGCCTGTCGATAAATTCCTTGCACAAGATCAGGCCTAAGCCAGTTCCACGTTCATTAGAAGTGCCTTCGGTTTTATATTGTTCGCCAAACTGGAATAGTTTTTTCTGATTCTCTTTACTTATACCTACACCGTGATCCTTGACACATACCTCTGCCATATTTTCTGTAAACCTGCACGATATAACAACTTTATCGCCGGAGTTGGTAAACTTAATAGCATTCGACAAAAGGTTTCGAATTACTGTTGTAAGCATATTTATATCGCCAAGAACATTTGAATCAAAGCTAATCTCAGAAAAAAGCTTCACGCCTTTTCGTTCGGCATTTGGTTTTAGTATCGAAATATTTTCGTTAGCCACAGTGCTAAGATCAATTTTGTCGGCATGGAATGGTATTTTTCCTGTTTGTGCCCTTGACCACTGCAAAAGGTTTTCAACTAACTTATAAGTGTTTTCAGCTGCTTCCCAAATATTTTTAATGAATCGTTTTCTGTCATCATCTCCAAAACCATCGTACTCTTCGTTTAACAGATGAGCAAATCCCATAATGGCATTAAATGGATTTTTGAGGTCGTGAGCAATAATTGAGAAAAACTTGTCTTTTGTCGCGTTGGCGATCCTGAGGTTCTTTTCAGACTTTTTCAGAATCCGCTCTGCTCGTTTTTTATCGGTTATATCCTTAACTGTACCATGCAATGCCCGGTCACCATTGTAATCAATCGATCCTATACTTATGTTTATCAATACTATGTTGCCATTTTTATGTAGCAGGCTTGATTCGAACGATGCCGATGAGGTTTGATCAATAATGATGTTGTAATTTTGGTCGATCATTGTTGAATCCTGTATGTTAAGCAGTTTCGAATAATTCATCCCGATAAGTTCATGATAATCGTATCCTGTCATCCGGGCAAGTGCATGATTTACAAAAACCAGGGTTTTTTCGAGAATAATAAATACGCCATCCTGCATGTTTTCTATTAGCGACCGGTATTTTTTTTCTGATTGAAGTAGCTTGTCTTCAGTGTTTTTGCGGGCAGTAATATCGCGTATAGTTCCTACAAGCCGGATAGGATGACCGTTGTCGTCCCTAAGTACAACCTTCCCGTGATCGCTCACCCATTTCCATTTGTTATCGTTTGTCAGAATTTTGTATTCAACCTCGTAGCTGTCGGAAGTTCCTTTTAAATGTTCCTCTAACTTTTCCTGGACAAGCTCTCTGTCGTCGGGATAAATAAGATGTACGATGGAATTCCGGTTTTCAGCAATCTCTCCCCGGTTATATCCTAACAGCCAATAAAACTGATCATTATAGATCATCTTGTCAGACGATAATTCCCAATCCCATAGTCCAAGTTGTGTACCTTCAAAAGCCAGGTTATATCGTTCCTGAAGTATGCTCAGGTCTTGTTCAATTTTTCTCTTATCGGTGATATTATTGAAATTCATTATCACCGACTGCACCGATCCCTTTGTACTTTTTATCGGGGCAAGCGAAAAGTGTACAAACATAACTTCGCTTCGCTGGTTTTTAAATTGACAATCGTCGGTTATTACTATTCCTTCTTCAAAACATTTTTTTATGTTCGATGTAACTTTCGAATCTTTTTCAGGGAACAGATCATAATATTTTTGATGCCCGTTTAATTCTTTACCGAGATATCCCAGTGTTTCAGTTGCCAGGGGATTCATTTCAACAATGTCACCATTTTGGTTAATGTACAGGATTCCTGAGGGTGAATTTTCTATTAAGTTTTTATTTCTCTGGTTGCTTTTGTTAAGGGCTTCTTCGGCTTCAATTCTTTCGGTAAGGTCGCGACCAGCACTAATTATTACCTCTTCGTTGTTCATCAGAACTTTCCGGCCAATTATCTCAAAGGTAAATTCATTACCGTACCGATCGATAATCCGGTTAATGAAGTTTCTGGTTTCGCCAATTTTAAGCGGTTGTCGGGCAAATTCTTTATATCGATCAAAATCTTCAGGATGAATAAAATCGCTAATTCGTTTCAGGTATAATTCATTTTCGGGATAGCCTGAAACCCGGAAAGCTTTCTTATTAGCAAAAACTATTTTGTTACCTTTTTGAATAAATATGATGTCGTAGCTTTGTTCAACAACTGCTTCGTATTTTGTTTCAACAATTTTATGCTTTTTTAGTGCTGCATCATAAAGTCTTCTATGCGATTGGAGCTTTATTCTGTTATCAATTTTTTCCTTGAATAGAAGAAATGTAACTATTGCGATAATTATTATTGTTCCGATAAGAATAAAGAAATAGATGGTTGTATCCTTGCCTTTTTCAATTTCTTTCGATTTTACCTGGTTATCGATTAGCAATATTTCATTTTCACGTTGTTTTTCTTCTATGACCAGGTTCGATTTCATTGTAAGTTTCGAGTTTTCAAGCTCAATTGAGGCAATGGAATCATTATAAAAGGAAGCGAGTTGGCTGTATTTTAAGGCCATCTTAAAATTATTTCTTGCTTCGTAAATTTCAGAATATAACATGTAAATCAAAGCCAGACAATGCTTTTCATTTTTTGCTAATGCTAATTCTTCTGCTGTTTCCAGGTATTTTATTGAGTTAAAACTATCGCCTGATTTAAATGAAGTTTTGCCAAGGTTATAAGCTATTCGACATTGGTTTGATTTGTTGTTTAGTTCTATTTCGATTTGATATGCTGAATCGAGATACTGAGTGGCATTTCGAAAATTTCCTTCAGCATCTTCGAGTATTGCAATATTTTGAAATACTATCGATCGATTTTTTTGATTCCCTGATCGTTGTTGTATTTCATTCAGGTCGTTTAAAACCTTTCGGGCAAGGTTGAGTTTTCCTTCTGTTAAATAAATGGCACCAATACTTACCGATGGATCGAATGTAAGATCACTATTATTGCTTTTTCTTGCCAGGTTAATTGATTTTGTTAGATAGGCAATTGCCTTATCAGGTTTTTCAAGTGATTGATATACTTTCCCGATTTTATTATTAATAGTTGCTAATCCTATCGTGTCGGTTGTATTGTTAAAATACGATAAGGATTTCATATAATATTCCAGGCACTTAAAATTGTCGCCTGCTTTTTCATAGGTATCGCCCAGTTTAATATGAACCTGGTTGATTTTAGAACCTGCTACTTGTTTTTCGAGTATTCGTAATGAGCGGAATAATGAATTTACCGCCATGTCGTATTTTTTAAGGTAGGAATAGAAATCGGCAATAGCCAAATGAGTTTTAAATTCGCTCGACGTATTTTTCGATTTTTTATCGTTCTGAAAAGCCAATTCAAGGTTGTTCCAGGCAAAAGTGTGATTGCCCAGTGCCATTTCTACTTTGGAGCAGGTACGATACGATTCCGATGTCCAATAAGGATTTTGTTCCTTTAAACTGCTATCAATTGCCTGTTTGGCATATTCAATTGCTTTTTCAGGCGATGTTTCAATGCTTAATTTTGATAACTCGTTAAGGGTAATTATATTATTTATAGTACTTTCTTCAACAAACAGGCTTTTTTCAAGTGACCGAATAAGGCTGTCGTTGTTGTTTTGAGCGAAAAGCTTAATGCATGCAAAACAAAATATGATTGTTATTATGTATAGTTTCTTATTTTTCAACAATTGTAGATTTACGAGTGTTGCTTTATTAAACAACTTATAAGCGATAAAATTAGTAATAAATTGTAATCCATCAGCAAAACTAAAATTTTAATAAACCAACAAGTACTTTCTTAATTCAGGTTAGGAGAACCACATGTTTTTTAGGAGCTTAATTATTTTTCCTGAAAATGCAGGTGGCCCGATATCATATTCAGCAAATTGTTTTTATTGATTGGCTTAGGCAGGTATCCATTAAATCCATAGCTTATTATCTGTGATTCGTCTTTGTCGAGGGCATAAGCTGTTTGCGCAATAAATGGCACAGTATTATATTTCTTATATCTTTTCTTAATTTCAAGCATGAGGTCAATACCGTTATATGGCCCTGGAATGTTGATGTCGAACAGAAAAAGGTCGAAATATTCACGCCTGATATCGTATTCTTTAATTATCTGAAGGCATTCGTCGGCATTGCCGGCAATAACCATTATGGCTGTCGATTTCAGGAATTCAAGTAAAAGTTGCTGGTTTACCGGATCATCTTCGACAATAAGGATTTTTTGAATTCCGGAAATTTCAATTTTACCAGTCTGATCATCAATAAATTTCTTGCGTGGTAGTTTGTCTGCAGCTTCGAGATGAATTTTTACTGTTGTTCCAATCTTCTTTTTCGATTTAACCGAAATTTTCCCCCCCATTGCATGGATAATTCGTTTCGCCAGAGGCAGGCTAAGGCCGGCTCCCTGGTAAGCTCTTGTCGGGCCCATACTTTCCTGACTGTAAGGAGTAAAAATTACAGGCAGGTAGTTTTCATCGATACCAATGCCCGTGTCCCGAACCTCGAGATACGACTGGTTTTCATTTTCGTTGAATCCCGAAATTATGTCGATACTTCCGGTAGTGGTATATTTAATGGCATTCTCGATGATGTCGAACACAATCCGGTGGAGGCTTTTTTTGTCGGCCGAAACAAAAATACCATCACCAAGAGCAAGTTTTATATTTAAATCCTTATGCTCAGCTTTTTCCATCAGGTCTTTTAATGCCTGGTTTACAGCTTCATTTATCGAACAGGTTTCAATCGACAGGCTCAATTCCTCGGTATCGAGCCTGTTATAATCGATTATGTTGTTTAAAAGATGTAATAGCCGTTTTGCGCTAACTCTTATATTAGAGGCATAGTCGAATCCTTTTTTATCCCCTTTTGAAAACAGATCGTATTCGAGTAATTCAGAAAATCCTATAATGCCGTTTAATGGCGTTCTAAGTTCATGGCTTATGTTCGAAAGAAAGTCGGTTTTTAATTGATTGGTGCGTTTGAGGATATCAATTTCCCTAATTAACGATGAAAATTGATTCTCAACGCTCTCCAAAGAAATCTTATCTTCTTTATCTTCACCTTTATGTTGATTAATATTTTGCATGTCTTAGGCTTTTTCCTGACAAACAACCTGGGAATGAAATTTCGTTTTAATTGAATTATCGATAGCGGCTATCAGATTTTTTTTCAAAATCGGCTTCGAAACATATTCATCGAATCCTGCTCTGAGGAATTTTTCGCGATCACCTTTCATGGCATAGGCGGTTTGGGCAATAAATGGAACGGATGAATATTCGGGCCAGCGCCTTTGTATTTCGTTCATGAGGCTAATTCCATCCCATTCCTGTGGCAGGTTAATATCAATCAAGAATGAATCTATCCTTTGATTAAGATTATAGATTTCGCTTATTTTTTCCATTGCATCAACACCATTTTTTGCTGTTATAACATTTGCATATCCAACAAGATAAGCTGTAATTAGTTCACTATTTAGCCGATCGTCTTCGACCAGGAAAACTGTTGTGTTCTCAAAATGGAGATCACTTGATTGTTGATTTATTAAATTATCATTTACTTTTTGCTTTGATTTATTATTATTGGCAAACGACTTTTTCAAATGTATACTAACAGTTGTACCTACTCCTTTTTCCGATTTTATATCAATATAGCCACCCATTATATCGATAAGCTTTTTTGATAATGGCAGAGCAATTCCTCCTCCCTCGAACGAACGGGTTATTCCGATGCTCTCCTGCCTGAAAAATTCAAAAATATGGTTAAGGTAGTCTGATGATATTCCAATTCCGGAATCCTCAATAATGACAATCACCTCTGCTTTGTCAAGATTGTTTAGGGTACTTATTTTAATAAATCCCGAATCGGTATATTTCACTGAGTTATCAATGATATTATTAATAACTCGCGAAAGATATCTGCAATTTCCGACTACCGGGCTACAAGGCTGAAGATCGATAATTACCTCCAGTTTTTTTTCATTCGCAGTAAAAATATGCGATTCAACAGCATGCCGTGCAATTTGTACAATATTACATGAATCGAGTGTAAGGTTAAGGTCATTTGCTTCGATCCTGCTTAAATCAATAATATTTGTAAGGAAGCTCAGCAAACGCGTACTACTTGATAAAAGGTGCCTGCTGTATTTTACCAATTGTTCGTTGTCAGTTTCTTTTGCATACTCATGAATAAGATTGGAAAATCCGGTAATTCCATTTAAGGGAGTACGGATTTCATGGCTCATATTGGCAAGAAAAGCCTCCTTCAGGTCATTGGATTCGCTTATTGTTTCGAGTGCGTTTGCTAATGATTTTTGAGCCTGGTCTTTTTGTTGTTTCATTTGCGTAAGTTCGTGTGATTTTTGTCTGTTCTTATCTTTATAATCCTGAAGCCCAACTGATAGTGTATTAATCTTCTCATTTTTTCGTGAAATAAGCCAAACTAAAATGAATAAGAGAATTATACTAATGCTTACAAGAAAAATGATAAGAATGTTTGTTTTGTTTAGCTGGATGAATTTTTCACCGTTTGAAAAATTAGATGAATTATCGACTTGATTTTTCTGATCGAAATTTTCATTCGCTTCAACCTGATCATTATCAAATTGTGGAGAGTACACAGATTCTTTTTGTTCGATCGCTATATTTTTACCATTGTCGGTGATTGCAACTTCCTGTAAGTAAATACTATGAACTTGCAGAACTACAAATCCGAATACTAACAAAAAGATAATATATCGAGCTAACTTTCTCATTTCACAGCGATCTGATAAAATTTACTGACTTCCAATATATGGTTGAAATTTGCATTTATAACAGAATCCTTGCTATAGTTAAGAGTTATTATTATTTTTTTTAGCTTAATCAACGAAATTTCCTTTTTTATAATGGTTTATCATAGGTTGATCAATTATAATCAATTACTTGTCAAAGCAGGCCTGTATTACTACTAAAAACAGGTTTTCCGGGCGACTTTTGTGCTGCAAGGATCGATGTTTGTTTGAGTTGTTGTTTGTTTAGTTTTTTCATTTGATTACATTATAATTTTCGAAACATGCTAATAATTAGGTATTTCGAATTTCGATTTGATAAATTTATCGTTTAGTAATATTTCCATATTTTCCTTTTCAAAAAAGCGGAAATATTATACGTAAGATTCCTGGTTTTGTTTATATATGCACAGATAGGAGTAGTATTCTACTATGAAATACAACTCAATAATCCTTTCAGAAAAATTAATTGGGAAGTTTTATTAAAGATTTGTACATGGAGAGAAGGCTTGCTCTATTCTGCAAGGAACACTATTGGCTTATTGCCTGCCTTTAGATAAGCCCTAAACATTCCAGTAGTATTAAAAACCATTTGGATATTTCCATATTTATCGATGCCAATTGCACCTGCGTCGCCACCAATGTTTTTAAGTGTTTTGTTAATTACATGATTCATAGCTGCCTGTAAATCCAGGTTTTTATATTTCATCATGGCGGCAATGTCATGGGCTGCAACAGTACGAATTATATATTCACCGTGCCCTGTGAATGAAATCCCACAGGTAGCATTGTCGGCATAGCAACCGCAACCGATAATGGGTGAGTCCCCAATCCTGCCATACATTTTATTGCTCATCCCACCAGTTGATGTTCCGGCAGCCAGGTTGCCGTTTTTATCAATAACAACACAACCAACAGTGCCCTTTTTATCAATCGGATTATCATCCTTTATTTTTTCCTGAATTTTCTGAAGCTGTTCCCATCTGCGCCTTGTGAAAAAATAGCTGGATTGTACCGTATCAATACCTGCCAGGGCAGCAAATTTATCGGCTCCATCGCCCGACAGCATAACATGTTTCGATTTTTCCATTACAGCTCTCGCGCCTGATATTGGATTTTTTATATTCTTTACACCAGCTACAGAACCTGCATTCTTTGTACCCCCATTCATAATTGATGCATCCATTTCGATTTGTCCATCAGCAGTAAAAACAGATCCCTTTCCTGCATTAAATAAAGGCGAATCTTCGAGAATTATAATACAAGCTTCAACAGCATCGATTGCAGTACCACCGGTTTTAAGGATTTTTTCTCCAGCCAATAGCGATTCGGTCAATTTCTGTTGATATTCGGTTTGTCGTTCCTTTGAAATATCACTGAGCGAAAAATTGCCAGCGCCTCCATGTATTACTATGGCATATTCGGGTTTAGTTTGTTTTTTCCTGGATTTTATTACTTGTTCGGAACAGCCTGACAGGCTGATGAGCATACATATCAGGATTATTACTTGAACACATAGCTTCTGTCTCATGGGTACTCGATAATGTAAATTTTATAGGTGGAGTAAATTTATT
>CAYLZH010000063.1:0-19135 GCA_964388245.1 uncultured Bacteroidales bacterium
ATCGAACTAACACCTGAATACTGGAAAAAACTTAATGAATGGAAAAAGGGAGATGCCAAATCTGGAGGGGATGCTTATGCTCAATATGGTATTAGTTTACCTCCAGAACTTGCTGGGAGCATGGGAAATTATAACCCTGGCGAAATTCGTCAATGGAATAAAACAGGAGTTGATAAATGGAGTGAGAGTACAAATTTCTTTGGAGCAATGTCATATGACTTAGTAGATGGGGTATCTGTCACCTTGCAGTCTTTTGTTTTAGGGCCAGATGCCAAGCACCTAACCGGAGAAAGAGTTAGTGGATGGGATAGAGTTGATGCATTTGGCAATACTGTATCTTGGAGTATATTATTCGGCGAACTATCTACATTTAACGCGATAAAAGGTGGCGCATATTCAACTAGGTGGGGTTTAAGAGTGCAAGCGCACACGCACTGTATAGCTCCTTTGCCTGGAAGAGGTGCGGATGGCATGATAAGAGCAACACACATAAATTTTAATAACAAGCATGTAATATTTAACCCCAAATTGTGGAAGTATTTTTATTAAGGTTTATAAAATTATGGAAATGTTAGAATACTTTTGTGATACAGATTTTCAAAAAGAGCAAAACTCAAAATGGTCTTATTTATTGGATTATGTTATAAGTACTAGTGATGTTGTTGAGTTTAACATATTAAAGAAAAGCTATAATTCTGCACCTGAGATAAGAGCAATTCTTTGTGATATGCTTTCCGTTGGAAAAAGAGAAGATAAGCTGTATTCTAGTGGGAAATGTATTTCTTTTAAATTAACTGATAAGGTTATCCAGTTTATTAAATCAAAAGAATATTTAGATTGGGTAAACTACTATTTTGAGGATATCTCATTTTTGAAAAATGGCAGAGAAATATTGTTTACAATTACACATGAGAACTATGTTGCAATGCTGTTGTCAAAAGATGAAAAAGAGCACTTAAATAAAAAATTAGGATACAACTTTATTACACGTTGGAATTAATTAAAAAGCCTCGGGAGACTGGGACTTTTTAATACATATGCTCACTTCTATTATCATAGAAAGCCCAACGCTGGCGCGGATTTGTAATCCGTGCCTATATAAAAACACGAGTTTGAAAACATGAACCAAACGCCAACATATAGTTTATGCAGTTCCTTTGCAACCATCTATTACGACCAGGGTTCCGGGCTCCCCCGGCTGCCGCGCGTGTCCTTCCTGCGACATAATAAAACGTACCATTTTTATTCTGTAAAAATGTCGTACTTATTCATTGGTCGCTCGTTTTCCAGCCACTTAAAACCTTTCAGGTATAATTCTTCAGAATTCGTCTGACGAAGTGGTTTCATTATTCCTTCAGGAAGTTTATGCCATACAATTCTTTTTACTTCTGCATCCCTGAGAAAAATGGTCATGTTGCTTGATTCGGCCATGTTAATACCGATGATGTCCTCCCCGTCTTTAGGAAAATAAATAGTTTGGGCATTACCGTCAACATCAATCTTTCGGATTTCGTTTTCCCGGATATAGCCTGTCATATTTTTCCCCGATATCTGGTTGTATTTAACGCTGTCCTGTTTTGTAACAATAAATGCTGACTGCTGAATATCTACCCTGTCTGCCTGTCCATCAGTATTGTGGATTTGGATGTACTCGGCAGTAATCTGATTGTTCTCGTTCCAAAGGATTGGAGAATGATAAAGTTTTATTAGAGAGTCACTTTCTGCATAGACCAATGAATCGCATTTACCCTGCATTTCGTAACGATAGAACTTTACGCCTCTGTAGGCTTTTATCAATTTTTTATCGAGCGAATCAGTTGTAGAAAAAAGTGTATCGGCATGAAGATAAAGCGAATCATTATCCTGGAAGAGGATGAACAAAGCTGAATCGGTAACAAACGAATAATCTTTTTTTTGATTGAGGTAGGCGTATTGTCCTTTTATCCAGATTTTTTGAATTGTATCCTCGATTATTACATTTTTTCTTGCAATACCGAGCCCGGTTTTGTTATTGTAATTCAGGCTGTCAGCCTCAAGGATAATTTCGTTTCGTTGCATCCAGGTATTTTTTCCAAAGCGGGCAACACCAAAATGTGTGTCGTACCAACCGTTTTCGCAATAGATATAGCTCGAATCGGTAACAATATCAGTAGGTCCGAAAAAAAATGATTTTTCGGTATCGGTGCTATAATGCAGCGTATCTGTAAAAATATTATAATCGAGGTTTACCAGCACAACACTGTCGCGGAAACGGAATTCATCAATATCGGATAAATAATAGCCTGAATTGCTAAATAATGTATTTGCACTATCCACAATGGTGCCGCCATTAAAATAATGACTGACATTTGTTTCGGTGTTGAAATCGAGAAAGTTGGTGGTTAACTGCATGTTATTGTCGAGTAGTTTTACACGTCCCCGCACTTTTCCATCCGAAGAATTGCCATCGTATTTCAAAGAGTCGCCATATAAAAAAAGTGAGTCGCCTTGTATTACCCGAACATTGCTGTAGGCTGTAAAGTAGTTCTCTGTCAGGAAATGATAGGCACTGTCGCAAAACATGTGGACAGAATCGTGCAATAGTTCAACATTTCCAACAAGGCGGCGAATGGTTTTTCCATCCCTTTTTGTTCCAAGTAGTTTATCGGAATGAAGGATTTCGATTTTTGCTGATTCCTGTGAATGGATCGACTGAATTCCAGTGGAAAACGTAATACATATCAGCAATATTCTTAAAGTTTGAATCACTGGCGTTCAGTAAATTATCTTAATCTTTTTTTCAATCCTTATACTGTTTATGCATAAAATGTTTAGAAGCTTTTAGGCTTAAAATCCCGGAATAGTAATCTTTACGAGAGAATAGAATTAACTAATCAGTTCCTCAATAATATTCTCAACAGTAACCATCTCAGCTTCTGCTTTGTAATTTTTTACAATTCGATGTCTGAGTATGGGTTTTGCCACGGCCTGGATATCCTCAATATCGGGCGAATACTTGCCGTTTAACACAGCATGGGTTTTTGCACCAATTACAAGATACTGGCTGGCTCGCGGGCCTGCGCCCCATTGAAGGTATTTATCAACTATATCGGGCGACATTTCGGTGTTTGGCCGGGTTTTAACAGCAAGCTTTACGGCATATTCCAACACACTTTCGTTTATTGGAATCCGGCGGATCAGGTCCTGATAGAAAAGGATTTCTTTGCCGGTAATCACATTTTCCAACTGAATATTTTGAGTTGTGGTTGTTTTTTGTACAATAGTTAATTCATCCTCGTACTTTGGGTAATCGAGCCAGATATTAAACATGAACCTATCTAACTGGGCCTCGGGCAATGGGTAAGTTCCTTCCTGTTCAATTGGATTTTGAGTTGCAAGTACAAAAAATGGCTGATCGAGCTGATATCGTGTACCGGCAGCAGTTACTGATTTTTCCTGCATTGCTTCGAGCAGGGCAGCCTGTGTTTTAGGGGGTGTCCGGTTTATTTCATCAGCCAGGATAATATTTGCAAACAAGGGCCCTTTGATGAACTTAAAATGACGGTCCTCATCTAAAATCTCGGTTCCAATAATGTCTGATGGCATCAGGTCGGGCGTAAACTGGATACGCTTGTAATTCAGGCCAAGGGTTTGAGCAATTGTATTCACGAGTAAGGTTTTTGCCAGGCCTGGCACACCAACCAACAGGCAATGTCCCTGGCTGAAAATCGATATCAGGACTTCCTTAACAACCTGATCTTGTCCGTAAATTACTTTTCGAATTTCATTATTTAGTTTGTTGTACGATTTCCGTAAAGAATCAACCGCTTCAACATCGTTTTTAAAATCCATATTGTTTGTGTTTTATGTTCAGTGTTTGGGTATTCAGACTATTTGTTTATAAATGATTACTTTACCCAGCCTTTGCTTTTAAACTTGCAGCTTTTATATGAGTTATCGATTCTGATATAAGTGTTGGCTTGTTTCTTATTTAGCCATTCTTCAATTTCTTTCTGTTTTTTTTCAGCAAGCGCGACTTCCTGCAGAAAATGGTAATCATCTTTCATATTGGCAACATGGGGTTCGGTGCGGGTTTTAATCATCAGGAGTTTATTCAGTGGCTTTCCTCTTTGATCGCGAACCTCGATAGGTCGTGATATCTCTCCAATCTGGAGGTCTTTGATGGCATAATAGGTATAATGGTCAATTTCGTCGGCTTCGAAGCGGGTATTTCCTGTGTTTGGATTTATCATTAATCCACCACTAAGTTTCGATTCCTCGTCATCGGAAAAGCGCCGGGCTGCCTCAGTAAATGTAAGTGAATCGAGCCGGATTAGTGTTGCGATGCTATCCAGGAAATTTGTAGTTTTAATTTTCTCCATCGAATCAACTTTAGGAGTAAGTAGTATGTGTCTTACACTTATCCTTTCACCTTTCCGGTCGATCAACTGAATAATATGATAGCCAAAATCGGTTTCGACAATGCCCGATACTTCATCCTTTTCCTTTAGGTTAAATGCTACAGCGGCAAAATCAGGTACGAGGTCGGTACGTGAAACGTAGCCCAGATCGCCACCGTTTTGAGATGTTCCCGGATCTTCGGAATACATAATTGCAAGAGTCGAAAACTTGTCTCCGTTTTTTACACGTTCGATAAATTCGTTTAGCCGGTCTTTGACATCTTTAATTTGTGTTTCTGAAATTGTTGGTCTACGAACGATTTGGGCAATCTCCATTTCTGCATTAATAAGTGGCAGACTGTCTTCAGGAATTTTCTTAAAATATTTTCTTACTTCGGAGGGTGTTATTTTAATATCTTCAGTAATCTTTTCCTGCATTTTCTGTGTTAGCAATT
Source organism: uncultured Bacteroidales bacterium (assembly GCA_964388245.1). Classification (GTDB taxonomy): domain Bacteria; phylum Bacteroidota; class Bacteroidia; order Bacteroidales; family M50B96; genus JAIOYV01. The sequence goes on from CAYLZH010000063.1 coordinate 4,835, forward strand.
GTTCTTTTAGAAGGTCGCGCAGGTCGGCTTTTATTTCTGACATGTTTTTATTGAAATATTCTTCGAGGGCGGCTTCAGATCCGGCCTGGTTTATTATCATTCCTAGTCTGGCATCTACTCGTTGGTCGACATCAGTTTCAGTAACTTCTATGCTGTCGTGGTAGGCCTGGTTTACTAATAATTTCTGAAACAACAGGTCTTCGAATATTTCACATTTTAAATCACCGTAAGTGTCATAGCCCTGAGCAATGAGTTGCAGATATTGTTTTTCTACATCGGATTTTAATATAATGTTATTGCCAACTACTGCCAGAATTTTGTCAATGACTTCTTCTTGTGATACTGCACCAAAGTATGTAGTGCATAATAGTATCAACAGTAATAATTTGTGGCCAGGCCTTTTCATATTATTTCGTTTCAATTTTATTTTGTCTGATGGCATCATTCATTATTCTTTCTTCGAGATCACGTATAAGTTGAATCTTTCGTTTGTTCAAAAGGATATTCCTTATTTCGTTTTTGACAATATTCAACGGAGCAATATCACTTTTTAGTTTGTAATCGAATATATTGACAAGGTATTTATATTCATCACCGGTTTTCTCAATAAACTTATTGTATGTTAAAAACGATTCCACATTATCGCTTTCGATTGGGATATGTTTTATCAAATCTTCAAAATAAATGTACTCATCGCTATAGAAATAACTGTCGATGTCGTGTTCCTGCAGGTATTCGTTTATCTGATCTTGTTTCTCATTGTATTGCGACCTGAACCAGTTACGGAATGTATAATACCGTGGAAGATTTTTGGGGGCTATTACGTATGCACATCTAATAACAGGTTTGTCTAAAAGTAATTCGGGCCTGAATCCTTCGTAATACGAGCGGATATCTTCGGCAGTCACCAATGTATCGAGCTTTTGCCGAATATACTCCTGCTCATATTTATAGATGAGCAGCGACGATCTGTACTCTTCGATTTCCGACGACAGGTCTTTTTGAGCCGGATTTAGATTTAATTCGGCCTGCTGCAATTTCAATTGATGCATAATCCACTTGCTAACCAGACCTGCAATCAGTTGCGCACTATCTTCGCTTGCCATGTCTTCGGTAATATAGTCTTCGATATCATCAATGTAAAGATGATTATCATACACTTTTGCTATGGATTGCCTTTGAGGGCTGTTTGCAGGCTCCTTACACGAACTAAAAGAAACAACAAAAACAAACAGTATGAATACCACAGGAACATGCCAGATATTTAGCCTGGCATGCTTGTTTATCAGCTTGTTAAACTTGAGATATACAAAATGGGATTTTGTCATTTAAGGTTGTTATTATAGCTGAAATGCAAAACTGTCGATTTTACCTTTCAGGATAAGGGATTATTTAATGGTATTTAATACCTCCTTGTTAACCTGAACATTGTATTTTGATCGTAATTCCTTTATCCATTCCTGTTCCAGGTAGTTTTGATAATCGGCAGTAACAAGACCCCGGGCTTCCTTTAATGATTTTGGTTCGGGCGATCTTACACCCCTGACAACAATATATGTATGATTTCCATCTTTATCGGTTTTACTGATCATTCCTGGTTTCCATTCAATTGCATCAATCTCATCGTTGTCCTTTTTCGAGAAAAATCCTTCATCGACTTTAAGTTTCAGGTTGCCTTTGTACTTTTCGTTCATCCCGACCACTTTTACTTTCAATTTATCAATACTCATTTTTTCAGGTTTGCGCTTACGAATGATTTTAGAAAATTTTGCGAGAGTTTTTTCATTACCTGCAGTACAATCAACAGGAGCAAGTTTACTATAAGTGGAATCGGGGCCAATCTTGTAAATCGACGCATCGAGGCGCTCTTCCCACATATAATTTTGTTTGTTTTTCTGATAAAAGTTTTCAAGGCCGGTGGTATCTTTTACTGCTTTTGTCCAAACCATCTGGTCCGATAGCTCAAACAACAAAATGCCATCGTGATACTCATTCATAAGGTAACGGAAATCAGGATATTTTTCTTCCAACCGGCTTTCTTCATAATCAATAATCGATTGATCGACCCAGGTTTTATACAAACGGCCAACAAGGACCTGAACAGATTCATCGACTGATTTCATCCTATAATTAATAAGATATTCTGTGAATTCGGTTTCGGTAAATGATTTCTTGTTAAGATTGAAAAGTTCTTCATGCATTCCTTCAGCACTTTCGCCATCCCATCTTCCAACCAGTATTGAATCGGTAACATTTTTATAGAAATTATTAACACGGTCCTTGTTTTCCCTGAAGTTGTATTCATGTTTCAGTTGTGCTATCAGGGCCTTTCTGCTTGCCGACGATCGGGCATCTTTTGATATCCTTGATTTCAGCTCTTGTTTCATGTTGTCGAAACTGTCGATCCCTTTCTTTTCTAACAACTTGATAATATGATAACCATAGGATGTTTTAATAACGGGTGAAAAGTCGCCTACTTCATTTAATTTAAAAGCAGCTTCTTCGAATTCCGGCACCATACGTCCCGTACCAAAGAGTGGTAATTCTCCACCTTTCGTTGCAGATCCATGGTCGTCGGAATTTTCTTTTGCGAGTTTCCCAAAATCTTCACCGGCCATAATTCGTTGGTGGATTGATTCGGCTTTTTCGAGCGCTGATTTATCGCTGCCACCATCCTTCGGGACAGCAACCATTATATGCGCAACGCGGATTTTTCCACGGGCAGGTCGCTTGTCATCAACTTTTATTAAATGATATCCAAACCTGGTCCGAACGGGCATTGATATTTTTCCGATAGGTGTTGTAAATGCTGCTGCCTCGAAGGGATACACCATCTGAAATCCTGTGAAGTAACCAAGGTTTCCCCCATTACTTTTAGCTGATGGATCGTCTGATCCTCTTTTGGCTGCAATTTCGAACGATTCACCTGCCAGGATTCTTTGTCGTAATCCCATAATTTTTTCCCAGGCCTTAAGGGTATCCTCCGGCGAGGCGTTGTTTTCAAGCTTTACAAGGATATGACTTGCCTTTACATCATATTTCAGGTGTTCATAAGCATCTTCCAATAACTTCTGATCAATATCTTTATCGATAAGGTATGGTTTAGCCAGTTGTTTCCGGTATCCTGCCAGTTCGTTGATAAATGTTTTTGCCGTATCAAGACCAAGGGATTCGGCTTCGGCAACCTTTAATTTAAAATTGATAAACAGCTCGAGATATTCATTAAGCGATTTCTGGTCGAGAACCTGTTCGTTGGCATTGTTCTTTTTATAAATCCTGACAAATTCGGCCTTCGACACCTCTTTCCCGTTAACTGTCATAAGAACATCTTCGTCGCCATTTTGTGCAACAGAGCTGAGTACCATCGAAATCACAAGGATGTATAATAAGCTTATCTTTTTCATAATTGTAAATAAAATTTATGGTTATTTAGTTTAATTATTATCTGCTATAATTTGGAGCCTCACGCGTAATCGTCACGTCATGAGGATGGCTTTCGGAAACACCTGCATTAGTAATCCTGACAAATTTTGCTTTATGAAGCGTATCTATGTTTGGTGTTCCACAATATCCCATGCCTGCTCTCAGGCCACCAATCATCTGGAAAATTACTTCTGATATATTACCTTTAAAAGGCACACGCGCCGAGATACCCTCAGGGACTAATTTTTTTATGTCTTCTTCAACATCCTGGAAATACCTGTCTTTTGAGCCTTGTTGCATTGCCTCGACGGATCCCATTCCGCGGTACGATTTAAATTTCCGGCCATTGTAGATTATTGTTTCACCAGGTGATTCTTCAACACCGGCAAACAGCGAACCGGCCATGATGGTATTTCCACCTGCAGCAAGGGCTTTTACAATATCGCCTGAATAACGGATACCACCATCGGCAATAACCGGCACACCTGATCCCTTTATTGCATCAGCTACCGAATACACGGCTGATAATTGGGGCAATCCTATCCCGGCAATAATCCTGGTTGTACAGATCGATCCGGGGCCAATTCCCACCTTTACTGCATCGGCTCCTGCTTCGACAAGGGCTTTGGCGGCGTCACCTGTTCCAATATTACCGACAACAATATCAATATCGGGATATTTCTTCTTAACCTCTTTAAGAAATTGGATAACATATTTCGAATGCCCATGTGCTGTATCAATTACCAGGGCATCGGCATCTGCTTTAACAAGTGCATCGACACGCTCCATCGAATTGGCAGCAATTCCTACACCGGCAGCAACGCGCAACCTTCCCTGATGGTCTTTGCAGGAATTCGGACGGTCTTTGGCTTTGGTGATATCTTTGTAGGTTATCAGTCCTAATAACTTATAATTCTCATCGACAACCGGGAGCTTTTCAATTTTATGTTTCTGAAGAATTTCCGAGGCTTGTTCAAGATCGGTATATTGCGAGGTAGTTACAATGTTTTGGCTAGTCATTACCTCTTCAATTTTACGGCCGGTGTTTTGTTCGAATCGAAGATCGCGGTTTGTTACAATGCCAATGAGGGTTTTTGAACTATTTACCACTGGAATGCCACCAATTTTATTAACATTCATAATTGTCAGGGCATCGCCTACTGTTTCACTTCTACTGATTGTTATCGGGTCATAGATCATACCGTTTTCGGCACGTTTAACCTTAATAACCTGTTTTGCCTGGTCTTCGATGTTCATATTTTTGTGAATTACTCCAATGCCTCCTTCACGAGCTATTGCAATTGCCAGGTTCGATTCGGTAACCGTATCCATGGCTGCTGAAACAATTGGGATGTTCAGGGCAATGTTTTTCGAAAATTTTGTAGATAAATCAACATCACGGGGTAAAACTTCGGAATAGGCGGGTACGAGCAACACATCATCAAATGTTAATCCTTCGCCAATAATCCTGTCTTCAAAAAATGACATCTATTCGATTTTTAAATAAGGGCGTAAAATTAAAAAAAATAGTCTTTTTAAAGAGGATGAAAATTAATTGCCTTGTTTATCGACTATTTGTTGATAATCACTAATTTATCATCAGATTTTCAGAAGATTCCTTTTTTCATTTTGTTGACTGACCGATGGTTTTCAAAACGAATCGTCTTAACCGTAATGAATTATTCTTATTAATGTGCTCCTTTCATTTTTGGATGATCTTTTGGATATCCATGAATGTTTTAAAAAAAAGGCTGTCGAAAAATGACAGCCTTCATAAATATTATGATTGTAAATGATTTATTGATGAGGTTCAATAATTTCGAGTAATTCTGGTAAATCCATTCCAATATTCTTCAAATGCTCAAGCTTAGGAACACCATTGTTGTTCCAGCCACGGCGTTTGTAAACAGCATCAAGCAATTTTTCGTACTGGCTTTCACGATATTCTCTGAGTGCAGCTTTTTTATCATCAGTAGTTTTTCCTTCCGGATCGAAACCAACAATCTCTTTTAACTGTTTGTCGTAGCGCTCGGCACGGCTTTCATATTCTTCGTTGGTTACAGGTCCGGCAGCACGGTAGGGTTGCGCATCATATTTCCTGGTTCCATATCCACGGCGAATGTTAAATATACGTTGGAAATTGTATACTCTTTCCGACATTCTTATCATTTCCTCCTTGTCGAATTCTTTTCCGGTAACGGCTTTAAAAATAGTTACATAATTATCGACATGCTCGGGCACTTTTGCCGGTTCGTCGGTTTCGGCGTTGTTTTCGGGTTCAACATCGTTCCACGGAAGCTTGCATAGGCCAACTAAACCAAACCAGGTCCGGAACATCGGGAAATAATGCAAGGCCTCGGCTTTATCTTCGAAAGTCGGAATCTGGTTATTTACCATATCCATAAAAATTAACCATGCTTCGTCGTGTTGTGGACCTTTATTGGTCATAGCGAAGCCTCCTTGCTGAGCCAGCGATTCTTTCGAAACGTATTCTGAATATTCAAGGTTTTTGTTGATCATGGCAATATCATCAAGAAATGCTTTATCGGCACCACATTCATCGATAAGATATTGTTTTAAACCGGCAATACCTAATCCGACAAGTTTCCCGAACTTTGTGCCCGAAGCCACCTGATGCATCATTTCTATGGCTGCATCTTTATTACCAAAGTTGAGTTCCAATCCTTCGGTCATTTCTTTGGTTATGACTCCGGCTTCGTAGCATTCCATTACAAATGCCAGGAGTGTTCCCCAGGTTATGGTACATACTCCATAGGTATCGCAATAAAAATTAGCTTCGATGATATAATCCGGATCGAAGATTCCGCAATTTGATCCGAGTCCTCCGGCATTCTCATATTCCGGCCCATCTACCAAAACTTCGGTGCCTTTGTAAGGTCCGGTCTGAACTATATATGGATTTACTGCTTTTGCACACGACATATTGCACCCAATCCAGCAACCATCAGGTGTTCCCTGTACAAAGCGACTTTTCCATACTTCTGAATCGATGAACTTCGTGTTGGGATGTCCACCATATTTATAATTGTTGGTTGGAAGCAGGTCGTAATCGTTCATGATTTCAACCAGGTGTGCAGTACCTTTAGTACGCATTTCGCACTGGTCGTTGTCGAGTTCACGCATTTCCCTGTTAAAGCGTTTGCCGCGCTCAATAATGGCCGGCATATCAACAACATTATTAAGTGTACCTTTGATGGCCGGAACTTTTGTTACAATTGCTTTGATTTTCTTATCACGAAATACTGATCCGATTCCTCCACGGCCGGCTTGTTTCAGCCGTACTGCTTCTTTCTTTTTATCGTAAAAACTTACATTCAACATTCCGATTAATGAATTGTCGGCTGCCGTACCTGCTGATACAACCGAAATATTCATTTTTTCTTTATCATTATCAGCATAAACTTCTGTAAGGGTTTCGGCTAATGTGTGGCTGTCGATTGGTTCGAGTGGTGCTTCGAATATTTCAACTTTGTGATTTATACCATCAATATAGATAATCACATCTTTTTCGGCTTTCCCCTGCAATTCGATGGCATCGAATCCATTGAACTTTAAGAATGGGCCAAAGAAACCACCTACATTACTGTCCATTACAAAATCGGTAGGTGATATCGAGACTACAAGCGACTTACCTGTTCCTGAATACTGTGTAATACCACCAATTGGCCCAGACGAAATCACAATCTCATTCTCCGGATCGTTCCATTTGGTATCGGGTTTTGTAGCGTCCCACAACAGGCGTAAACCATATCCTTTACCCCCAATGAATTTTTCTTTCATTTCGACAGGCACGGCTTTTTCTTTAATCTCGTTTGATCCAACGTTGATATAGAGAACTTTATCAGTGTAACCCTTGTCAAGGGCTGTCCACGTATACTTCCATTCGGTAAGCAATTTGCGGGCTTCGATCATTTCTTTTGTTCGCATAGTATAATTGTTTTAAAGTTTTCAACTTAAGTGCAGCAAAATTAGATATTTAAAAAAATCCATCTTATGCTTTTTCTATGATATTTATCAATATGAAAATTTTTTCAACTCGAGAAATACCCTGAAAACCATTGTAATAGAATCCGGCGTACAGAATCAGATGGAATTTAGAATAAATCTTATTAAGAAAATGCAGGATTTTATCAATTTTTAAACATGCATAAACTTACTTACCAGTATTTTGTTTATTCTCGATACAGGTAAATACAACACACATGAAATTCGAAGAAATAAGGTCAAAACTTAAATCAAAGGTAATAGGTATTGCCGGAGCGGGTGGACTTGGTTCAAATTGCGCTGTTGCCCTGGCCAGGACAGGTGTAGGCAAAATTATTGTTGCCGATTTCGACATTATCGATCTTAGCAACCTCAACAGACAATATTATTTTCATCATCAATTAGGTCGAAAAAAAGTACTTGCACTGAAAGAAAATGTAAAACTTGTTAATCCCGATGTTGATGTTGTACCACTTTCCCTGAAACTTGATCCTGAAAGTATCCGAAAGGTTTATTCGGGTTGTGATGTTATTGTGGAGGCATTTGATCGGGATGATATGAAAAAGATGTTGATTGAAACCGTACAGCATCATTTTCCCGATACACCCCTGGTTGTTGGTTCAGGCATGGCAGGATTTGGAAAAAATAATATTATCCGCACCGAGAAACATGGAAATATTTATGTTTGTGGCGACCAGGTAAATGCCGTGTCGGATGAATTGCCGCCTCTTGCCCCCCGGGTAGGAATTGTTTCGATGATGCAGGCAAACCAGGTCCTTGAGATCCTTTTAGAAGAATAAACAGAAGATAATTTCAAATACACAGAAAAATGGAATTTACACTCAACAATAAAATTGAAATGATCGAAGCCAAAGAGATATCATTTACAGAACTGCTTGCAATAAAAAACTACACCTTTAGGATGCTTGTTACAAAACTGAATAACAAATTAATAAAAAAAGAATTCCGTGATACAACGTTTATTAAAGATGGAGATAATGTAACAGTTCTTCACCTGGTAAGCGGTGGGTAGTAAGCTACGTTCTTGCATTATGGCAGCTCATACCCGGTTGATGCAATATAAATTTTATACCATTGCTCAATACTCATTTTAGTGTGAATTGCATCTACAGCTACTTCTATCCGTTGTATATTGACTGAACCGGTAATTGGAATTATACCGGCAGGATGCATTAACAACCATTTGTACGCAACTTGCTCAATCGATTCTAAATCAAGTTCTGTGGCTATTTCCCGTAAAGTTTGTACAATACTTTTTTCACGTTCATCTCCAGGATTAAAGATCCTTCCACCGGCTAATGGGGACCAGGCCATTGGCTTAATACCATGCGTCAGGAAAAAGTCGATGTTGCCATTATTAAAATGCTCAAGACAAAAGGGTGAAATTTCTACCTGGTTCGTAACAAGCTTGTTATCAGTAATTGAATTTAACATCTCGAATTGCTGAGGAGAAAAATTTGAGACACCAAAATTCAAAACTTTACCTTGTTTTTTTAGCATGTTAAAAGCTTCGGCTAATCCGTAGGGATCGAAGAATGGTGCCGGCCGGTGCAATAAGAAAAGGTCAATATAATCCGTTCCGAAATTTTTTAATGAGTTTTCTACTGAAAGAATAATATGTTGATAACTGTAATCATATGTTTTCACTTTCCGGTGTGGGTATTTCTGTGAGGGCAATTTTATGCCACATTTTGTAATAATCTGAATTTTCTTTCGAATTTCCTTGTTTAACCTGAGTGCACTTCCAAAAAGGCTTTCACAACGATAATCTCCATAAATATCAGCATGATCGAATGAGGTAATTCTGAGATCGATGCATTGTTCGGTTAATCTTAATATTTCCCGGACGGTCAGGTTCCAGTCGGCCAGGCGCCAGTGGCCGTGCACAATTCTTGATAATTCCAGGGAATCTGACAACTGGGTTTTATAATTATTCGGTAAGGTATAATCCGGCATGAATATCAGTATTTTAATTACAAATTAATTTATTAAAACTTATATCTCAAAGATATCGCAATGTGATTTTAAACGAAAGAAATACAGAAAATAAATACACTGATTTTTCTTAACGAACCGAGAATGTAAAAATCATATTCTTTTGAGGCATAAAATTTTGCTTTGCCCAAAAATATATGGACTCACCTTTCAGCTCAATTAACCTGTCAGGATCATATGAAAAACTGGTTACGTCTATTTCCGACCCTGTTATCAGTTGATACCTGGCACTTATAAGAGGTTTGGCCCACACTTGTGTTGTTTCCAGGATATATTCTGCCTGATTTCCTAATAAAATCTGCCGGTAGGCAATCTGTAAATGCGATTCGCACAGGCTGTCGGATGTAAATGTAAAATATACACCTTTTTCAGTTTTATTAAACTGATTCAGTTTTTCTTGCCGGTTTACATCGAATATCGAAACCGAATCAACATCACCATATAAATTTCCAACCGGAAAAGGATAGAACAAAATTTGACTACGGTTTTCAGTGGATTTAAGATAATAATCGCCATTCACATAAAAATAATCCTTCTCAATTTTAAAGGTGATGGATTCTTTATAAAAATCTACATCCTGACCAAAAACGCAGGCCAGGTTGATTATAATTGAAATTATCAAGATAAATATCCGGTGTTTCATCAGGAATTTATTGCTTAACGATTTTACCTGATTCAAGCAATACACCGTCGACAACAAGCCGGAACACATATGCACCTGAGAGTAAATCACTTTTGGGCAGCCAGTTCACTTTTTCAATTTGCCTGTTAATCGGTAACTGTTTAACGGATTTTCCATCAAGGCAAAAAATCTCAATCTTTGCATCAGAGTATTGTTTGGGAATATCAATATAAAAGCTAATGTCGTTCGAAAATGGATTTGTATAAGGGATGACTTTTTTAAGGCTCCTGGTGTTATTAACTTTATCGACAGCCATATTTACTGCAAAATTATAATTGTACACTGTTTCCTCTCCAGGATTTACATAAATTGTAGATAAAGCATTTTGATCAAGGTGGGCAATAATCGAATTGGGGGGATCAGCATCGTATTGTGCAGACATTGAAGAATATCTGCGCGCATGAACATATGTGAAATACGAACCATTTGAATCGACCTGTGTAGTTAGTGAGCCATCAAACCAGTTATTATACCACCAAAGCCTCCCTTCTGGCGCTGGGTTTCCGCTTAGGAGAACCTGCCCTTTTAATATGCCCAGTGCATCAACGGTATCATTTGGAGCTCCAATTGTTGGACTTAAATCTAAACAATAAGATCTCATGTTATTATATAATAAATATGATATCGATTGTCCGGGTGCAATGGAAATGACATAATCATCGGGATCACCAAAGCTTACGCCTAATCCATTAGTGTTTGAATTACCATTCATATATGAATAAACTATTACGAAATCACTTTCAATATTGATTTGAAGAGGATTGCTTAAGTTGGTATTAGTAATTACGGCGATACTATCAAAGTAACTATGGATTCCCTGACATGGCAATAAGTCGTATGACAATACACTGGCAATTCCATCCTGGGTTTTGATTTGAATACTGTCAAGTATTTCAAGGCCAGGATTCAGAAATCCAATTTCAAGCACCCATCCTCCGGTACTATCGAAATATAGTTCCGAAACCCGTGGTTCGATTGGGATAATGTTGGCATAAAGGTACGAGGCTAAGAACAGTGCAATGATTGCGTTGAATATTCGTTTCATGGTTTTTTAAGTAAAGATATAAAGATTAACGGTAATTACAAAAATTGTTGTATGGTTTTCAATCTAAAAGATTTAGTAATAACGGTTATTGGATAGTTAGCCTAAAGAAACTCTTATTCACTCTTGCAACTGAGCAGGGAATATGCAAATTTCAAATCATTAATTAGATTTCGATTGGTTTCTTGCATTCAGTAATTTCATTTGCTGAATACTTAATCTTTAAATACATGGTAACATTATGCGTATATTAAAAAAGATTAGGTATATTAATGTTTAGTGATCTTAGATTTGTATTGTCTGCTTTTCTTTATTTCCAATTCTGAAGACTCAATGTTTAGATATTCATCTAAACCCTGTCCGATTATGAAATGTGCATATAAGCAGATGTTTACGACAAATTTTCTCTGAATATATTTATTTTTCCGGTTACCTTTTTGCTGATCTGCATACTTACTGATCGAATCGATTCTAACAATTAACAACTAAATTTTAATTTCAAATAAAACCTAAACCTTAAATTTTACTACTATGAAAACGATTAAATTTACATTAGCTTTAATACTTGCAGTATTTTTCATCTCTGTACAGGCACAAGAGTTTTCGCTCACTAACCTTTCGGGGGGTGCAAATTCAGATTCATATGCAGAAGTCTTATGTAATGATTGGAGCTGGGAGAATGATATTGATGTTGATGGCTTTGCTCCTTCTATACTTCACGACTATGCTTTACATTGCGATGCCAAAGCATTTGCAAATCATACCTGTGGTTTTACCAGGGCACAAGGCTTTTCGACAGCCACCCTCGATATCGATTCTGCAATAGTCAGATACAAATGGGAACATGTGTCGCGCTCTTTTAGCTGGGGGAACCGAGAGGATTGGCTTGGAACAAATACTTCCGCACTGAATTGTGACATTAGTATAGAGGTTATGGAGGATTCTATCAATGGTGTCCATGATGGCGATACCATAATTGTTTATTATACTTATTGGGTTTTTGCTTCCGGGCAAACTGAACATGAAGTCCCTAATGTGTGGGAAGATGCTGTACAGTCGATCAACACATTTTTTATTGGCACAAAAAACCTGTTATTGGGTGATTATAATTTCAAAAGCCCTGATAATGGAGACATTGGCACTATTGGTTGGAACTATAGCAACAGAGTGACTGATACAATAAACGTTGTTGTCGGTTCGCCATTTTCAATTTCTATAAGTTCTGATTTAGCAACTAAAGCATTATTTCTCAATAACAATGATTTTATACTTAAAGACCATTGTGTTGCAAAATTCGCAGGAGAACTAAAATTAAGTCTCGAACCACATGAATTTATAATGTTTTCTCCGGATATTGGATCTGATACAGAAATGAGCGATCCTTTTACCGATGGTGATGAGGTATTGGATCCGGGCGATGCCTACAATATTTTCAATAACTATACAATTCCATTTCCAGGACAAAATGTTATTCTCGATGATGCGGTTGTTTTCAACAGCGATCCATGGCCCATTGCATTCGACACTACTACTGCTGCTCCTGTTGGTATGGGAGGTACTACAACCAATTCCATTTTTCCAGACTATTTTGACCTTGATGGAATGGATAATCTTAATTTTTCCCTTGCTACTTTGCCTGTTTTTACCGGGGTATTGGATAGCTCAATGTATGCTCCAACCAACTTCAATTTTCACGTAGCCAAATATTTTCTTATTTCATATGATGATGATGGAGCAAACAACTATACGGATCCTAACGGGAACGTGCCTGTAAACAGCCAGTCGCCGAATGCATCCAGCACATTTGGAACATCAAATGGTGGTGATGAAATTGTTGCCCTGGAATTAGTTCCTAATGCCCCTTCGCTACATGCAAGCTACATTGCATTTAGCGAAGAATTGGTAGCCCCTTATTTTGATCCGAATCCCGACACAGTTGAGATTCACGACGATGATGTAGATGCCCTGGATTACATCAAATCATCAGTGCCCTACGAACTTCCTGACCATTACTACTTCTCTGCCGATCACGAAGCTTGCTACAGCCCAACTACCAACTCACAGCTCAATCCTGGATCGATCTACGAAGCAGGTGTTACCGGTCCAAATGGAGAGAATTACGTTGAAGTATTAAGTGCACAAACACACCTGGGCTTACCTCCGGGCACTGATATCGATGCCTTTGAGTTTGGCAGTGTATATGACTCAACACAAAATAGATATGGATTTGCCCTTATTTTTAGTGTCGACGACAACGACTTGCTTACTACGGTAAATGAATCGGGAAATCTGAATCCTGCAACGCTTTATGCCTCATTTCTTGATGGTTCACATTTCGTATTCTCAGCATCACCATTATATGATGATATTGACGCAATAACAATCAGTGAATTTCCCTGGAGCACTTTTACAGGATTAGATTTTGATGTTGACTTTTTTGCCGATACAACCTTTGCATCAGTTGGAGATACAATTAATTTTTATGGATCCTCAAATGGAAATATAGTTTCATGGCACTGGGATTTTGGCGATGGTACAGTTGATACAAGCATGCATACAGATCATATCTACACCAGCCCGGGCACCTATACCGTTAGCCTTACTGTAATAGATAGTTCTTTCACAAGCACTACTGTCGCTAAAACTGCGTATATTACTGTAACCGGAGCTGGTTTACAAGTAAGTGCCGGTCCCGATCTGACTGTTTGTATGGGCAACAGTGTTTTGCTGCCGGGAAGTATTTCAGGAGGTACTCCTCCATATACAGTTAGTTGGTTCCCACCACAGGATTTAGACAATCCTTATATAATAAATCCCTACGCCTCGCCTCTTTCATCTACCGATTATATTGTGGATGTGATAGATGCTGCCGGGAATATTTCATCTGATATATTGCACTTAGAGGTGATATCATCTTTATCTATTAACCTGACTGTGTTCGATGAGAGTACTCCAGGGACATATGATGGTAAGATTATTTCATCTGTAGCTGGAGGAGTAACACCATATACCTATATGTGGTCGACTGGCGAAACAACTGAATATATCAATAACCTGACATCGGGTAATTATTCATTGACTGTAAGTTCTTCGAATGGATGTATGGGAACAGTCAGCGCATTTGTTGGTACCG
>CAYLZH010000064.1:0-18930 GCA_964388245.1 uncultured Bacteroidales bacterium
TGTAATCATCACCCCCCTCCTGACAACCCACACAGGCATATGCTGGTTCGAACCGGACATCTAATGGATGGGGAAATTCGTAATATTCGTCGGAATGACAATCGATGCACTTAAATTCGCGGTGAACGGCGCTGGTATCGTAAAACAAACTACGGTCTATAACTTTATACATATGTTTTTTAATTACCATCGACGAGTCGCTGTTATACATCTCGAATTTATGCTCTCCATGGCAACGCAGACAATCTTCATTTTCAAGGGCATTTTCAGGAAGTAGAGGGATGCTGTCCTGTTCCTGCGAATGACCAATCAGGCATGCTAATAGAAGAAATATAAGCATGCAGCTTTTTAATGGGTGATTTTTCATGAGTGATTAATAATTAGTTCTGGTGAAAAAAGTTGGAGCTGCAAAAGCAGCCCCAACTATAAAAATCAAATAGATTACTTTTCAAACGTACGCATGTAGTTCACAATATTCCACATATCTTCGGCTTCGGGAATATCCTTTTCATAATTAGGCATTTCATCCCGTCCAATGAGCGATTTATAAAAAAGTGCTCCATCGGATTGTCCCTTCAGGTCCTTTGAAAAGTCTCCTGCAGATGTATCCAGTTTTTTAGCTTTTGGCCCATCTCCTAATCCTTTGGTCCCGTGGCACGATTTGCAATGTTTGTTATACAACAATTTTCCGATCTTAAGATCGGGAGCATCTGCTGTGGGATTCTTCATTTTTTCATATTTTGTCGGAACTTCCCAGGGTTTTGGTTTTTCCTGCAAAATACTGAACGATTGCAATACAACCATAACTGCAAGAACTGCAACGCTTGCCAGTACAATTTTCATTTTTGATTTCATAAAACCTCCGTTTAAATTAATCCATAAATATAATCAGTATAGAATTATCAGACATTCTTTTTAATTCTAAATAATTGAATAATTGCGTAAGCATAATGTCCCCAAACTCCTAATAACATAATAATCAAGGAAACGATCATCCAGGTTGGGGCTATTTCGGTCCAAAGTGCACGGTGGTCTCCAGCAAAAGCATTGGTTTTTTTTAGGCCCCAATTAATGTTTTCCATTTTTTCGATTGTTCCGAAATCTCCGTGGTCTTCGAGCCTGGCGATTATTGTTACCTCACCTTCAGCATCACCGGGCAGATCCTTTGGAAATTCGATTGTTGCCTCACCTTCTTCAAGATATCCGTCACCTATTTGTAACCTGTTAAACATTCTCGGTACATAAATATAAATATCCTCGTCGCTGATGGCCATTTTCCCGCCATCGATATCGAAACGATAGAGATTTACAATAATATTCTTTTCTCCTTCATTTTCTTCCAAACGCAAATCTAACGATGCATCTATAAAAGTAACTTCACTTTCACTCGCATCAAATTTGTCGTTCCCTTCGAAAATTGTCTGAATGTAAAAATATCCTTCTTCGTTTACAGGAAGAACATAATTATTCTCGATCTGTAATATGGCTCTTCCCGATAAGTCGGTTGTTGCATCTGCAATTTTGTACATCTCATCAAAACCTGTATGAAATTGTACATTAACACCTGCAACCGGCTCTGTATCTTCTTCTCCATCATATGTAATCTCAACAGTAAATTCCTTATTGCCATTGCTCAACTTGAGATAGTACATTTCTGAATATGTTTCAGCTTTTTCAGTTTCGTCTGCACTTGCAAATGCAAACACACAAGAAGTGTTACTTATTAAAAGTACAAGCACACTTAGTATGATTTTATATAGCATTCCTTTCATATCCTTTGATTTTGAATTTTAACTCCATTTTGGTCAAGCTCAGGCTCTTCAACCATTTCCGAAATCGAAACAATAGGAACAAACTTTGATGCCAGCATTATCGCCATGCAAAAAACAGCAATCCCTGCTAAAGTAAGTGACCATTCTACCCAGGTCGATGAATATTTTATCCAGTCGAGTCGGGTATCCTGAATAGGGAGGTAAGGAGTTTCCAGAGTTGGTACAACAATAAGAAAACGGTTAACCCAAAGTGCAATTACTGTAATAACAGCACTTATTGAAATAAGTCGTATTGTTCGTAACCTTGGAATGCCTACAATTATTATAGGTACTATGATGCCAATGTAATTGGAAAATATAAATAACCAGTAGTAATCAGTAAATAACCGATCGATCAGCAATTTGTCCATTTTAACCGATCCGTACCATTTTGTAAGGTAATCGCTAAAGGTAAAATATCCGTAAAAAGCTGCTACAATCAATAACAATACACCTACATTAACAAAATGTTTCCTGGTGATATATTGTTCTAGATGATATATTTTCCGGTATATCCACATAATTATTATTAAAAGTCCGGTTCCTGAATATACTGCGGCAATTACAAAGTAGGGGCCAAAAATTGTACTATGCCAACCGGGCTGTAATGTTACCCCAAAAATCCAGGCAAGCACAGAATATACAATTATGGCGATAGCAATTATCATTGCCGCCATTATATTCTTTGAGTTCTTGATCCTCTTTTTTTGGATAGGTGTTCCGGTATATCCAAGCGACAGGGCCTTGTATAATTTCTTACGCCAGGGCTTTACCTTTAATTGTTCATAATCGCGTAATCGTGCAAAATCTTCAACAAAAGACAGGTATAGAAAAATTATACAGCCGATTATATCAGTAGAAATTGCTATCACATCCCAGGTAATCGGGGATTGTATTCGTGGATATATTATCAAATAATGTAATCTGTCTAAACGGCCAATGCAGAAAAGTATAAAAACCGGGCCAATTACAAGGGATATAACTGTAATAAGCTCAGCCATTCGTATAATTGGTCTTCTCCATTCTGATTTAAACAGATGCAATACACCCGATATCAATGCACCGGCGTAGCTTAATCCCATAAAAAATATGAAGTTTACGATATAAACACCCCAAACAACATGATCTCTCATTCCTGTAACAATGTGGCCACCTGTTATTTGCGATATCAAACCATAAACTCCAAAAGCAAATGTAAGCAGGCAAATAAAAAAGAAGATGTACCACATTTTCGATGTTTTCTCAATTTGTGGAGAAAACTCTTTCAATAAATCAAGTGCTTTGCTATTGTTCATCGCCTTCGAGTTTTTGCATGTATGGGGTATCCTTATACCTTTCGATTACTTCAGGCTCTATGCCTTTGAATCCTCTTTCTAAAGGAAATTTCCTGTTTACAGGAGGTAGATAATACACACTGGGTTGGGTCCCCAGTTCCTCGAGATAGCGATATCCGCTTTTGTTAAGTAATAATTCGCTTAGCCTTACTGTTTCATCTCCATTTGTTACAGAATCTTCGAGTACATCGCCAAAATAGATAACACCCATTGGGCAGGCTGTTACGCAACGTGGAAGTTTATTTTGTCTAAGATTATCGGCACAGAAAACACATTTCCCGACAGTCCCCTCCACCGGTGGATAATTTGTTTCAGGAGAATAGGGTCCATGTTCTTCTTTTACTTTTTCATCAACATGGGGCTCTGTCCAATGAAATACACGAACAGAATAGGGACAACCGGTCATGCAGAACTTGCATCCAATACACCGTTCGTTATCGACCAGCACAATGCCATCGGTGCGTTTATAGGTAGCTCCCACCGGACAAACACTTACACACATGGGATTGTCGCACTGTAGGCATGGCCGTGGAAACCAATAAGGCGCAGATCCTTCAGAATCTTGCAAAAGATAAAGCTTTATCCATTCATGATCTTTCGGTAAATGATGGCCTTCCTGACATACATCGATGCATTTTCGTGCATTCTTACATTTGGCTAAATCGATCACCATCACAAATTTCCTGTTAGGTAATCCTTTTCTTGCTTCTTTTCCCAAAGCAGGTTTTACTGATTCGTAATCAATAGAGGCCTCTTCTACTTCTACTAACCTTCCGTCAGCAGTAAGTAGTTTAACTTTTTTCCCCCCTTCTTTTGAATCGGGTGAATTTGATGACAGAAGCTTATTGCTGCTTAATCCGGCAATAAGTCCTGCCCCCGCACCAATTCCGGTTTTCAGGAAATTTCGCCTTGAGGGAGTTTCACTTGTCTTTTTTTCATTCATAATTAAGCTCTTTAATTAGTTAATTTAAATCTGGCGACCAAATCAATGAGCTTTAGATAGTTATGTTTTTGAATGTCAAATCTCTAAAAGTAATATGATATTTTCAGATAGTTAATGTAAAATTCTTTGTTTTAAACGGAAACTTGTTGATTAAAATCGAACTATAATATTGAAGCCCAACAACCAGCCTTCGTCGGAAAAATCATTTTGGTTGAAAACAAAATTCTTCTGGCTGATAATATTTCGGTAATTCGATGCAAAAACCGAAAAGGCATGTGTACTTGTGCTAATTTCCAGTCCAAGACCAAGGTTTGGCTTAGCCGGTTCTTCCTGATCGCCCTGAACATCAATCGGATGATCGTACTCACAAATAAATGAGAAATCGTTCCAGAAATTATACCTGCCCCCAAATGTGATCCCAATTTTATCATGGCCCATACCGGAGTAGTTGATGGTGTCGACAATATTAAAATGAGAGTAGCTACCAGCCACTAACAGGGAGATTTTATCTGTAAGTTTTCGTGACACCATTATTTGGTTAAAATAACTGAATCGATTGGTGAAGGAGTATGAATTCCCGAAAATATCTTCGTCTCTGGCATCGATTACTGCATTTCCAATATAGGTGATATCGACAGGTATTTTTCCTGAGCGGGTTTGCTGTAGCAGTTTTACTTTCCATAAAAGTTCCTGCATCTTATTGTCCTTTTCGGTTCCAACTCCAACAGTTAACCAGTCGGTTATGCCATAATGAAGACCTAACCTGATATTCGACGGGGCATAGATCCCGTACAAATCACTCATGCCATTTCCCATGGTTCCAAACCTGTGATGTATGATTAATTGAAGCGTCTGGGCGTTTTGCATAAGTGGCGTTTGATTATCGATCAATAATTCGCTGTTCCATACAAACCGTACCGGCTTATCTTCTTTTTTCTGTTCCTGCGACATTGCTGAAGTGCTTAGTAAAATACATGAAATCAGCAGTATGCCTAATTTTCGATTAACTATATTTTCCATTTGTCTATTTTTAAATTCATTAATCATTTCATAATTAGTTATCCAATGCTCCGTCTTCTATCCATTGCAAAAGATAAAGTTTAAGCTTGTCGACACCAGGCCTGCCATCATTATGGCTTCCATCGGTAATTATAACATAAAGTTCGCTAAGTGCCGGATTATCAATATCGACATAATCTATGACTGTTTCATAAAGCGTTGCCTCCGAAAAATCAGGATCCCAACTGCCAGTAGGTTTGTGGCAGCTTGTGCAATCATCGGTGAAAATGGGAGCCAAATCAGTAGCGAAACTTATTTCTTCGGGCATTTCAAGAGGTTCAATGTAAGCATACTCACATGCAGAAAATAAAAGTGCAACTGAAAAAATAATTGCAACTCTCTTAACTATTGAATTTTGCATAATTTTTAATTTTAATATTTTTAAATAATTCCTACAAATAAAGAGGTATTTAGACACTTGTAAATGTAATTAATGCCTTCAACTTAGCTCTTAATTAGCTAAAGACATTTTTATTGAGCAGAAAGGAAAATATCTTTGTCAGTATCGACATTTATCATTGTTATCGTATAATTATTTATCTTTGTTAAGAGATAAATGTCAATTGAACTTATGACTTACTTTTCAAAATCGAGCAATTGTTTGAATTGTCGTGATTGTAGTCTTAAATCACCTTTAACTAAGGATTTAAGTGACAGCGATTTAGATATCCTTAACACAGATAGGTTCGAAGTGGTTTTTAAACCAGATGAAATTATTTTTAAACAGGGAACTTCGGCTAATCACATAATATTTGTTACCTCAGGGCTCGCAAAAATCTACATCGAAGGATTTCTTAACAAAAACCTGATGGTAAAATTGCTGAAAGAAAATGAGTTTGCCGGAGGCCCGGGAATATTTTCCGACAGGAGACATCATTATTCAATCAGGGCCATAAAAGAGGTTAATGCATGTTTTATTCCTGTTGAAAACTGGAAAACATTAATTGAAAAAAACAAAACTTTTGCACTGAACTTTATAAATACGCTTAATAATTACAGTATTTTCATGTTTGATAAAGTGCTGAGTCTTACCCAGAAGCAAATGAACGGCCGTATGGCCGATGCATTACTGTACCTGGCAAAGCATGTTTATGAGTCGAATAAATTTGAGGTAGTAATTTCGCGGCAGGATATTGCTGATATGACAGCCATGTCGAAGGATAGCGCAATTCGTGTTTTAAAGGAATTCCAAAGCGAAGGGATTATTGTAGAGCAAGGTAGAACCCTGGAAATACCAAACATCGACAAACTTGAAAATATAAGTCTGTACGGCTAAATGCGACTCGACTGTCTTTTTTGGATTTTGAAAAGAAGCCTTACATCCTTAATGTTCAAATCCACTTTTTTAGTTAAACAAAATATTTGCCTCCCAAATATCAGTAAATGATGAAATTTCGTTTCTTTGTAAAGAAATAAATTACGAACATATGAAAAGGCTGCAGTCTGTATTGTTATTAATTATGTCGGCAATTATTTTGGTTTCCTGTTCGAAAGAAAAAATACTTGCCAAACGACTTGAAGGTATGTGGAGTATCGATGTATACCAGAAGTCGGTTTATGGTAATGGTACACCGGTGCCTCCACCCGAATCGGCTACTGCGGGTAATGCAGGGAATTTCGAGTTTTTCTCGAATGGTGAAGGTCAGTTTAATGTAGTAAAAAACCTTGGAAAGGACACCTACTATGGTGAAGGCGATTTCCATTGGACAAATACAGGTAACACAGTGTCGATTAGAGCAGTATCAGGCGGAACGAAAAAATTCGATGTAGTTACCAATAAAAAGGATAAAATGGTTTGGGAACGAACACAAATCTACTATTATCCCGATGGAGAGCAGGGTGTGAATTATACAATGGAAGAACGGATTACACTTGTTAAGTAATTCAAAGTATAAATAAAATATCGACCTGTTTTAACAAGGACAAATCCGATATCAAATTTTTCAAATAACCTGAACCGGGTAAACAAATTCAACTTTAGAAGCGAGTAACTTTAATTCATACTAATGACTAAAAAGAAGAAGAAAAAGAAAAACCTGAAAAACAAAGCTTTTGTTACAGGATTTGTATTGGTGCTTTTTGCGGTTCTTATATTAAACGATCCTTTTCATACCCAACTGAAAGAAACGGATGTTGAAAACTATCAGGCTGCTTCGATAATCAATGCCAATATTCCTGATACCTTGAAAATTATGACCTGGAATATTAAGTTTGGCGGAGGTCGGATTGATTTCTTTTTCGATTGTTATGGCGACCGGGTCATTATGACTAACAACGAAGTAATAGAGAACCTCGAAGAGCTGGTTACAAAAATCCGGCAATACGATCCAGATATTTTGTTTCTGCAAGAGGTAGATATTAATTCGAAACGGAGCGCAGGTATCAATCAACTTCAGTGGATACTTAATCATTCAGCATTAAATTACGGCGTATATGCCTCGCAATGGAAGGCCAGTTTTATCCCGAGTAACGGAATCGGACGAATGGATTCAGGCAATGGAATTCTTTCGAAATGGCCTTTGCGAAATTCAAAACGTGTTGGATTGCCTTTGTTTGAGGATCAGAATTTTATAGTAAGATATTTTTATCTGAAGAGAAATATTTTAAGCACCGAAATAGATCTTGCAGGCGATTCCATGATTCTGATTAACACACACTTGTCTGCCTACTCTCATGATGGAACAAAGAAAAAGCAACTCGATATTCTTTACAATCTGCTTGATGAATTGGATAGCGAGCAATTGTCGTTTATCATGGGCGGCGATTTAAACTGCCTTCCTCCGGGAAGCGGGAAAGTAAAAGATTTCCCCGATGCTGCCTGTGAAGACGAAGATTTTATTGCCGATGATTATTCAGAAGAAACCAGATGGATGAATCCATTTTACAAATTTACACCTGCCATTTCTTTAGAAGACTATCAGGCTGATAATGATCAATATTATAAGCATACCACACAAGGTCCCCATAATGGTGGTTATTGGAGCCGCAAGATCGATTATATTTTTACAAATGACATTTTTGTGCCTAAGAGCGGATTAACACATATGGATGAAAGTTCAGGAGGCATCAACACAATGAGCTTGTCCGATCATGCGCCAATTAGTGTTGAATTTGTAAGGTAAATCTACGAAGAAAAGTTATACTGAATTGTTTACTTCCAGCTTTTTTCTCTCGAAATAATGTTTCGAGTCGCCCCATTTTCCATATCCTATTTCATCGCCGGCAAATTTTATCCTGGCTTCAAGGCAATTACTGCACTCGTCGGCACCTTCATCAATACAAGGTTTGTTTTCGTACAAAAGGTAATCGCCGCGGAAATCTGTTGGGGTTATGTTTGGCATAATAATATTGGCACCAACCTTCAGGGCTTTTTCACGACCTATCGGATCGATTGCCTGTAATGCTGTTGCTGCTGCAATATTTATATCTTTCATCATAATTCGCAGTATGGCTATCATTTTTAAAGCAAGTGTGAACCGGTCCTGTAAAGGCATTAATAAATTCCGGTGTGCATAGAGTGGGGTGTTTTCATGTTCGATGTATGGCCCCATACCAACCATATCTACACTTAATTTTTTGAAAAATAACAGATCATTGGCCAGGTGCTCACTGGTTTGAAAGGGCAGGCCTATCATAACGCCGGTGCCTGTTTGATACCCGGCACGCTGTAATTTGTATAAACATTCGAGCCGCGCATCGAAATCATGTTTTGCATTGTCGGGGTGGATTTTGTAATACAGGTCACGGTTCGAAGATTCGATGCGGAGCAGATAACGGTGGGCTCCGCTGTCGAGCCATCGTTTGTAGGTATCGTCACTTTGTTCGCCAAGCGATAACGTAATACCCAACTTACCTTTAGATAGCTTTATTATCTCTTTTAATAAATTGTCGATTCTTTCAACAAATACCGGACTGTCAAGTTCGCCTCCCTGCAATACAAGCGATCCATAATCGTTTTCATAGGCAAACCTGGCTGCGTCGAGAATATCTTTGTCGCTGATATTGTACCTGTTAGCTGTTTTATTGCTCTTTCTGATCCCACAATAGTAACAATCTTTCGAACAGATATTCGAGAACTCGATCAATCCCCGGAAGAAAACTTTGTTGCCATTAAAATGCTTCTTTACCTCGTTAGCCTTTTGAAATATCTTCTTTTTATCATCCTCCGAAGAATCCAATAATTGAATTAAATCACTTTGAGAGAACTCATTCTGCGATAATATTTCGTCGATAGTTTTTGTCATGTTTTACTTCAATTTCAGTTTGCAAAATTAAATGAATTGAACGAATACGGATTGATAATTATCATCCTGTCATGTTTTGAACAAAAACCGGTGGAAATGGTTGATGAAAAAGGTTTTTGATAATCTGTGATATCAGGGATATCCCTGCACAAAATTAATTTATCTTTACCCAAAAATTCAGAAATAATAAGACACATTAATTATGAATAAAATTGGAATTTTCTACGGGCCACTGGGTGGATCCACTGAGCGTGTTGCATTTAAGGTAGCTAAGGAAATTGGAGAAGAGCATGCTGAACTTGTGAAGGTAAGGGATGCCAGCACTGCCGATCTCGATAGGTTCGACACTATTATTTTTGGTTTATCGACACTTGGAAAGCACACCTGGGATGCTAACCACGAAAACAACGACTGGGATTTGTTCCTGCCAAAATTGAACGAAATCGATTTTAGTTCGAAAAAAGTTGCTCTGTTCGGATTGGGTGATAGCGTACAATATTCGCTTCATTTTGTTGATGCCCTAGGCATTTTGGCAGAAAAGCTCCTGGCCTTAAATGCCAATATCATTGGAAGGGTATCGCCCGATGGATATACCTTTGAAGATTCGCAGGGATTAATTGACGGGGAATTTATAGGTTTACCAATTGATGAAGATTTCGAGGACGACCTTACTGATGAGCGTGTAAAAAACTGGATCGCTGAGATTAAGCCCCAGTTTATTTAATCTCAATACTTTATAACCTTCTTCCTTTAACTTTGCTGTATCAGAAATCAGAAAAGATGCATCAAATATTCAAAATATACTGGCTGCAAATGCTCCTTTCGTTACTGATTGGAACACAAATACATGCCCAGGAATTTGATCCTTATAAAATAGAGGAGGATGGAAAAATTATCAAGCCTCAATATACTTCGGAAGAGATACTTTTTACCGATAACTATTCCTCAAGTCTGTACTTGCTAAATGCAGGCATTGTCGATAAAATATGGGAAAGCCCTAATTGCGGCAGATATTATCAGCTTTCACACGATCGAACGAAGGTGGCATTTAAGTTTATCGATTCCCTGGGCAGGCAGACTCCCACTATTCTTGATCTGAAAAAAAGATGCATCCGACCTTTGCATAAGGCTGTTGATCTTTGTGGACAGCCGGTGTTCTGGGGCAAAAATAACATTGCTTTTTCCGTTTGGAATTCGGTATTTCTAATTTCTGATGAAGGGGAGCATATCGTTTCTATTCCCAATTATTGTAACCAGATTGCAGTTTCGCCCGATGGAAAATTCCTGGTCTGGAACGATCACCATCAACAACTATTTTTAAAAGATATGTCTGAAAACCAGGATATCATGATATCACCTGAAGGAGTATCCTGTATTAATCCGGCATTTTCGCCCGATGGGAAAAAGATTGTCTTTAATACTTTAGAAGGGCGGCTGTATGTTTTTTGCATAAAAGATGAAGAGTTTTATGAAATTGGTGAAGGAGGAAATCCTGTATGGATTTCAAATTCGGAACAAATAATCTTTGAAAAATCCGAAATCGAAAATTTCGAAATCCTTGCTTCTGACATATTTATTGCTGATTTCAAAGGGATGAATATCAGGCCATTGACCAAAACACCAAATGTTTTTGAAAGTCAGCCTTCAATTGATCTATCAGGTCGGGTTTTGTTCTCAACACTCAACAATACTCAAATTTTTTCAGCCCAATTGAATGCTGAAAGAAATTCATTGATCAATGTGAAATTGCAGCATGAATGCGTGGATCGCTTACAGGTAAGGTTTTATAATGTTTCGAAATTCAGTCAGAATAAAAGTATAATCGATCTGGGAGAGATGCCTTATGTGCACCAGGTTTACGACACTCCCGATTTCCATGATGGGAGCGGTTCGTGTGGCGCGACAACTGCTGTAATGGCATTAGCTGCATTTAATATTGTTCCTCCCTGGCCAACACTCATCAACAAGCTTTATATCCACGAAAACGATTATGGATCATATGTGGCCGATAAATATCACTTTAACGGCAACTTTTTTGATACCTATACCAGCCCGTATTTTTCCGATGCATGGGGGGCCTATTCTTATATGTGGGCATCAGGATCGCCAAGCTCGACCATGCGCGATTATTATTCGCTTCATGGCCTGGATGCCTCACAAAGCTGGACAATCTTTTGTAGTTTCAATGATACAAAAAATGAAATCGATGCCGGATATCCACATAGTATCTGCAATTATATGACCACAGCCGGACATATTACTCTTGCCAAAGGTTATATCGAAAATCAGCATACATTATTGTTTCACGATCCATATGGGGATAAAAACACACCCGGATACCCCAGCTACGACGGTGCCAATGTTTTTTACGACTGGCCGGGCTACAACAACGGCTATCAAAACCTCGATGCTGATGGTACACATGGAGGTATAGCCTGGTCGGTAACCACGCATAAAAATCCTGCCGTTTATAACGATACTATTGTCGATGACCTTGACTTTGGCCATGGCTTCTTTATTTTTAACGAGCCCCCATCGCACATGAAATATTTCCGCGACCAGGCAAGCGGCCATAAGGAACATTCGTGGTGGACCGTTACCATAGATACGGGACAGGATGTTTGCTATGTTACATGGCAACCCGATATTACCGGAGAGGGTATTTATGAAATCTCGGCTTATATCCCTGCCGGGAATTCCAATGCACAGCAATCGAAATATATTGTTTCGACCATTATGAATACAACCGAAGTTGTAATCGATCAATCACAATATCAGGGTGAGTGGGCCTTGCTTGGTTATTATACCCTTAGTGCAAGCGATTCCTGTATGGTTTACCTGGGCGACAATACCGGAATACCAGGCGAGAAAATGGCTTTCGATGCCATCCGTTTTAGCCGGGCGCCAATGGTTGATATATCCGAATTATCTGAAAGAAAAGTTATGTTATTTGTTTATCCGAATCCGGTTACTGATGATTTCAATATTATATTTCCTGAGACAGGATCATCAGCAAAAATCCGGATTATTGATATGCATGGCAAAGAGGTTTTTTCTGAAGAAATTCTTCCGAATCAGAAAAAATTACAATTAACTACGAAAAGCATTGACCTTGAACCGGGTATCTATTTAATCTCTCTTTGTTCAGAAGTAAATTATTGTTCGACAAAAATTATTGTTGAGTAAGAAATAATGCAAATGGAAGTATCACTTTTATGAGTTTCAACTATTGTAAAAATTATTCAGTGAATTGATATATATACCCTAATTGTAAAAACCAGTCGTGTCTTTTTATGCTGTTTTTAACACCGATGTTTTGGCCAATATTAAACTCAAATCCCCGATATCCCAATGTAAAACCTGTAGTATAAAGTTTCCTGTTTCCCTTGGTTTCGTGCTCGTTGAAATAACCATGTCGGAATGCAGCCACAAGCTTGTGGGGACCGTTTATTCTTACTTCCGCCCCAAATTGATGAATAACTTCGTGCAGCTCTTCTTTGTTTCCCCCGGGGGCATCATAGAATGATTGATAGTAAGATTGAAAAACCGGAACATCAGGATCCATACCTGCAACAATTTGATACTCGTTGCCAACGGGATCATATACCTTTCGAGGTGGTGAAGGTACCAGCAGTTTTTCGGCTTCGTAAGCTAAATCGAAACTAAGTTTGAAATTACCAGGAAGATAGAATGTTGGCGATAGAATTACCCCTATCGCCAGGTTGGCTGGAATAAAATCTTTTATCGTATCACTTTCGAAATATGCAATTTTAGGCCCCAGGTTATTGACGGATCCTCCTATACTCCAGAGTACATCGGCATTTTCGCTAATGTAGATGGAGTTGTCGTAATTCCATCCAAATCCAAAGGCATAAGATTTTGCAGGCTTATATTCATTATTGATTATATGTGAGCCTCGTGTAAGGTCGCTTAGAAAATAAAGTACGTTTAATCCAAGAGAGAAGCCTTTCTTAAAATGATGAGCAAAAGATAGCTTAACTGCATATTCAACAGGTTTTATGGTATCAGTGATAGTTCCATAAAGGTCGGTAAATTTCATATAACCAAGATCGAAATATCGATAGTGTAAGGCAACAGTGTTTCTGTTGTTTATCGAAAAGTGGAGATTGGCATTGTAAATATATATATCATCAATTATTATCTTTAACCACGGTGCATATGTAAAGCTCACTCCAGTCGATTTTTTCCTTCTTGATAATAGCGCCGGGTTACTCCAGGTTCCGGTGTTCAGGTAGTCGTCGCTTGAAACACAACTGATATTTCCAAAACCAGGTACACGTGCGTCTTCGTCGATAAGTAAAAAGGGAACCGCAGTAGTAATTGTGTTAACTTCTGACATAAATTCTGAGGGGGGCCACTGTGCGAAAACAAAATTGTGGATTTGACAAAAGCCAAAAAAAACTACCGATACTAAAATTATGGTCTTATAATTTTTCACAGCAAAAAATCAATCAGGAATTTCTTTATTAAACTGCAAGTTAGGGAGAATCAAGGGAAAACAAAAATATTATGTGGAATAAATGAGACCGGTCTAAAGAGCATCTTTATCGCTCGACTCGCATGGAATACATTCTAATCCTCGAACTTTCTCAAATAGTATTTCTTTTCTGTTGTGTGGTAGTAACCGTATATGTAATAGTCGTCTACTTTGAAAAGGGTTTCGGCGGTAAAAACAGAACTTGTGTCATTTACTAAATCATAGTATTCTTCAATCCTATCAAATGCATTTACCTGAATTTCACCGTCAACATGTTCAAAGGTTGATTGGTCGAGTAATGATTTGAAGTAGACAGACCTGCTCGATTTGCTTCTATTATAACTATACATGGTAGGGTTGTAATGATAAACCGGAGGTGTAGATATTAAACCGTAAGGTGTAGAGACTGAAGTTCCGGGCGATACCATCATAATGCCACCTACATTACTACTATACTCAGCATAACCACCAATGGTGACTTCCAGAACATATGGTAACTTATATATTGAAACACCAGGTGAACTATGAGTTATTTTTCGCAGAAACTGTTTTGTTGTAGAAAGTTCGAATTCTTCATTTTGCAAGAGTGAGATGGAGCTGCCTTTTTGAACCAAATCCGAATTTTTAAAGGATATATCTTCCGTTTTATTAACCCTCCATTCCTTGAGAACGGAGTTTGCCTCTATATCGAGAACAGACAAAAGGAGTTCATGCCTGCACACCATAATTTGGTATAAGTTGTTGTCATACAAATATGAATTTGACTGTTTTTTGTATGCATCACCACATTCAATTTTACCATGATTATACTCTTTTAAACTATACGTGTAATCATTTAAATCGATAGTTATCAGCTTTGTATGATCAAAATAATTATCAAATGAAATAAATATCTTGTCACTATAACAATAGATTTTATATAATTCTGAGGTAATATCCAGTGGATTCGGGTTTTTATTATCAACTAAATAGATGTCTGATGTAAATCTTAAAGGATCAGTTCTTTGATTTAAGATATATGAAAGAATTGGGTATGTATCTTCAGAAAACTTGAACTTCGAAAAATCAAACTCTATCGAATTTACTATTTCTTTCCCTTTTACTTCATGTAATTTTAATAATGAAGATAATCTTTTAACTGTAAGGATGTATGTTGTATTCTTAAAACCAATAGCTTCAAGGAATCTTTCATCTTTAAAATTGATCGCCAATAATTTCTCAGAGTCCTTATTGGGAGCATTATTGATACTTTTTACTAAAATCTTATTTTTATTTTCATTCGTAAATAGTAAATAGCATTGATTCTCAACTATACTACTTCCTAATAGAATTTTGTATTTTTTGCCTGGTCTTTCAATGGAGAAATTATTAGTAATGATATACTTTTGGTTCAATCGCAGTTCAGTTATGGTCTTATCATCCAAAAGGAATAGGATAAGTTTACCATTTTTTTCATTTAAAACAGGATATGACTCTCGCTTGTCTTTAAAAATAGATTTTAATTGAATGTCTTGTTCCATCAATATTTCCTGAGAAAAACTAACGCACGTGGATATCATTAATAACAGTAAAATGACCTTTTTCATGGCGTACTTATGTAAAGAAACAGGTGTTAATTGAGTAAAAGCCCTTTTCCGAATTATCTATTACATCCAGTGAATATACTTATCCACCAGCTTACGGATTTCATCGTTCTTGCCATAGAGCCGCTCGCTCAGGTCCTTGTCGTTAAACGATTTCAGATGAGTGATTACTGAATCTATTTTACCTGAATGGAAAATTCCATCCTTTTCGAAAAACTCCCGTTTTGCATCTAAACAATCTGCCGAATCGAAACAGGATGCAGGAAGTTCTTCCAGTGTCTTAAGTTTGTCTTTGTAGCTGCCTTTAAAAATATCCACCGGGGCATACAATTCTTCGGCCTTCTTAAGGGCTCCCTCCATTTCGAGCCCATGTTGGCAGGCAATCATTAATCCCGACATTAACAGATACAAGTCGGCCGATCCGTCAGGTACACGAAACTCAAAAGTTTGTTTGCTCGAGAAATCACGCTTATCAATTGCTTCCAAAGGATTTGCATCGTTTACCATTATGCCTGCCCCTTTTGTCCAGCCTAAAGGAACACGTACCAATGCCGAACGGTTCCGGTCGCCCCAGCAAACATAGGTCGGAGCTTCCTGGTGGGGGACTAGTCGCAAGTACGAGGTTGGGATAGTATTTCCAAAAGCGGTGAGGGCAGGAGCAAGATCTAATAACCCGGCAATCATTCTTTTGGCCTCATTGCTAAGTCCACCATTTTTGATCAGGATATTTTTACCCTCTTTTTCGGCCAGCATGTGAATGTGTAATCCGCTCCCGGCTTTGCCAACTGTAATTTTCGGTGCAAAGCTTACATTTATGCCATATATTTTGCCTAACATACGGACAATCCACTTGGCAACTACAAGCTGATCAACGGCATCTTCGGCACAAACAGGCTGAAACTCAATTTCCTGCTGTTCGAAATATTCGGTTTCAGTACGGAAATTCCCAACTTCCGAATGGCCGTATTTTATCTTGCCTCCGCTTTGTGCAATCAGGCGCATGGCTTCGATTCTGAAATCTTCGTAGTTGGCAAAAGGTTCTGCACTGTGATATCCTTTCTGGTCTTCGGCCGGATATTCATCTACTCTTTCGCTTTGAACATAATATTCCAATTCACCCATTGCCTTGAATTCGTATCCTGTTTTTTCGTAAAAATTACGACAGGCTTTTCGTAAGATATGTTCGGGAGAGCTTTCAAGTGGTTTTCCTTCGTTCGTATAAAAGGAACATAATATGTCGAGCGTGGGGATTTCTTCGAAGGGATTGACAAATGCAGTTTTAAATCGCGGCACAACATACAGATCACTCGATCCGGCTTCTATAAATGAAAACAGGCTTGAGCCATCGACCCTTTCGCCCGCCGATAAAACAGCATCTAAATGCTCCTCATTCAGGATTACAAAATTGAGGGTTTTCAATTTTCCATCGTCGGCTACATAGCGGAAGTTAAGCATTTCGATATCTTGCTCCTGGATAAATCGCTTGATGTCGTCTTTTGTAAACTCCGAAGCCTGCTTTTTCAGGTGTCTGACAAGCTTGTTTGGGTTAAGCGCAGTTTCTGAATCTCTCATGATATGTAATTGTTATCGATTATTTGATCAAACAAAACTAAAATAAATTCAATTCCAAAAGTAAAAAACCGATATGTTAAACAATATGTTTCACTGACAAAGCAGGGCGATCTTGTTAAGTATTGCGGAATAATCTGAATAACACAATATCTCATGGTGAATGAGTTTTTTACTCTGCCCGGCAGATTTCCAATTGCTGATAATTCTTGCTATTTTTCGCAAATAATTGATATTGATATGTTATCAAAGAAAGCTCAATATGCACTTTATGCTCTCAGGCATCTGGCCCTGGAGTATGGTAAAGGTCCGGTTCTGATAAGTAAAATTTCGGAGGATGAGAATATCCCAAAGAAATTTTTAGAAGCTATACTGCTTGAATTGAAGAATAAAGCCATAGTTAGCAGCAAAATGGGAAAGGGAGGAGGTTATTATCTTCTGAAAAAACCCAATGAGGTAAGCCTGATCGATATCATTCGTGGCTTTGACGGTCCGGTTGCATTGTTGCCGTGTGCTTCGGAGCTATATTACGAGGAATGTACAAATTGTCCCGACGAAAGCAAGTGTGGTTTTAAACCGGTATTAAAAGAAGTCCGGGATAAAACGGTCGAAATCTTGTCAAGAAATACTCTGGCCAATATCATCAAAAAAGAATATCTGATAAAGAAGACCTGATTTTTCTTTCAGTTATGTTTGAAAGCTTTACCTATCTTTGGTCGATTAAATCAAACCAATATGTTTTTTTATCTTTCAAAACTTTTGTCGTTTATGCTGGCACCGGCAGTCTGGTTGACTGTATTATTAATCCTGGCTGTTTTTTCGAAAAGGGACAAACTAAAAAAGAGGAGCCTGTTTTGGGCATTTCTTCTTGCGGTGGTACTGTCTAATTCTTTCCTGTTCGATGAGGTGATGCGTGCATGGGAAAGGCCAGCTATTGCTTCTTCATCAATCGAGCAGAAGTATGATTATGGTATTGTTTTAACCGGTGGCGTTCGATACGATCCACAAATTGACCGTACAGAATTCAAAGCTGCTTCCGACCGCTTGTTTCAGGCAATCGACCTTTATGAAAACAAGCATATCAGGAAAATAGTTATCAGTGGAGGTTCTCCAACTATTTTTAAAAGAGGGTATACCGAGGCCGATGTATGGAAGGATTATCTTGTAAAAATAGGGATTCCATTGCGGGATATTATCACTGAATCGAATTCGAGGAACACTCATGAAAATGCAGAGTATACAACGGCATTTCTCCTGGAGCAAAATAAACAGCCGTCATGTTTGTTAATTACTTCGGCATATCACATGAAACGCGCTAAGGATTGTTTCGATCAATGCAAACTCGATGTTGATGAATACCCTGTCGACCGGTATGCCGGATCCCGAAAATTTAGCCTTACCCACCTGCTTGTACCCAGCGCTCAAACTCTTCAGAATTGGTATGTTTTTTTGCATGAGTTTGTAGGATATTATATTTATGCTTTGATGGGATATGTCTAAATAATTAAAACAAACTGAAATGAGAAGTTATTTAATTTGTACTTTGTTTTTATTTGCAGGAATATTGGCCAATGCCCAAACCTGTAATGTTATTTTTTTTACTGAAGAAGGTGAGAAATTTCATGTTGTAATCGATGGGATTCAATTTAATGAAGAAGCCAGGACAAACGTAAAGGTTACGGATGTTACTGCGACTAACCATAAGGTGAAAATTATTTTTGAAGATAAATCGTTGAAATCGGTTGACCGGAATTTGTTTTTTGAAAAACCTGATATGGAATTCACCTTTGTCATCAAAAAAAATAAAAAGGGTGAATACAAAATCAGGTACAACGGAGAAACAACCATTGTACACGAAAAAGAACCAACAACACAGACCGTTCAGCCTT
>CAYLZH010000065.1:0-16500 GCA_964388245.1 uncultured Bacteroidales bacterium
AATAGGATTGAAGTATACAACTTAAACGGCCAACGCCTTCTCAAACAGCAAAGCAACAAATCAGAAGAAGCCATAGATATTTCGTATCTACCACCCGGCAATTACTTTATCCGGGCAATTAGTAACAATGAGGTTTTTGTAAGGAAATTTGTGGTAATGAGGTAAGAAAACTTGAACATTGTCAAAGCAAACATAATTGGCACAGATTACAAACCTGCGCCAACACAGGGTCAAAATGAAAAAAATAATTACTTTAATATCCATTTTAATTTTTATAATTAGCTACAATTATTCCCAATGGCATGTAATCACCGAGAACAACGGGAATATTGAATATCTTGATTTATTTGTTCAAACAGATGAGAGGGTTTATTGTGCCGGATATTCCATTAATCATAATAATCCTATGAACGACGGTATTATTGTAAGGACTACTAATGGTGGAATATCCTGGGACACTACTATGTTTGTTGGGACACCTGTTTGGTCTATTCTCTTTACAAGCGATAGTATAGGCTATGCTGGCGCGGTTGGAACAAATATTTACAAAACAACTGATGGGGGGGAGTCATGGATAAACTTAAATAGTAATTTACCTAACTTTTCATTAGGATTCGCATGGAGGTCAATTGCGTTTTTAAATGATGATTTTGGTTTTTTTTCTAATAAACTTTACCCACATAGACTAATTAAAACTATTGATGGAGGGTTGACCTGGAATATTATTTCAATTGATGGGTCGGAGGCTGCTGGTGGCGCTTTATGCTTTGCATCCCAAGACATAGGATACTCTGGGCAGCTATTTAAAACCACAGATGGAGGCAATACATGGTTTTATAATATTGATACTACATTGTCAGTTCCGGACATGACAAACCATGATATGGAATTCATTAATGATAGTGTAGGCTTTTATTGTGGTGTAACTTTTAAATATAATCATGGAACAGGAGTTAGCGGTTATGGTTCAATTGCCAAAACAAACAATGGGGGAGTAAGTTATTCGACTATGGATTTGCCCTTTATGGGGCACTTGTCAGACCTGGAAATTGTTGATAACAAAGTAATATACTTAGTCGGGATTTCCCAATCCGAATACCCGGATGATTACGACATATCGATTCTTATATCCGATAGTTTAGGTGAAAACTGGTATTATCAGAAACACAATCCCGAAACGGTTAATCTGGTCTTAACATCTGTTGATTTCTGGGACAGTAAAATTGGATATGCTGCCGGTGCCTATGGCATAATATTGAAAACCACTGATTCAGGTGGACAATTATATCCTGTCCCAAATATTTCTATTGAAGAATATACATTTCAACCAAAGAATATTTTACACCTTTATCCGAACCCTGCTAATGAGTCAATGGTGGTATCTGGTTCAGGTAATGAATTAAGGTCTATTGAAATATACAACTTAAACGGCCAACGCCTTCTCAAACAGCAAAGCAGCAAATCCGAAGAAACCATAGTTATTTCGTATCTACCCCCCGGCAATTACTTTCTCCGGGCAATTAGCAACAATGAGGTTTTTGTAAGGAAATTTGTGGTACTGAGGTAAAAGGGAAAGGGCATTGAAATAGCAAAGTAATCGGTGTGGAGTACAAATCTGCGCCAGCGTTGGGCTTAATATTAACTATAGATTAACAAATTCAATTTTGTTGTACTTTTGTTTATAATGCGAATCAAGGGTTAGGATTATCAGTTTTAATTATGAAACACCCTGAAAGGGTGATATTTGAATAACCGTGGGTGTAAACCCACGGCACGAGGACAAAACAAAATCCAGCCACGAAGTTGGCTGAACTTTGATTTTGCAGTTCAGCCACTCCGTGGCTGGAGTGGTTGGTTTTCAGATTCCGTGGGCTTACACACACGGTTATTGAGATTTAGCCACTTCGTGACATTTTAACCTCAATCCTTGATTCGCATTTATACTAAGTCTATAAAAACAGGAGGCAAATAAATGAAACAAGAATATACTCCTGTCCTAAAGCAGACAGGAAACTGGTGGATTGGGTGGATAGTCGAAGTTCCCGGAGTTAATTGTCAGGAAAAAACCTATGAAGGATTAAAAGAAACCTTAGAGATTACTTTAAGGGAGGCCCTGGAATTTAATCGGCAGGATGCAATCTCTTCAGTTGGAGACGGTTTTAAAGAAGTGAAAATTGCAGTATGAAAAGGTAAAAGCTTTTAAAGCATTTGCGAAATTATGGATGTAATTTTTTAAGAGAAGGTAGTAAACACTCATGGTGGCACAATCCATCACAAAATAAACGATCCGCAATTCCAAGACATTCAGAAATCAAAGATATTTTGGCCAGGAAAATATGTAAGGACGTGTCCACTCCGAAAAGTAGATTATTTATCCCGAAGGGATTAAATTTGAATACCCACCGGTGAAACCGGAGGGTAAGAAAAGGCACATAATTCTCAGCCCTGATAGGGGCTGAACTTTTAACGTACTCAAATTCAGCCCCTATCAGGGCTGTAAATTATTCGTCATTTTTCCGCCGGTTTCACCGGCGGTTATTCATATTCAGTCCTTTCAGGACTATTGTTTTAATTTCCTACTTGTCGGAGTGAACTCAATGACCTTGGAGTTGAACCAATTTGTTAAACCAACTATAGTGGAAATCCTGGAAATTGTTGATATTTCAAATCTACCATCCGGCAATTACTTTCTCCGGGCAATTAGCAACAATGAGGTTTTTGTAAGGAAATTTGTGGTAATGAGGTAAAATGGAAATTTGATATTATGCATCCCGTTTACAATTGTATTTCATTCATCAGCCACAAAAAAAAACGGATTCCAATTTTCATTTTCGAACTTCCACTTCACTTACAACTTCACAATTTTGTATAGGTCCTGTAAATCCTGGATTTTATCGGGGTATGCAAGTTTTTCGTATGAAACTATCAGGTTGAGGATAACACGTTGAACAATTTCGATATTCCCACATGGCACATAAAAGGCTTTTTGTTTTTGAATTTTCTGTTGCTTTACAAAATAATCGATTTCTTTTCGGCCAAACACAGCGCCTCGGTTAAATGGGTTGATATAAAAAAGTACCGAATCGTTTTCGTCTTCTTCGAATGTACGGATGCTGCTAACTTCATCTTTATAGGCCAGGATGAAATTCTTTGGCAGGTTTACCCCATAAATCGGGATGCCCAGGCGTTGTGCCACAACGGTATAAACTATGGCAATTGAAATGGGATTCCCTTTTTTTAATTCGAGCACCTGGTTGATATAGGAGTTACGGGGCGAATAATAATTCGATATGTTGCCCGAAAACTTGTGGACTTCAAAAATAATATGATTGAGTATCCTTACTTTTTCCAATGCCGTTAGGTTAGGTGCCAGTTCGAGCCAAACATCGTGTTTTATTTTCTCGATGGCACTTTCAACTTCTTCGTATTCGAGTTCGGGAAATTGCGACCTGGCCAGTATATAAACACCTTCTAACAATTCGCTTGCCCCACCGTTTACCCATTCACGCAGCCGGTCTTTAACATTGTTTTGCTGAACTGTGTGGATCAGGTTTTCGACGCGTTCCTGGAGTAGCTCATTTAAACTTCCCTCCCAGGTTTTTTCCAGCTCAGGAACAATATCAATTCCTGCCCGAATCAATTGTTTTTCGATGGCTTCGAAGATCACCTGGTCCGGGTCGTCCAATAGCTTAATCAGCGATATTATTTTCTTCTGGTCCATTTTGTAGTCATCCTTCCATGTAAACCTGCCTATTCAGCAAGTGTGTCGAGGACTTCTTTTATCATTCTTTCTACAATTACATTATAGTTTTCGTCGAACTTTTTTGTCGACCGGTTGGCAATAACAGCACATATGGTTATGGCTTCATGGTTTAAATGACTCGCAAGACCATAAATGGCTGAACTCTCCATTTCGAAATTGGTGATAACTTTTTCATCAAAAACAAAGCTTTCAATTTTATTATTGATTGTTGCATCAGCCAGAGGGATTCGTAAAACCCTTCCTTGCGGGCCGTAAAATCCGGGCGACGATATGGTTATTCCAGGAATAAAATGATCCTTGAATTTTTTTAACAGAACATTAGAAGCCGTAACAAAATAAGGACGTGCTAGATGTTCGTTCCAGTTGGTATGTTTTAAGAATGCACTTTCGATGGCCGAAGCAGTTATTTCATCACGGTTTGCATAAAAATTCAACAAACCGTCGAATCCTATTGCCATTTCGGTTTTAATTACCGAACCCACCGGAATAGTGGGTTGGATTGCACCTGAAGTTCCTAACCTGATTAGTTTTAATGTTGTGTGGTTTGGCTTAATGCTGCGTGTTGAAAAATCGATGTTTATAAGGGCATCCAGCTCGTTAACAACAATGTCGATATTGTCGGTTCCAATGCCTGTAGAAAGTACTGAAAGGCGTTTCCCTCTAATAGTTCCGGTAGTTGCAACAAATTCCCTGTGCCTGGATTCAAACTCTATGCTGTCGAAATGTTTCGATATCATGCTAACACGGTCCTGGTCGCCCACTAAGATAACTGTATCGGCAACTTGTCCGGGTTTTAGGTTGATATGGTAAATTGATCCATTTGGATTTATTATTAATTCTGATGCCTGAATTTGTTCCATACCTTGTAATATGTTTATTTTTGACGAATGTAACCAAAGGATTTCAAATAATGAAGCCCAGAGAAAATAAAATACTGGTCCCGTTAAATTTTTCAGCCCAGTCGCTTATAGCGCTTGAGCAATCGTTTAATCTTGCCGCATTAACAGGGGCCGAGATTATCATTGCCTATGTGAATAAACTATCGTCTGGTATCTGGAACATTTTTTCGAAGGATGAGCAAAACTCATTTACCGGTAAAATTAATAAGAAACTTTGCTGGCTGGCCAACGATTTATCCAAAGACAAAGAACTTCTTGTACGACCTGTTATCAGAAAAGGTAAAGTACATGAGGAAATTTTAAAACTTGCCAGCGATGAAAATGTGAGCTTTATTGTTATCGGTACCAGCGACTCAAGCAATATAAAGGAAAAGATAATTGGTAACACAACTTTTCGTATTGTTCGCGAGGCTAAGTGCCCTGTAATATCAATAAAAGGAAAACACCACCGGAATTCCTGCGACCATATCATTTTACCTTTGGACCTGACGAAAGAAACACGTGAAAAGGTTTCCTATGCAATTAATTTTGCACGTTTGTTTAAATCGACTATTCATGCAGTTTCGGTGATTTCGACAAAAAGTACATCCCAAATTCGAAAACAGAATGCCCAGTTACAACAGGTAATAAATTTTATTTCTCAGGCCGGCATAAAATGCAGTGCAGATTT
Source organism: uncultured Bacteroidales bacterium (assembly GCA_964388245.1). Lineage (GTDB taxonomy): Bacteria > Bacteroidota > Bacteroidia > Bacteroidales > M50B96 > JAIOYV01. Next base: position 5,333 of record CAYLZH010000065.1, read on the forward strand.
GTTAAAGGTTAGTAACGAGAATGATAAAATTGTAAAAGCATTAATCGATCATGCCAATCAGAAAAAGGGAGACCTCATAATTATTATGACTCAGCAGGAAAATGAGATTGTTGAATATTTTGTAGGATCAACTGCATCGGAAATAATTTTTCATTCCGATATTCCGATTATGTCAATTGTGCCCACATTTAAACATCAATATAAAGTTGTAATCTGACGAGATATGATAACCATCATTTGTATGAATATGGCAAGGAACAATAAGAATAGGACATGGGCGTTAAAATCTATGAATCAGAAGAAAAATTAATATGCCATTAATAAGAATAACTCATCGTGTAGTTTTTATAGTGGGCTTAACGGTATCGGTATTTTGGGTGAGCGCTCAAGATGTTGATCCTATGTATTTTTCATTCGAAGAAGATAGCCTGAAGGTTTTATTCGATAGTATTCAGAAATCGGATAACGATGCAGTTAAATACGAATTGAATGAAATAATTTTAGAATTGGTCGAAGATATGCTGTATGATGAAAATTCCTTTAATTATCCATTCGATTCGCTACGGCAGATAGGTAAAATAAGGTCTGATGATGAACTTTTGCGCATATACACGTGGAACATACCTTTGAAGGACCATACCCACGATTTTTTCGGATTCATCCAGTATTATTATAAACCTGATAAGGAATTTTTAATCTACCTCCTTGTTGATAAATCGGTGGAGTTAGAAGATCCCGAAAGATTAACCCTCGATGAGGAAAGTTGGTACGGCGCCTTGTATTACCGGATTGTTGAGACCAGGGACCGGAGGCATAAATATTATACCCTGCTTGGCTGGGACGGTAACAACGAATTAACTTCGAAAAAGATCATTGACGTCCTTTACTTTACACAATCAGGGAAGCCTCGCTTTGGGGCTAATATATTCTATACGATTAAAGAGATTGGTCGAAGGAAAAGAAAATACAATAAGAAACGGATCATTTTTGAGTTTTCATCGAAAGTTTCTATGGCATTGCGTTATGATGAAAAACTTGAAATGATCGTTTTTGATCATCTTTCGCCGTCGGCTATGCACCTGAAAGATAAGTACCAGCATTATGGCCCGGACTGGTCGTACGATGCGCTTAAGTTTGAAAAGGGTAAATGGCAATATTATCTCGATATTGATCCTCGAAATCCTAAGCCAAAATCAGACAAACCTAAATGGCGCTATTCAAGATCGGAGGACTTTTACAAGCCGGGATCATCTAAATAAATTTTCTTATCTCAGCTTTGAGAAATGTCCGTGCGTGCTTCCGGCCATGGATTCCTTAACCTGCTTTTCTGCTGAAAAAGTATTCATTTGCCTGAATTAATATTTCGTATATATTTTATGTTACTTTTTTATATTGATTTTTATAAACAAGTACGTTTGGAATAAACATAACATTAACAGTGCATTACAAATTGTTGAGTCGTGCATATGTTTAGGCTTAATACATAAAGGTGATTAATTTTCAAATATTTTAATTTTCAAAGTTTTTATTGTCAAAAAAATATTATATTTGTTATCGAAAAGTAGTGAAAAATGGGGATATCATGAATTTAGTGGATTGGCTACAGGCTATAAATGTTTGTTTGTTGAAACAGTGTTGATAAAAATCCTCATGGGAATAGGAAGATGGCAACAGTAAAAAATAATTCTTTTTGGAAATGTCAGATAACGTATATTTTGAATAGAAATTTAAATTTATTTATATGAAAAAAGGAACACGAAAATCGAAAAAGCACGAAGTTGAGATTTGGAAGCCAGTTGATTTTGCCGATGGAAATTACCAAATTAGCAACCATGGCAGGATTAAGAGTTTCGTAACCGATCCGAAGGGAACAATTCTTAAAGGGAGTTCGGTTAATGGTTTCAATACTGTAGGTCTTAAGGTTGATGGAGAAAAAAGGCAGTTTTGTGTACACAAATTAACGGCCCAGTTCTTTATTCAAAAAGAAAGCCACAAACAAACGGTTGTTATTCACAAGGATTGGGACAAGTCTAATAACCATGTCAATAACCTGCTTTGGGTATCATCCGAAGAAAGTTATCAGCGCATGCACAAAAGGCTTATGGATGAGCAAAGAAGACTTGGGCATACAGTAACAAACTCGAAATTAAAGCCTGAAGACATTGTACTTTTAAAAACCATGTTGAATAAAGGGATTAAACAAAATGTTATTGCAAGGCTATTTGCCATTAGCGAAATGCAGGTAACACGTATTAAACGTAATGAAAACTGGGCGCATATTATCGTTCCCGATGACGATTAATCAAAGATTATTCATAAAAAGGTCATTAATCCATGTCAGTATGAAAACAACTTCATACAGACATGGATTTTTTATTTACAGTGCGATTACAAAATTGCTGAAAACAAGAGTGATGGAAAAGAAATTAAAAAATCAGGATGATCAGTAAAAATATTTTTAAGACTTTTGTGTTATCTTGTTTTGTCAGGTGAAACTATTATTTTTGCCAACTTTATTAATTTAATCTAAAATGAATCATGAAGAAATTTAATTATTTATTGATTGTTATGCTTGCATTGTCGATAAGCATAATTAGCAGTTGTACGAAGGATGAGGAAAAAGATCCTCCAACAATTGTTGTAACAGAACAGGGATCTCCAACTTATGAGCCTGGTACTTCTGTAACCTATCATATTGTTTTAGCAGGTAACGAAGACCTGTTTGATTTTTGGTTTGTAGAATCACAAATAGGCTTACCGGTATCTGAAATCACCAACATTCAGCCATCGGATGCTTTTGATGATATGACATTCCTGGAATTTAAAAACAATCTAACCGCTGTCAATTTCGATTTTACCTATAACATTCCTGCAGCAGGAGTCCCAGGTGGCTCAGTAATAACAATTGACTTTTCTGTTATGGATAAGAAAGATCAGGAAACAGAGGAACAGGTTTCTTTTACAGTTGTTGCTCCAGCTGGTGATATCGATCGTTTCACAGCAGTTTTAATGGGCGGACAATCAAATTTAGATGATGGAAGTTTTCTTGATGCACATACTGGTGATGTTTATTTACAAGCCGGCGCAGATGCCAATCAGGATTTAATTGACATTATTTATTATTACGGATCAACAAATAAGGCTACCTTGTGTGCACCAAGTGATGCAACTGTTGGTGGTGGTGGAACTAATTTGTCGCTTTGTGAATCCTGGACAACACCGAACATAACAAAGTTTGAAACCAGCGCAATAACCACTACTGAGTTTGATGCTATGACTGATGATTCTGTTATTTCAGAAATCTCAGGCATGACACAAACAATTATGACTGATTTAGCAGTTGATGATGTTTTCTCATTTGAAACTGTTGATGGCAAAATTGGCTTAGTAAAGGTTGAAAGTATTGTTGACGGTGCCGACGGTACAATCACAATCGAAGTTATTATTCAGAAATAAAATTCTTGTGATAAATAAATCAAAGCCCCTGAAATTTTCAGGGGCTTTTTTATTTCAGATTTGCTGTAGGAACTTTGCCCATTAAAATTCTTGTATTTAGTTTATTTCGAAGATATGTGTTTATTTTGCCGGAAAATTAATTGCTGAGTTCAGGAAAATATGAAGATAATTCTTGCAGGCGCCGGTGAGGTCGGAACCCATCTTGCCAAAATGTTATCGAACGAAAACCACGATATTGTTGTAATTGATCCAAATGCTGATAATCTGCAATATATCAACTCACATTTTGATATAATGACAATAACCGGATCAGCAGTTTCGATCGAAACACTTTTAGAGGCCGGGATCGAAAAAACCGATCTATTTGTTGCTGTTGCTCCCACTCAGGAGTTAAATATTACATCCTGCATTTTAGGGAAAAAACTCGGAGCCAAAAAAACAATTTCGCGCATAGATAACCCAGAATACCTTTTTCCGCGAAACAAAAAGTTTTTTATCGAATTAGGTATCGATTCGCTGATATACCCTGAAAAACTTGCTGGCGATGAGGTGGGGAACCTGTTAAATCAAACCGGGACTACCGAGATTGTTAATTTTTCAGGTGGGAAACTTTCTTTATATGTTATCAAACTCGACGAAAATGCACCGGTCCTAAACAAAAGCCTTGTTGAAGCTGCTAAAACCATTCATGGATTTAATTACAGGGCAGTGGCTATATCACGTGATGGCCAAACTATTATTCCACGTGGCGACGATGTTTTTAAAGCAAACGATCTGGTCCATGTTATCACAAATCAATCAGGTATACCAACTTTAATGGAGTATTCGGGCAAGAAGAAATTCGACATTAAAAATATGATGATATTAGGCAGTAGCAGGATTGGAAAACGTGTGGCCAAAAAACTCCAGGGACAATACAATATCAAGCTCATCGAAATTGATAAGGAAAGAAGCATTCAGGCCTCCGACGAATTACATAACACCTTGGTAATAAATGGCGATGGACGAAATATCGATTTACTTATTGAGGAAGGAATAAAAAAAATGGATGCATTTATTGCAGTAACAGAAAATTCTGAAACCAATATTCTTTCATGCCTGGCGGCAAAACAATTTGGAGTGAAAAAAACCATTGCCGAAATCGAAAATATAGATTATATCGATCTTGCTGAAAACATTGGGATCGATACAATTATCAACAAAAAATTAATTGCAGCAAGTCATACTTATGCATTCACATTGAGTGCAAATGTGGAATCGATAAAATGCCTTACCGGAACCGATGCCGATGTGTTGGAACTAAATGTTAAACCCGGTTCAAAAGTAACCAAGGTTCCTGTAAAAGACCTTGGTTTTCCACAAGATGCAATAATTGGTGGAATTGTCCGCGACAACGAGGTAATAATCATTCGTGGAAACAGCCAGATTATTGCAAACGACAGGGTTGTGGTTTTTGCTTTACCTACTGCGATTCATAAGGTAGAAAAATTCTTTAATTGATATTTCTCCGATGATAAACGTTTGGATCATATTCCGAGTTCTGAGTCTGCTTCTGATTTTAGAAGGATTCTTCATGGGGCTTTGCCTGCCGGTATCGTTTTATTATGGTTCGCATGACTACATAGCAATAATTATTTCATCGCTAATTGCTCTTGTTGTTGGGGGTATAACTCAAATTTTTACGCGCAAGGCTCCAAAAAGTATCAGTAAACGCGAAGGATACATCATCGTTAGCCTTGTATGGGTTGTGTTTTCAATATTCGGGTCATTACCTTTTATAATAAGTGGAGTGATACCTTCTTTTACTGATGCATTTTTCGAGACAATGTCGGGATTCACAACAACCGGGGCCTCCATATTAAACGATATTGAAGCCGTGCCGTATGGCTTACTTTTTTGGCGTAGCATGACCCAATGGTTGGGAGGAATGGGAATAATTGTATTGTCGCTGGCTATATTGCCAATTTTAGGAATAGGAGGTATGCAGCTTTTTGTGGCCGAAGTTCCGGGCCCAACACCTGATAAACTTCATCCAAGAATAAAGGAAACTGCTAAACGCCTTTGGATGATTTATGTAGCCTTTACTTCCGTTGAGGCAATTTTGCTTATGATAGGCGGAATGAACTTTTTTGATGCTATAAATCACTCTTTCACAACAATGGCTACGGGGGGGTATTCTACAAAACAAGATAGTATAGCTACCTTCGACTCTTCATTTATTCATTATGTGATTATTATTTTCATGTTCATTGCCGGTACAAATTTTACCATGTCATATTTTGCATTACATCTTAAATTCGAAAAAGTATGGCGTAACGAAGAACTCCGGTATTATTTAGGTTTTGTAATTGGTTTTACCGTCCTTGTTGCACTAGTATTGGCCTTGTTTAAAGATTATTCCTTCGTGCTCGCATTTCGGGACAGCTTGTTCCAGGTGGTGTCAATAATAACAACAACAGGTTTTGCTACTGCCGATTATACCAATTGGATACCCTTTCTCACAGTTATATTTTTTATGCTGATGTTTTTTGGTGGATCGGCAGGATCGACAGGCGGAGGTATGAAAATTGTCCGCATTGTCCTGTTGCTAAAAAATAGTGTGCTCGAACTAAGACGGCTAATTCATCCTCATGCCATAATCCCGGTTCGATTGAATAAAAGAGCAGTCAATCAGTCTATTGTTACAAATGTGCTTGCATTCGCTGTTTTGTATATGCTTTTTACAGCTTTTGGGACAATTGTAATATCTATGTTGGGATATGATCTTGAGTCATCGGCTGGTGCTGTTGCTGCCACTTTGGGAAATATCGGTCCCGGTATCGGAGCTGTAGGCCCGGTTGAGAATTACGGGCATATTCCGGTTTTTGGAAAGTGGTTTTTGTCATTTCTTATGCTGCTCGGAAGGCTCGAATTGTTTACAGTCCTCGTTTTATTAAGCCCGGGTTTCTGGAAAGAATAAATGGCATTCTCGGATATCATATTCAAAAGACTTGTACCGATTTCAAACAATCAATTTACCAACAACATGTCTTAATTGGTAATCCTCTTTTTCGGGGGGTAAAATTTATTCCACGAATGATAAATTTCTAACACGCCCAATTAAAATAGATGTTGGCAATTACCGGCATTTGTGTCTGTTGTACCATATTCATAATGAACACTTACAGCTAATCTTGAACTTTCAAATACAAATCCTACCTTTAACCCGATTTCATGTTCCCTGAAATGCATTCGACTCTCGATATTCCCTGTTAAAATCCAGCGACATCTTGCATTCTATAAACATTGGTAATTTTTATACCTTTGGCACAATACAACAATTTGTATGGATTATTATTTGGGAACTTATACATAGTTAAGGTGAAAATAATTGAATCAGAAATAGTTGACGCCAGGCAGCGATGGGTTAGCTTTGGGAATTCACTAACATTCTTTTTATTGGCATTTGTATTTGTCTACATGGTAAATCTTCTGGCTACATATATTACTGCCGAGGCTTTTGGGATTGATTCAGCCATTAAATATTATAAAGTTGACTATAAAATAAATGAAGAATCGCAGAAATGGACTATCGATTCTTTAATCGTAATATTTTATATGGCTCCATTTGTTTCGTTTCTATTGGCCGGATTACTTTCAAGACTTAAGGTCCTGTTTCGTGGAGATCCCGGCTTTATAAAGATATTTCTTTTTTGGAGTTTCCTTCATGCTATGAACTTTTGTTTTGCATCATTTGTAGGAGGTGTTGCAACAAAAGATGGGATATGGTTTGCCCTTGCCTGGATGGGAGTTCCAACTTTTATCCAGGCTGTTTTCGCAGTAGTTTTTCTTGCATTACTGTATCTTATCGGATCAACTTCAAGTGTTTATTTTCTTGAGAGTTCTACTTATCCACATGCAAATAATCCAATCAACAGGCAATACTGGTTGTTAAACGCAGGATTAAAAACCTGGTTTTTTGGATTCCTAATTGTGTCCTTGATATTTTTGCCTGAAATCAGGTTTTATGAACTCATCATTTTCTTTTCGATGATTATGATAATTATTCCTTTATTCCGTACTTCAAAACTAATGACCGAGGTAATGATTGTTGAAGAAATTAAAGAACCGGTCTTTAAGTGGAAGTGGTTCATTGTGGCTATTGTTGGAGTATTGTTAATACGTGTTATTTTCAAATAAATAACGAAGGTGTCGTAATAAATCTATGATAATAGAATTTGAAAAATATCACGGAACAGGTAACGATTTTATTCTTGTCGACAATAGAATTACAAGGCATAACCTCTCAAAAAAACAAGTAAAGCAATTATGCGACAGAAGGTTTGGTATTGGCGCCGACGGATTAATGTTACTTGAAAATCACAAAGAACTCGACTTTGAAATGCGCTACTTTAATGCCGATGGAGCCGAAGCCAGTTTATGTGGCAATGGAGGTCGATGTATTGTAGCTTTTGCCAGGAAATTACAGATATGTTCAAATATTACTGAGTTTATGGCTTACGATGGAAAACATGAGGCCATAATTTATGATACCGGAATTATTGACCTGAAAATGAATGAGGTCAGGGAGATTGATCAAATCTCCGGAGGATATTTTGCAAATACAGGATCGCCTCATTTTGTTAAGTTTATTAAGGATGTTGACCAATACGATGTCATAGTTGAAGGAAGAAAAATTCGGAATGACAAGAATCTTGCATCCAGGGGTTGTAATGCAAACTTTGTTGAAAGAATGAATGATGGGAGCCTAAAGGTCAGGACCTATGAACGTGGGGTTGAAAATGAGACATTGTCTTGTGGGACAGGTGCGGTTGCTTCAGCCATTTCAGCATTCCTTGAGAAACCTGATTTGACTGATGGATTTGAAATTAAAACAAGAGGCGGCATGTTATCGGTGCGTTTTAAGGCTATTGAAACAGGATTACAATTGTATGACCAAAGATACCTGTTCACTGATATCTGGTTATCAGGCCCGGCCCGGGTTGTGTTTTCGGGATCGATCGATATAGAATAACTGTAGAGAAAACGAATATTCATTCTTATCTCCTTTAATCATCTTGGAGTATTCAAAGAATTAAATTTACTTTGCGCAAATTTTCAATACAATATGAATTGGGTTTATAAAATTTTGATTCTTTCATTGGTTGTGCTGTTTTCCTGTGCTCAGGAAAATACAGGTTCCGGAGATAAGGAAATAACAACCGATATAATCCAAAATCCTGTAAGTGCTACAGGTCAGGCAAAATTGGAAGGATTGCCTGAAATATCTTTCGACAGAACATCGCACGATTTTGGTGCTATTATCGAAGGCGAAATTGTTGAGCATACTTTTAAGTTTACTAACACTGGAGGCTCCGATCTGGTATTGACAAAAGTTACTGCGTCGTGTGGTTGCACAATCCCGAAATATGATACTAATCCTGTAAAACCCGGTGAGCAAGGGCAGATTGTAGTATCCTTTAACAGCGAAAACAGAAAAGGGAGCCAAACTAAAACAATAAAGGTGCTCGCAAATACCCAGCCCAGTTTAACAAAGCTCGAAGTTAGCGCAAATATTCTTTATTAACTCTGATAAATTTTAAACAATGACAACGATTTTGAATGTCTTATTAATGATGCCTTCTGAAGAAGGGCAAAGTCCATATTCTTCATTTATCTTTTTAGGTTTAATCATTGTAGTGTTTTATTTCTTTATGATTCGACCTCAAATGAAAAAACAAAAAGATTTAACCAACTACCGTAAAAATCTGCAAAAAGGAGATAAAGTTGTAACCACTGGTGGGATATACGGAAAAATACTGGAAGTTAAAGAAGCTGCAATAATTATCGATTGTGGTGATAATATTAAGCTCAAGGTCGATAAAAATGCAGTTGTAAAAGATACATCAGACTTAGGCAATCAGCGATAGTTTTTCGAATTAGCCAAGAGGATTGAGGAGATTGGCTATAGCGAAAGTGTCTTTTTTTCGGAAATTATTTTACCGATCATCTTAAACAGGGTATCAGGATTGAATGGTTTTGTAATAAATTCATCCATTCCAACACTAAAGCATTTCATTTTATCCTCGATAAAGGCATTTGCTGTCATGGCAATAATAGGGATTGGCTGATTTATGTCATTCTCCGATTCCATCTTTCTGATTTCAGTAGTAGCCTCAAAACCATCCATTTCAGGCATTGACAAATCCATGAGTATTAAATCGTAGGTTTTACGATTGAATAAAGTCAGGGCTATTTTGCCATTTTCGGCCAGTTCAACAGTATGTCCTTTTTGTTTAAGGATCATAGTTGCCACTTGTTGGTTTACAGCATTATCTTCTACAAGTAATATAGAAAGTTTTCTATCCCTTTTACTTTTGGCAGTTTGGGAATCAGCCTTGTAATCTTCTGTTTCTTCATTATCGGGATGTTTGAAATTCAATGAAAATCTAAAAGTTGTACCGACGCCATGAACGCTGTCGGCTTCAATTTTTCCACCCATAAGACTAATCAGGTTTTGTGCAATTGACAACCCTAAACCGGTTCCTCCATATTTCCTTTTCATCGATGAATCGGATTGTGAAAACGGCTTGAAAATCTCCTCCATGTTTTCTGGTGAAATCCCTATTCCAGTATCACTTACTTTAAAACCAAGTATTATGTTGTCCTGATTTATTTCTTGAACTTCAATAATTACCCTGATCTCTCCTTTTTCAGTAAACTTCAGTGAGTTACTAAGAAGGTTTAACAAAATTTGTTTTAACCTGATTCCATCGCCATTTACCTGCTGCGGTACATTACCTAGAATATCGGTACATAAATCTAAACCTTTTTCTATTGCCCTGAATTCAAGAAGTTTAATACACGACCTGATTTCCTCAATAATATGAAAATTGGTATGGGCTAATTCAATCTGGCCCGATTCGATTTTCGAGAAGTCCAGGATATTGTTAATGATTCCAAGTAATGTGTTCCCCGAATCTAAGATTACATCAAGCTTCTTATCCTGACTGTGACTTAACTTCGTTTCTTTCAGGATATTTGTCATTCCTATTATTCCATTCAAAGGAGTCCTGATTTCGTGGCTCATTGTTGCAAGGAACCTGCTTTTTGCTTCATTGGCCATTTCTGCTGTCTCCTTCGCCTTCGACAAAATGATCTTATCATCGTATGATTGTGTTACATCGCGACTAATTCCGATTATACCGACTATTTTTCCATTACCATTGGTAAAATAGGTTTTTAAAGTGTTTAACACTACGTTGTTGCCATTAAGGTCATTTTCTAATAACTCAAAATTGACATTCGATTTGTTTGCAATAATCTGCTTGTCGCTATCAATATAGATTTGCGCTTTCTCCTTCTCATAAAGGTCCAAATCACTTATTCCAATAATTTTATCTTCCGGTAGTCCGATAAAATCGGAGAAAGCTTTATTACATCCGAGATAAACACTATTGATATCTTTATAAAAAATAAGATCGGGTATAGCATTGATAAGGGACTTCAAAAGGGATTTTTCCCTTAGTAAAGTTACCTGAATGTTTTTACGTGCAGCTATTTCTGAATCTAATTCTATCTCTAATTTTTCATTTTCATGATAGCTTGCAGAAAGCAACTTCTCTTTCTCGGCCAATCGATTATTGACATGTTGAAGTTTGTCTTCTTTCCGTTTAATGCGTATTAAAAGAAAGACAGATAATATTATAGTGGGAATCAATATAAATAATGTG
>CAYLZH010000065.1:16510-18750 GCA_964388245.1 uncultured Bacteroidales bacterium
TGGCATATATAGTCATCAGGTTTCTATTCCCATTCGTTTATAATTCTGTTAACTTATTAGTGTTTTAACTTTTAGACACAGAAAAAGGTTTCAATAAATGGTGAAAATTAATCTTTTAACAGCCAAAAAAACCTGAATTTTTATTTATTTTTCAACTTTGATATAGAATATACTGAAAGAGAAGTGGATTGTCCATGAAAGTTCCTTTAAAAGCTTCCGCAAATTCCAAAACAAATTGTAAAAATTAGGGTTGAAAGTGCAAGTTGTTTTAATAATGGATCAAAATTATGAGGATCATTTATTTTTAATACGGTATTTATATTTTTTAAAAAAAGGAGAAATGTAAGGATGTAAAGAAGCTGAATGAAATTGTTAAGGTTAAGAATTGAATATAAAACAGCCGATATCATTCCCAAAGAGATTAAAATTGTGTGATATTTTTTTGATCGTTGAAGTCCTAACTTTACCACCAGCGTATGTTTTTTATTTGCCTTATCATTTTCGAAATCTCGCATATTGTTTAAATTTAGCACACCCGTACTGAACATACCAAGCGAGATCGCTGGTAACAAAATTTCCCACGATAAATGTAAAGTATTTAAATAATATGTACCACCTACCCCGGTCAGACCAAAAAATAAAAACACAAACAGATCACCAAAGCCCGAATACCCATACGGATTTTTTCCAACAGTATATTTAATTGCTGATAAAATAGCGGCAATCCCGATAACAAGGAAAATTAGAAATGTAGGCGAAAGCAAGGCATTGCCCAAACTGGAGATCAAAAGTGAAATTCCCAAAATAAGTGCCAATCCTGAAAAAAATATAACAGCCCGTTTCATCTCTTTCGACGATATTGTCCCACTTTGAACAGCCCTGGTTGGTCCAATACGGTCAGTATTGTCAACACCGTGACTCGAATCGCCATAGTCGTTTGCGAGGTTCGATAAAATCTGAAGTAACAATGTGGTTAAAACAGCCAGAATCGAAACATCCCATCTAAAAGCATTATGGTGAAAAGCAAGAAATGCCCCCATAATAATCGACGACACGGCAAGCGGCAAAGTCCGTAATCGAAATGCATGAATCCAGGCCTGGAGTTTTGTCATAGAAATTTATGCTTAATTACGGAAATTTCGGATATTTATGAAAATCGGGATTACGCTTTTCCAGAAATGCATGTTTACCTTCCTGTGCTTCTTCGGTAAGATAATAGAGCAGGGTTGCGTTGCCGGCCAGTTCCTGAATTCCGGCTTGTCCGTCTAATTCGGCATTTAGTCCCATTTTTATCATCCGAAGGGCCATAGGGCTGCGCATCATCATGATTTTTGCCCATTCAACAACTGTGTCTTCCAATTTTTCGAGTGGAACAACCTTATTGACGAGCCCCATCTCGAGGGCTTCCTGGGCAGAATATTGCTTGCAAAGAAACCAAATCTCACGTGCTTTTTTCTGTCCAACGATCCTGGCAAGGTATGATGATCCGAATCCGGCATCAAAGCTTCCCACTTTCGGGCCGGTTTGACCAAATATAGCATTTTCAGAAGCAATACTTAAATCACATATCACATGCAAAACATGGCCTCCTCCAATTGCATATCCATTAACCATGGCAATAACCGGTTTTGGCAACGATCGAATTTGTCGCTGGACATCAAGCACATTTAATCTGGGTACACCATCCTTCCCTATATATCCGCCATGACCTTTAACATTTTGATCGCCACCACTGCAAAATGCTTTATCGCCGGCACCGGTAAGTACAACAACATTGATTTCCTGGTTTTCGCGGCAGATCCGTAATGCATCACTTATTTCGGTGGTAGTGGTAGGTGTAAATGCATTCCTGTATCTTGGACGATTAATTGTAATTTTAGCTATCCCTTCAAAAATCTCAAACAAGATATCTTCGTAACTTTTAAGACTTGTCCAGTTTCTGTTCATTTTTTCCTTTTAGTTTTTTAAAATATGATCTTAATATTTTTGCGCTTTCGTCTGGAGGTGTTCTTATTTCAAGGATTACGGTATTATTCAGGTCGTTGTATAACTTCGTAATGCAATTGTTGAGATCGGAAAGTCGATCGCAATACAGGTAACCTAAATTATAATGATTTGCAATTTCTTGTGCAGAATAATGATGTCTGGTTTCAAAAAATTCTTCAAGTTCATCGACTTCCGATGGGCCCGGTATAAACCTGAATATTCCTCCACCTGAGTTGTTTACAATAATGATTTTT
>CAYLZH010000066.1:0-18707 GCA_964388245.1 uncultured Bacteroidales bacterium
CTGCTATACTTGAGATGTATGATTTTTCTATGTAATGAGAAATTTTCTATCTGGTGACTATTATTTTATGATGCCACTGAATTTTACTTCCTGAAACTTCTATGAAATAAACACCGGGCTTTAGTTCATTTAATATAATTGGTATTCTTTGTTCACCAATAGTAAATTTTTGGTTAACAACAGGCTTCGCAGCAACCTCTCCCATAATATTATAAAGCATTATGTCAGCTTCAACTACTTCGTTAAGATTAACATTGAGGGTTAACAAATCGGATGCTGGATTTGGAGACACGCTAAATTGATTTCCATTTGCAATTTCATCCGTTCCAAAGGGATCATAAACTTTGATTTTAAAAGGCATATAAACTGTATCCGACAATGCATCGGTCACCCACAGCTCGATATCATGGAAACCAACCAACGCGAAATCCGGATTTCCACTTAAATCACATGTCCAGTTACCATTATCAGTTACGGTTACCCACGATGGCAAAACACTTGCACCAAAATATAAATTGTCTGAGCTGTTCATGTCAAATGCTTCTACTGTCATCGAAAGGTTGGTGCCATATTCCACACCAATTGTGTCAGCCACATTCGTTACAAATACAGGCTGATAATTAATATCAAGCGGAGGAAATACGATAAAATCTATCCAGGCACAATCTTCACCACCGGCTACCATATTGTCTTTCGAATAAACCCATTTAAGCGTATGCTGCCCGGCAGTTAACCAATATTGCTCTTTCGACCAATCAATTTCACCTCCCCATTGTCCCTGGGAAACATTATCGATAAAGAACTCAAGATAATCATACACACCCCACCAACCGGGTTCTTCGCATGATACTTTCTTATAGAATGACAATGAATCATCAGCAATGGTATTTATGGTAAGTGATAATTCAGAATCCTGGCTGTCACCAATAGATCCTGATTTTGCCATAAAACTACCCTCAAACGGAGTAGTACCGGTAATTGTCCACGGGAATACTAAATCGTTTTCCCAGCTAAAATTTGAGAAATTGTTCATTTCCCAATCTTCGACAATCAAGCCAACCTTTTTATTTACTGAAGTAACAGCATTATACATACCTGCATTCAACTCAAATGTCAGATCAACTACTACACCAATTGGTGCCGAGGAAGACACCTCTATATTAGCTGAAAATGCCATTGGATTATTGATATCCAGTGCACCAAGGTTAACAACATTATCGATAATTGCAACATAGGGGCTGTTTGAGGAAATTGTACAAATTGCGTCGGGCGAAATGGCATGGCCTGTATTAGTGCCACTTAAATTCAATGAAACAGTTTCACCCGGATCAAGACGACCATTCTGCATCGATCCCTGATCAGTAAGGTTTATATACTCGATTTCCAACTTAGGAGCATTCAATACTAAATTAAATGTAGATCCCCAGTTGTTTGCAAGATTGTCACTAAGTGTCAGATCGAAATTAACAATATGCTGGTCCTCAATATAATCAGCAATTGATAAGGCATAAGCATTACTAACCTGAGCCATAGCACTGGAATCGATATTTCCAAAAGCATAACTATTACTGGTTATTGTAACTGCCGAGTCATTAGTAGTCAATATGCCGTTTACGTTTTGTGCCATTTCGATCCCTACATTTGTAAGGTTGATGTCAAGCGTAACATTCTCAGAGAAATCAGGCATATTGTTGTTGTTTCCTGTTGGATCCTGAACATAGGTTGATGTAAAGGTAACATATGGGCCATTATTAGGAATAATTTCTACGGTCCCGACATAGGTAATCATGTTGAATCCGGTAACAGTAACGGTAATAATTCCAACGTTGGATAATGGTGCAAAACTAATATTGGCTATACCCCCTACAACCTTGGCGGTTCCAATAATATTACTTCCCATAGTTAAGGCAACTGTTGCACTGTCGAGGCCACAATTAACAGTAAACTGACTACTTCCGATAAAAGTAGTTGGAAGATGACTAACAGCAACAGTTTGAGGCATTGCCGTACGGACCATAACAGATGGATCGCCAAACAAGTTCCATGTGTCGGCCATTGAGGCACCTCCGGTTCCGTATTCATCATTCATCTGCATGATTCCGTTCATACTGATTGCACCAAAACTCCGCAGGATATTATTCGCATAACTTTCGGTAAGTATATCAACCATCTCATCTTGTCCGCACATTGGAGGGTCCCAACTCTGGTTAATCGTTGACATAAGAGCAGCAATCGCTCCGGTAGGTTCTCCATTATTTGTTGCACGGGTCCAGGCTTCGGCAAAGCACGTGTTGTTAACAAAATTCCCGTTTACACAGGCTACCGACCAAATAAATGGAAGTTTATTTGCATTGGTCAATGCATTTACATTTGTATTGCTAAAACCTGATGTGCTAAATGCTGTAGTGCTTCCGTGACCGGTATATAAAATTACACCAGCACCATTACCATTAAGTTCGGAGGCCACGGCTGTAGCAGACGGGTTACCGGCTGCATCAAGCCCACCTTGTGATCCATCAAAGAATTCTGTAGCTCCTGTATAGGTAAAGGCATTTAGATCAACCTGCATATTCCTGACATGTTCATAGTCCATCTCGTTATCGTCGCCAGGGCCTTGTGATGAGGCAATACCCATACTACGTCCGAAAAAGTCAGAAACCTGAGGGCTCAACTCATATTCTATTGATCGTTCAACCATTGTTTGGCACTGAGCGACAGTTTCGCAAGAAAACCTTCCGACAAAAACTTCTGAATAGGAATCGTTACCTGCAAGATAGCCATACGAATTATCTGAATCGCCAGATGAGGCAACTATTGTGGGTACAAATGATGCGTCACCCACCAGTAGGACATAACTAAGATTATTACTTGCATAGAAAGTTTGTATGTATGATTTGATGGCTGATGCATTCGAATAGTTATTCGAATTTTCGAGAGTAGTTTGCATTCCTCGTTGAATTTTCCAATTTACAAAAGGTTCCATCGCCTCAATAAAATCAGGATGGCAAATAATGAGCATCTCTCCTTCTTCGCCAACAGCGGTATACTTTTGCGATTTGTAATTCAGAAAATGATCAGAATAAATATGCATAAACTCATTTGCGAAAGTATTCTGATTGCCAGATCGAATTAACGGATTAATAACTTCTCCTTCAACTGCCGAAATCCTTATAGTAAAATCGGTATAGATCCGTAATTGTTTTGCGACCGGATTGTAGTGAATCGGTGTAAACACAACAGTTTGTCCACGAAAATCGCGCAAGATATACGGATCACGTAAATTAGCCAGACTTCCGGGATAATAACCATCGACATTATATTGCTTCCCATATGAATATGGAACCGTTGCCGGATCAATATCTCTTGTAAAATCTCCTTTAGAAGGAGCCACGTCAACATCATTAATTTCTATAAAGTTAGATGAAATAATTTCAATTGCCATCCTTTGATTATCAGGAATAATGATTGACTCGGTAAATTTTGGCAGATCAGGTGCCCCTTTCTCTAATAATTGGGTCCCGTTAGGAGTTAGAACTACCTTGGCCAATCCCCGTGGTGTGTTTACTTCCTTTAATCCGTAGTTGTTTACCTGAACCTGAATGATGGTTTCGTTTGGAGATGATTGAACAAGCTTCACCTTGTTGTTCTCGTTGTTGCTTGTAATTTTGGTCCATTCGATATTCGAATATGTAATAAGAGGCATCAGAATGGCTACAACAACTATTAATAAATTCTTTCTCATATTTTATTGTTTTGTATGATTTTGGACTTGTTTATTTCCGGCCTAACCGGTTTTTATTTTTCTATTTAGTGATTATTAGTTTTTTCGTGAGAATTTGTCCTTGAGTTTCGAGCCTGCAAAAATAAATTCCGGGTTCGAATCCCCTAATGTCTATTTCTACAGTTTGTTCCTGATTTGGAATACCCTGTAGGGAAAGTTCGGAATTTACGATTTCACCAAGAGTATTAAGAATGGTCAAACTCGCATTATCATTACTCTTCAGATTAAATTTAATAAAGGCAAGATCGTATGCCGGATTAGGATAAATGTTAAAATATTCAACAGATATGTTTTCATCGATCCCAACAATTGCTTCAACTTCTATTTCAAAAAGATGCGGTGTAAAAGCAAAACCATCGCTCGCAGAAATAATAACCTGGTGTGTATAGATATCGAAACCTGTTGGTGTTCCGCTTAGGGTTCCGGTTCCATTGCCATTATCAATAAACGAAAGCCAACCGGGCAATACAACTGAACTAAGACTTACATTATCGCCATCGGCATCATAAGTAGTTAAAGTATAGGAATACGGTGTGCCCTTAACAGCCGAAGTACTATCGGTCGATGTAAATTCAGGTGCATTATTGTTTTGCATTCCATTCAGCAATGGGAACTCAATAAAATCTACCCATGCCCGGTCTTCGCCTCCTGTTGCATAGCTATCTTTCTGATATACCCATTTTAAGGTATGGCTTCCTGCTGTTAGAGGATAGGTCTCTTGCGACCATGCAACTTCTCCTCCCCACTGATCCTGTGAAATTCCATCGATAAAAAATTCGAGATAATCGTAAAATCCACTCCAGCCAGGTTCTTCGCATGATACTTTTTTATAGAAAGATACATTATCGGCTACTGCAACGTCAATGGTAATTTGCAATGTAGTAGAGGAACTGTTGCCAATGGCTCCGGAGTGAGCTGCGAAATCTCCTTCATATGTTTCGGTTGATGTAATTACCCAGGGAGTGTTTGAATTATTTTCCCATGCATATGATAAGAAGCTGTTCGATTCCCAATCTTCTGCAATGAGGCCAACTTCACTTTCGAGCATATCATCATCAGAATACAATCCTGAAATAGCATTAAAGTTAAGAGAAACCAGTTCTGCAATAGGTGTTGCTGGATCGATTACAATTATGGAATTAACCTGAACCGGCATCATTGGAGCTAATGTGCCCAATGCAAATGAATCGGTCAGTATTTCGATATAAGAACTTGTTGATGATATGTAACTGAATGCATCGAGTGATGCAGCATGTCCTGCATTATTCACATCATATGAAATAAAAACTACTTCGCCGGCATCGAATCTTTGATTGTTATTTCCTCCTGTAGAATCATCGAAACTAATATTTTCAATTTCCATTTTCGGAGAATTGACAGTTATGCTAAAGTTTGATGTCCAGGTGTCGTTTCCATCAGTTACATCCATTACACATGGAACGGTATGCTGATCTTCGAAATATTGTGCAACTGATAATTCAAAAACAGAGTTTAGGCTCAGGGCCGACGAGGCAGCAATGTTGCCAAAAATTGCAGTATCCTGAGTAATGGTAATGCAAGAATCGGCTGTTGAAAGGGTGGCACTTACATTACTGGCATTTACTGTCCCAAGATTATTTAGTGTAACATTCAAACTGACAGTCTCGGTATAATCGGCGTTGCCATTATTATTTGCCTGTGAATCATCTATGGAATGATCGGTATACACAACAAATGGGGCATTGTTTATAATTAGCTCAACTGTGCCGATATATGGTTCGCGGTTTTGTTTCGTTGCGACAATATCAGCCGGTCCAACCATCATAATTGGATCAAATTCCAGAACCACAATTCCTGTAGCATCAGCAATTCCTGCATCTAACAATACACCGTCTTTACTTATTGCAACATAGGCATGCACTTCAGTAGTTACAGTTATATTTGCTGTTCCAACTGGTATTGCAGCATAATGACTACAAGTAATTGGTGCCGGTATTCCAAGATATGTAGTAACAGATGGATCACCCATTAAATGATATATTTCCCAGTAGTAATCCTCGGCTCCGTTTGCAGTTGTTACTGCCAAATTTCCACACTGAACAATTTGCCCGTTTGTAACATACCAATTGCTGATTGCTTCACCATTGTCGTGAAACAGACCGTCGTATGCGCCCAAACTGGTTGCCGCGTAGGTTGGATTGGCAGATATACTTCCGTTGCCAACACCCCACCAGAAGTCTTCGTTCCAGTATGTTGAATTCGAGCCTCCGATATAACCAAGAGCACCTTTTTCTTCAGCCCTCAAAACAGCTTCACCGAAACACTCATTTTGTTGAAATTCAACTGACGAACAACAATTTCCAATCATTAACGGATATTCGTGGGCATTATTTAAGCTGGGAACATTAGAGGTTGTAAAACTTGGATCGGCCCAACCGGCAGCGCTACAATGTGCAGTATAGTTGGCAAAAGAAACTCCTGCACTAATGTCGGCAATAATTTGTGCTGCACTGCTTCCGGAGGCAGGGTACAAATATGTATGTGATGTTATTCCATGAGCAAGGTTAAAGTAATTGTCGGTTCCATAATTTATCTGACCATTTCCATAGGTTGAAGCCATACTTGCATCAACACCGGCTACCATAACTACCTCTGCGAGGAACGAAGTGTTTGGCATTAAAAATTGTTCATATTCAAGTGTCTTATCTATTTGAGCTTGAAGTTCTTCGTTGTTTGTTGCTGAAAAACGGCCATAGTAAACTTCTGGATAAATATCGCCAGCACCATCATATTCACAATAATACAAATCGGTAACATGGCCTCCGGTAGTTCCTGAGAAAGCAGGTATTTGTGCAACATCACCAACAAAAAGAATAAAAGAAGGTGCCGGATCCTGAGCAGTTGCTGAGGTATATTCATTCTGAAGGAATGCCTTTATTGTGGTTGTTGTATTTCCTACAGCAGGATCATTGGTATAAGCTTCAACAACATTAAATCCTTTTTTGGTTTTCCAGGCAACAAATGGTTGCAACACAACCTGAAACATTGGATCAGCAACTATAACATATTTTAAGGGTGCTACCTGAATAAGTTCTTTCGAGGCGGTATTGTTAAAATTTATGACATTCGCAAAGTTTTGATTAAAGATGGGTGAGTAATACTTGTGTTTTTGTGACTTAGTCTGATTGTAATCGGCATTATAAAATTCTACCTCAATTTCAAGATCATTCAAAATCCTTAACTGGTTCCGGACCGGATTATATTGAACCGGGTGAATTCTTAGACGTCCTAACTGGACTCCCCGCATTGTTCCAAGCTTATCGATAACAGCAATCGGATTGTCGATAAATTCATCAGTGGAATAGACATCACTATTAAAATAGAAAGAAACATCTTCCGGTTCCTGACTTTTAGACAAAGACGGCTGGGCTGGAAAAACCATATTGTTAATTCCCCTGGTTCCGAGATCAATTATTTCTTCAGTATAACTTTTTACAATGATAGCTATTTCTGCATCGATGGGAATTTCGACCAATTTTGATAATACAGGAAGCTCAGGAGCACCATATTCCTTTGTCCCTACATAATTTTCAGAAACCAATTTTACAAAATTTCCCGATTTTGTAGTTACTTCAAGCATTTCAACCGATGAAATAGAATTTCTGCAACTAAAAGAATTTCCGTCGGACTGTTTAACAATAAACTTGGTTTCCGCTGAACTAAGCTGTAATGCTTCGGAAACTTCAGATGCAATAGCCAGGTTAATGCTTATTAATCCGATTAGTGTTAGAATAAAAATGTTTTTCATGTGTTTATTTTTCAAATATTATCGACTAAAAGAAAATACTGCTTATGGTTAATTATATAAAGGAAAAGATGTAATCTATTGAAATTAACTCAATTGAGATTATAATAAATCCTCTTCCTATCAATCTGTTAAATCCTCTAATTAAAAGAACAAAGCTAAAAACAATATTCAATAAGGAACATGCAATTTGTTACCATTTATTGTACTCCAAGACTATGCTCGTGAATATTATGTTGCTTCCGATCACAAAATATTACTTCTAAATTATTCCCCGATCCATTTCCGTGCTAAATCTATGATAATGAATCATTGCCAAAGATACGACCGATCGGTCTAATGATAAAAATAAAATAACTAAAAATTTGTTAATTGCCGGTTAAATAAGCTAAACCAATCATTTCTGTTGATTAACAGGGAATTTTGTATTTTTGAAAACAAAAAAACATGAGAATGATCAAATATCTGTGTCTTGGTACTTTAGCCTTTCTATTGATTGCATGCTCAACAGTTCCCATTACGGGAAGAAAACAGATTAAGCTTTTGCCCGAAAGCATTCTAATGGAGATGAGCCTTGCAAATTATAATGAGTTTTTGTCTGTTAATAAACCGGTATCGAAAAGTGATGCCAAAGCCCGAATGGTAGAAAATGCGGGACAGAAAATTGCTAAATCGGTTTCAAATTTTTTACGCGACAACGATCAAAAAGAAAGGATAAAAGACTTTGCCTGGAACTTTGAATTAGTGAAAGATCCTACACCAAATGCATGGTGTATGCCGGGAGGGAAAGTTGTTGTTTATGACGGCATACTTCCATATACTGAAAATGAAGCAGGCCTGGCCTGTGTTATGGGACATGAAATTGCACATGCAGTTGCAAGGCACGGAAACGAACGGCTTTCACAACAATTGCTTATCGCCCTTGGAGGAATATCCTTGCAGGTAGCCCTCCAGGAAAAACCTGAAGAAACCAAACAGTTGTTTCTACTTGCCTATGGAGCAGGATCAACCTTAGGTTCGCTTGCTTATTCGCGTCAACATGAAACTGAGGCTGATAAAATGGGAATGATCTTTATGGCGATGGCCGGTTATGATCCTTCGGGTGCCATAGAATTCTGGCAACGATTTTCCCATGCCGGAGGACAAGAACCTCCCGAGTTTTTAAGTACACATCCGAGCAATTCGACCCGGATAAAAAACCTGAAGAAGTTTTTGCCCGAAGCACTGAAATATTATAAAAAGTAATCCTGTTACAATTTACATTTTCTTTGGTCCATAATAAACATAATATCAATTTATCTGGATCAAGAATATTGAGTCTATTGATTTTGGCCGGTCTTTTTCTTATCTTTACAAGTATATGAAACAGCTTCTGATAAAATATATCTCGCTGGGAATGTTTGTCCTAATTTTCTTCGTTACAATTTCACAACAAAAGGCTGATAGTTTAATTGCAATTTGTAATAGCGAGGCCGAGGATAGTATAAAAATACAAAGCCTGATAGAATTAGGGAGAGTAATGCTTAGACAGGATCTTGATTCAAGTCAATTTTACATTGATTCTGCTTATAATTGGGCACTCCGTATCGAATATCAAAAAGAAGTTGCCAATAGTCTGAATTTTCATGGAGTAATTGCCTGGTACCGGAACGATTTAGTTTTAGCCAAAGACTATTTTGTTAAAGTATACAAGTATTCAAAGAAATGGAATCTGAAACAATTCCAGGCAAAAGCAGCCGGAAATATCGGATTGATTCATAACTCGTTTGGTGAATACTCTAATGCCGAACCATATTTCCTTGAAGCCATAGAGATTTACAAAAACCTGAACGATTCTGCAGCCATTTCAAAGAATTCAGTTGATTACAGCAGAAGTTTATCACATAGGGGATTGTTTAAAGAAGCAACTGCTTATTTATTAGATGCCACCAGTTATTTCGAAGCTACTAAAAACGAATTTAACCTAGTTTATGCATACTCCGAATTAGGTTCACTTTATGCTAATCAGAACGACTTTGATCAGTCGCTACACTATTACCTACAAAGCGAGGCTATTGACCAAAAGTTAGAAGCTACTGATATTCTTGCCAATATTTATGTTGGGATTGGCCTACTTTATGAGCAAAAGAAAATGGATCTCGAAAAAGCCGAAGAATATTATTTAAAGGCACTTAACTCAACAAACGCATATAATCATGAAAGTACATTGATTAGTGTAACCAACAATCTTGCAACACTATATTACATGCAAAAAAAATATCCTAAAGCGCTCGAACAGTATAAATTAGCATACAAACTATCGGAAGGAAGCAGTTTTTATACTTCAAAAATTCCACTAATGATAAATATTGGGGCTTCCTATATGCATGTACACCAATTCGATTCGGCAAAGTATTTTCTCGATCTTAGCCTGGAAAGTGCAACTCAGGCTGGTGAAATTCAATATATGATCAATGCACACAAGAATTTGTTTAGCCTCGATACAACAATGGGAGATTATAGGTCGGCAATCGCACATCTGAATCCTATACAAGCATTACACGACAGTATCTGGAAGCAGGAAAACATGGAAAAAATCAATGAACTTAAAATACGCTTCGAAACTGAAAAGAAAGAGAATGAAAATAAATTGCTTAAAAAGGAAAATGAACTGAACGAAGCTATCATTAGAAACCATAGAATTATTGGATTAATATCCGGAATAGCCTTAATTATCCTTATTGCTCTTGGAATATGGCTTTATTTAAGCAGGAAAAAGCTGGCAGAATTAAATCAGATTTTAAGCGAACAAAAAAATGAACTTCAGCAGCTTAATAATACAAAAGATAAGTTCTTCTCAATCATTGCACACGATCTGAAGAGTCCGTTCAGCAGTTTATTAGGGCTGCTTGATTCATTAGGCGAAGATTTTGATACTATCAGTGATTACGAGAAAAAAATTATAATTGACAACTTACGAAGAAGTAGTAACAATACTTTTAACCTGTTGATAAATCTACTTGAATGGACCAGTTTGCAACGAGGTCACATCAAATTCAATCCTGAAGAAATCTATCTGACTAATAGTGTTCAACACGTATTTGAGGTACTCGAAAGCAGGGCAAAAATGAAAGAACAATCACTTATTATGAGAATTGCCGATAATTTAGTGGTTAATACCGATAAAGTAATGCTCGAATCGACGATTCTAAACATTGTAAATAATTCCATAAAATTTACGCCTGACGGTGGTCAAATAAAAGTTTTAGCAAAGCCTCTTGAAACCCACATAAAAGTATCAATAACAGATAATGGAATTGGTATTCCCTCAAATAAAATTGATAGTTTGTTTAGTCTCGATAGTGGGTATAAAAGGAAGGGCACAAATAATGAACTTGGAACAGGGCTTGGCCTTGTTTTGTGCTCCGACTTTATTAAAGCTATTGGGGGAGAAATTACTGTAAACAGTGAGGAAGGTGTTGGTAGCGAATTCTCGTTTACAATTCCGATTAGTAATGGAGCCACATAAAATAGCGATTCCTAAGAAGACACCTGTACTTTGTATCCATCCGATTTTATCAATTCAGCAATTTCGTTTAATTTTTCTGCCGGTATCCTGGTTAAATCATAATGAGGTGTATCACGGGCAATTGTGTAAATCATAACCATACGGGGCTTAACCTGATTAACTACATTTCTCCAGGCCAAAAGTTCCTTCTCAGATGTGTTATCGAAAGATTTTGACTGATACCTCCCCTTTAAAAACATCGTTTGAAGAATGAAGCGACCATCGAAC
The DNA here is from genome assembly GCA_964388245.1 of uncultured Bacteroidales bacterium. Lineage (GTDB taxonomy): Bacteria > Bacteroidota > Bacteroidia > Bacteroidales > M50B96 > JAIOYV01. The sequence continues at coordinate 11,341 of CAYLZH010000066.1, forward strand.
TTTCTCATATTTTCGATAATCTGATCAATTTTGAATTCGCTTTTTGGCTGGTTCATAAGAACATTGGTTTCAGCAAACGCCGAATCGAGTTTTAAAATATTGTCATCAACTCTAAGTAAAGCATTAAAGATATCAGGCTTGTAAACCATTGAGGAATTTGACAAAACAGCTATCCGTGCATCAGGAAAATATTTATCCCTGATTGTAATGGTGTCGTCAATTATACCGGCAAAATCGGGATGTATTGTGGGTTCTCCGTTTCCCGCAAATGTTATTGTATCAATGAGCCTTCCTGATTGCCTTAACTGGTGTAATTTCTCTTGAAGTGCTTTGGAAACTTTTGTTCGCTTATGGAGATTTCCATTCATTAAACTTGCCGATGGTGTCCAGCCACATTCGCAATAAATGCAGTTATAATTGCATAATTTCGAAGTATTTGGCAAAAGATTTATCCCAAGAGATGCACCAAGTCGACGACTGGTTACAGGTCCGAAAATTATTTCATTGAAAAGAAAAGTAGCCATGCAGATAATATGTTAGCTTACCAAATGTATTTTCATATTAGTTTGCCTTATTGTTTTTTTCAATATTTCAGATCTGCTATTATTTTCGATCGATCTGACTATTCCAGAAAACGGAAATAAGTAACAGGAGGTATATCTTCAAGGTAAAGTGTCGGACCTGAGCAATCATAATTGACTTCAGTATCAGGAGTGGTAAAACTAATTGTATCACAAACTGTTCGTTCGGTAAAATTATGTATACTTAATTGCCCGCTAATAAATTCCCAATCAAAATTCTCACCCGATTCCTGCCATACACCAGGTCCGCATTCGTAGATGAATTCCCGGCGACCAGATCCATCAATATTAAAAAATATCCTTTGCTCATAGGGATATTCGGCCAGGGTATCGCCCACTCTCCATTCACCTACAATACACTCTTTTGGGGCTCCAACTCCGTAAATACCAAGTCTTTTAACCCAGGCAAATACCAGGTCGTTATCCATATCTACTTCGCTAGATGGCACAATCGACCAGCTTTCGTCCTCATCGATATACCAGAGCCGTAATTCCGATTCATAATTATTTCCCTCATCGTCGAAAATACCTGATCCGGGATATTCAATCGACAACTTAAACAATTGATTGAATGGCAAATCGTGAGGTTCGATATTAAAAAGTCCTCCGGCAAAGTGTCGGTCGAAATCTCCATAATCTGCATTCGCCGGATAAGAGGGTACCAAATCGGTAATTACAACAGCCGAATTTCTACCAACAGAACCTTCCGGGACTTCCAGTATTAATTTTGCACTGGTGGGTTTAAACTGATATTCAAGAATATTTCCCTCAACACAAAGGTTACCTTCGGGGCAACTTTTTGTTTTGTTACATTGATTTAGGCCAAAAGCCAACAGAAATAGTACGACAAGTAAAACCGGGTAGGATATCTTATTTCTCATTATCTTAAAATCATTAATTCAAACTGACAACAAATTTAACGAAGATTTTCCGAATTGATTATAATATTTCGACCTGAGTAAAATCATTTTCCTGACAAGTTTCTATAATACTCAGCCTTCGATTTATTATTAAGCCTTGCATAAATGTTCCCAAGATATTTTGCATACTCTGATTTATTATCAATTGACAGGAGTTTTTCAAAATAATCGCGCGATGTTTTAAAATCAGCAGTAATAATTTTCAGTTTCTTTAATAGAATCTGGTATTGTTTGTTTGTTTTGTTCTTGTCGTAGGCTTTCATTTCCGCCTGATACAGGTCATTGGCCCGGTTATAATACTTTTGGGCATAGTATTCCAATGCGATAACATTTTCATCGTCCATTGATAGGATTTTATCAGCAGTTGCATCGGCAGGTTTTTCTTTATTTTGGGCAGATTTGAGCTTCAGATATCCTTCAAGATTCTCTGTTTTATCCCTGTCAACATCTTTCATTTTTTCCCATAAAGATTGAGCCTGTTCCCAATTTTCGCTCTCAATATATACTTGTAAAAGTCTTGCCTGCATCTGACTAAAACCCTTTTTACTTGTATATTTTGATGTATAAATTTCAAGAAATTTTATTTCTTTTGAAAGATTATCGATGTTTCGGTAAACCCTAGCCATTGATTCGACGACGCTTGCATCAACCTCCTCGGAGTAAATAATTTTTTCAAGATATTTCCTGGCCTTGTCATTCAGATTAAGAGCCAAAGCCGATTGTCCGGCAATTGAATATGCTTCATAAGAAGCAGGTTTACCCTTGCTCTCAGCATTTGCAATTACCTGTTCGAAATCGGATAAGGCTTGTGTGAAATTTTCTTCTGCAAAAGCCTTATTGCCACTATTAGTGAGTGTAACAATCTGGTTTTGGGTTGAGCATGAAAAAAACAATATCAGTATAACAGTTACATATAAAATCAGTCGAATATTCATTGTCATGAGACTATTTTAAAGAAAACGCAAAGCTATATTTTTAGATTGAATTAACCCATGAAGATTTCATCTGCCATATTTATTTAAGTGAAACATGTAACAAAAGAGTTTAAGGAACCATCGGAGGGAAACTTTCGAGGCTATGGAAAGTGAAAAACTGAGTAGTTTCTTTCCGGGCTTCGAAACTAAAAGTGTTTGTTTGCTCTTCTCCGTTTCCGGATGTCTTAAGTTCAATTGTATTTGTGCCTTTTTCGAAAGGTAGCCGGGCATAAAAGATCGAGTATGGAAGAGTTTGCCAGTTTCGTGTATCGGCCTTTTCGGTTAAAGCATTAATAATCCCGATTGCTGCTCCGGTATTTTCATCCTCCTTACGTATAGCTGCTTCGAGTGCTTTTTTTGTAGCCAGGCGCAACAGCGAAGTCCCCATCTCACGAAGCATCCTGTCGTTTAAACACTTAAAAGCAATGTTGTTCAGATCCTGGGCCATTTGCAGTTCGTATTTCCGGTTATTCAGATTTAATTCAGCCCTGTTAAAGACTACAGGACGTTCCACATATTTCGGAAATGCTACACGCAGGAAACTCAGTTCGGCAAAGGCACTTTTTTCATTATCTGATTTATTTCCGATGTAGAACGGAAAATTTATGCCATACTCATCGTTAACAAGTGTAATAAAGCCGCCTTCTCCATTGATTTTCGAAAAATTTATACTCCATTCCGATTTAACCGGGCTAAACCCATTCATCCAAAGAAATACCAATTCTCCATTTTCTGATCTCTTATGATCATATTTTGTTTTAAACAACTTCTCGTACTCGTACAATTCTTCATAAAAGCCGGTAAGGTATGCAGTTCGCAATAAATCGTGTTTAAGCTGATCAGGTGCACTTAGTCCAAAAAATTCGGCATAGTCGTCCTGGTAAATCTCAAATGCATTTCGATAGGCAATAAAAGCATTGTTGTAATCTTTTTTAGCATCGTAAATTAATCCTATAAGAAGGTGTGCGAAAGCATCTTGCTGGTATTTGTTTTTATAATCGGGGTATTTGTCGTTTAGCTGATTAAGTTTGATATTGATTTTACGGGCTTCAACAAGTGCCTCATCTAACTGCTTCTGATTAATATAATTAAAAGCTTTATAAAAATTGACCATTATCCTTTCGAAATCTTCGGGTTGGTATGGTTTTATCGATGGATTGGTAATAAGAGATAGTGCTTCTTTACCATAATTCTTGCTGATGTCCTCGATCATCTGGTCGGCCATTTCGAAATACTGGTTACTCTGGTTGGCCTCCTGAAGCATAAAACTTACCCATCCCAGGTTCATAAGTTGCAAGAGCCTGTTTCGGTTGTTCAGGTTTTTTTCATCTTCCCGGAGGTAGGATTTTGCCTTATCCAATTTTCCTCTTGTAACATATTCCTGATATTTTATGGTTTTCGAGTAATAAGTTGAACACGAGGCTACAAGAACAACAATGACTAGTACAAATCCACTTTTTATCAACTTGGTCATAATGGAATTATTCGTAAAATAAAGCATGCTGAGCTTCCATGATTTTATATCATAGAGAGAGGCAATATTGCTATTTACAAAAGCTATTAATTTGTGATAACCTTTTTAATTTTTTTATCTCCCATCCAAACCATTTCGTTTGTTTGGAGGTTCGATAACTCAAGATCGACTTGATAGTAAACCACTTTTTCTTTACCGTAAGAATCTACGATTGAATTAATTGTTCCTTGAAGCATAAAATCGGCACCAAGTTCCTGACCCCATTTCTTTGTAGTAGCTGCCGAAGCAAATTCTTGCTGATCGGCTCGTTCTCCACGTAATTCTTCACGCTTATCGCCAGCCTGGACTAATCGTGCCCTGCCTGATTTTACAATTGCTTTTTCGAGATCTTTAATAAAAGTTTCAGACGAAATATGCTCATGACTTTTATTTTTAACCAAACCGACAATTACAACAGGACGTTCACCATTATTGGCTTGCTTGAACTTATCGATCCAGGGTTGTTTCAAAAGTTGTTCGGTAAGGGCTTCGGCGGCGAGTTTCGAATCCGAATCATTCCATCGTCCGCTCAGGTCAATTTGCTGATCGGGTGAAACGCGATCAACCGTGCGGGTTGTTGTGCATGCGCTAAGCATAAAAAATGCAACAATCATTGTAAATAATGCAGTCTTTTTCATATTCGATATAATTTTAAAATTCAAATGGCGGCACGAAATCAAAATACATGCCAAAATAAGCTTTTGCTTTTATCGCTGTTTTATAAACCTGTAACCACCTTTTACGGCTCCCCAAACCTGCTCATCCTTGTCGTTCCAACCACGGTCCCAGCTGTATAGCTCACCTCTCGATATTTCAACCTCACTGGTTGCATAGGAAGCGTTTCCCCATGAATTTTCGCATTTACTAAGTTCAGTGCTACCTGAAAAAATTCCATTTTCGTAACGAAGTTTTAATGCACACCCTTCCAAAACTTTAAGACTATCAATTGGGAGTGTGTCGAACATTGTTGTATTCAAGTGTCCACCAATATAGGCTTTCGGATTTGGGAAACTGCAGATAGTACTGCTGAAAAGATTTTCCGATACCTGCTCAAGATGATAGATTCTTTGCCGATAAGGCTTACCGGGGGTCCAGCCGGCAGTTTGCTCAACATACATCCATGCTCCATCGGTCCGGTATGGCCAAATTTGTTTCATGTCAAGTGTAATGTGGAGAAAAACCGTATCTTTTTTTGCTTGCTTTTCAGAAGAATAAGAGCCTTCCATGTAATTAACCAATAAATCGAGATTGGCAACTTTCGTTTCAAAATCAGGAAAAATTGAACATGATGATAAACAGAATAGGAGAATAATGAGTAATAAGTTTATTTTCATCTTCTTTGATTGATTTTTTATTCCTTCAAATTGATTGACAAAATATTCGAACATGATATTAATACACCAAAAGCTTCTTGGAAATAGCATGATTATCAGATAATCGAATTAAATAAATTCCTTTGGATAAATTGGGTTGATAAAGACTGTAGGAATTATTTCCGTTTAGATTGTCTTCGAACAGTAGTTTCCCGGCAATATTATATAGTTGAATACTTCCATTGACAAATGGCTCAGGTATTGAAATATTAGTTTGGCGATGCATTGGATTAGGAGATATCGTGATATCACCAAAATTATAAATATCGACTATCGAAACTGGATGGTGAATTGTAATATACATCTCAACAGGATCACCAACACATCCTTCAGAAGTGGTTTCGGTTATCGAAATAAATCCCTGGTTTCCAGGCCCCCAAACAATCTCAATATAGTCAAGCGAGTCAGAGGAAAAGGTTCCCCCTGAAACATACCAACTATACGTAGAGCCGGGATTAGGATTGACATAATATATTTCGGTTGAATCGCCCCAAACTGAATCGTTTCCAATTATTGGCCCGGTCATAACATTAATCACATCAACACTGATAACATAATTACAGGTCTGATAGTCATCAGAAACCAGGACATGATAATTAGTAGCAATAACAGGATAATCAAAGATCAATGCATCGGTTGCGCCATTGCTCCAATTATAATTGTATTGAGTTGAATTGGTCGAGACAATCACCTCTGCACCCTCGCAAACAAGTGTATCGTTTATGCTCATTACAACATCAATAATTGACACCACTGATGTATCCAAAGAGTGGCAACCATCAGAATTAGTTGCAGTAACAATATATATTCCTGAGCTTTGCACCTGGATTTCCGGAGTATTTGCCCCTGTATTCCATATATAGTCGTAAACTGTGCTACCCGGATTTAAGGTATAAACTTCAGCTACACAACTTGCAAGGGTATCAGAAAGCGCCAGTATTATTTCAGGGGATATAGTAACGTTTACTTCATCGGAACAAGAATAGCTACCTGAGCTTAAGGCAACAGAATAAGTTCCTGAGTTTGCAACTGTGATGACGCTTCCTGTTTCACCTGTAGACCAAAGATAATCCGTTAAATTGCTTACTGCATTTAAGTCAAGACTAAGACCATTACATACCAGGGTGTCATTTTCCATAATATCAATTAAAAGAAACTGGACATAACTTTCATCGCTGCTGGTACATCCATTCAGATCGGTAGCTGTTACTGAATAATATCCACCCTGGGAGACTATTGAAAAATTACTTGTATCTCCTGAGCTCCATAGATAACTTGCGAAAAAAGCGTTATTCGTTGTCAGCAGTCCGGAGTTTTGATTACAGATCGATAAGGTATCATCAAGACCAACATCATACACAGGGTATACCGTTACTGAAACCTGATCGAAACATGTATTGAATCCATCTGAGACAGCTACAGAAAAAACGGAAGATCCAGTTGGGGAAATCAACAAGACAGAATCCTGTGAATCATTGTTCCACAAATAGTTGCCTGTACTTGATATAGCTTCAAGAACAAGACTATCTCCCGGACATAAAGCTGTATCGGATGTCAAAATATCAACAGAAAGTAAACTAATAAAGCTTGAATCGGAATAGGTACAGCCGGCATCGGATACTGTTAAAAAATAATTACCGCTTTCTAAAACATCGATGGAGTTGCTTGTTGATCCTGTATTCCAAATATAACTCGAGTAGTTATATAATGTATTGAGTTGGTACTGATCCATATTGCAAATAAATATTGAATCGGTAAGATCAGGTTTTGGAACTACGGTTATATTCAAATCGTGCACGCATAAACTTATATCATCATTTATTGACACGCTGGTAACTTCGCTTCCATAATAAGTTATTGGGTTATTGGGATCTGTACTCCCATTATCCCATAAAAAGCGGAATTTATAATCAGTAAAAGGAATTGCATTTGAAGTTGTTGCTGTATTTAACTCTGCCTGAAACCCATAGATATCATTGCTGAAATTTTCGATAAAAAAGTTGAAG
>CAYLZH010000067.1:0-16192 GCA_964388245.1 uncultured Bacteroidales bacterium
GTTTTTGCGGCAAGTTAATCATTTGTGGAAAATAGGGAATTTTGTCGTGCACCCGAACAGACCTATTTTCGGTCTTTAACATTTTTTAAAAGTAAATTTTTCGGTTGCCTGATTCACTAAAAATAGAAACGATTGCCTAAACTTAGCTTTTCAAACGTTTGCAGATTGATTGTGAAACCGTCGTTAAAACAGCATCTAAATTACTGGTTATTTTGCATTTACGTGTTTCTTTTTTATTATTTTTACATTTTATTTTATAAAGGAGATTTGCGATGAGCATTAAACAATGTTTTAGGTTCTTATTAATTGTGAGCATTTTTAGTATAAGTGTAATTCAAACCAGCCACTCGCAGAACACTGAAAAGCGAGTTGTTCTACAAGCATTTTGGTGGGATTACTGGAATAATAACTATCCCAATTCATGGGCAAACTACCTGGCCGACCTTGCTCCCCGACTGAAAGACCTTGGAATTGATGCCGTTTGGATTCCTCCAACCTATAAAAATGCCCAAACAGGATATGTTGGCTATTCACCATTCGATCATTACGACTTAGGTGATAAATTTCAGAAAAACTCAACAACAACATGATTTGGAACAAAAGACGAATTTCTCCGCATGATTGCCGTTATGCATGCAAACGGGATCGAGGTAATCCAGGATGTTGTGTTAAATCATGTTTCTGACGCGGGAAGTTCCTATGGTGATGGCGGACAAGATCCCGAAGCAAATTACTCAATGGTAACGAATAACGGTTATAAGAATTTCCGGTATGTGTGTTACGAAACTCCGGTACCTGCAAGTGGTGAAAGTGGTACAGAATATCTTGCCCGCAAAGGCCGCTGGCCGAAGAATTATCACAATTTCCACCCACATTCCGGACACAACGAATACAACCAGGAATGGTCATCACCCACCTGGGGCCCGGATTTTTGCTATGGTTATTACGAAAATGGCACGGGCAATGGATACGGGCTAAGCACCAATGCAACATACAATCCGGTTCAGGCCAATAACTACAACCGCGACCAGGCCCGCAACTGGCTGAAATGGTTTGTAAAGCAAACCGATGTTGATGGTTTTCGATGGGATGCAGTTAAGCATTTTCCTCATTTTGTTGTCCAGGATATTTCCTGGAATATTAAATACAACAACGACTGGGCTGCCCGTGGCGAAACCATGCTCAATTTTGGTGAGTGGGTTGGCGGTACAGGCGAATTAGACAGTTATGTTTATAATGTTGCTGTATCAAACGGAGGAAATGACACATTGATCGGTACAATGGATTTCTCTTTTCGAGGGGCTGTTTACAATATGGTTTCTCAGGGCGGGGCTTATAACCTTTCGTACATTCCCGGAGCACAACAATCGAAACGTGTAACTTATTATGCGGTAAATAATACTTATGTTCACCATACTATACCTTTTGTAAACACACACGATACATTCCGTCCTATTGTTGATAGCAATGGAAACTATACCGGCTGGGACAGCTCTAATGAACTGGCTACACATATTCATCCTGAAGATGCCCGGATGTCGGCTGCCTATGCAATTATTTTTGCAGTCGATGGAAATTCTTTATTGTTTTTCGAAGATCTTTTTAATATTGGTAATACCGGTAAACGCTGGACTCACCAACCAACAAACACAACAGACCTGCCCGCAAGAAGCGATCTCAAAAATATCATTTGGTGTCATCAAAATCTCGATTTTAAAAGCGGGGTATACAAAGTCAGGCACCAGGCTTCCGACCTCCTGATAATTGAACGTGAAGCAAAAGCCATTATTGGCATTAACGATAACTGGAGCAGTTGGCAAGGTAGCTGGGTGCAAACAGGTTTTACTCAGGGTACGGTATTAGAGGACTATTCCGGGGCAAACACAGGAACTAAAACTGTTGGAGCCAATGGATGGGTCGAAATATGGGCACCACCCTGCGACGGAAGTGCCATCAATGGTCGGAGAGGTTATTGTATTTACGGGCCAAGCGGAATATCGGGAACATATCAACCATCAAGGAATAATGTTACCACGCAGGAATGGGAAATGGATGATGACCTTGGAGATAACCATTGTTCATCGTTACGCCAGGGAGGAAAACTTCCTGATAATTCAACAGAAAAAAGAACTGCAGGTAAAATTTTTGTCGAAACCGGACAGGATGTCGACTATATTCTCTACTCGGAGAATTCAAACTATTCTTTAACTGTTGGGCTTTATTCCCTCGATGGAACATTAATTGATAGCGAATCCGGAACAGGAATCTTATCAGGAAGTTATACTGCCGCAAACACAGGATGGCTCGATATTAAAGTCAGAAACACATTGGCAAGCTACGTTGGACAAAAATGCTGGATAAAAGTATCGTACCAGGCTCCGGCAAATGTTAATGTTAATAGTTATCCTCCCTATCCGGAAACAGCAATCTGGACAGGCAACATCGATAGCGATCCTTACGATTGCATGAACTGGAACGAGGGGTATCTGCCCCGCTCCGATATGGACTTATTAATTCCAACCGGGACTCCTAATATGCCTGTTTTCTCTTCGGATTTGGAATGTCAGCAATTGACCATTGAAACCAGTGCAATGCTTACAATGAATTCAGGAACAAATATTACTGTAAATGATAATTTCGTTCTGAATGGCACACTGCTGCTGCGTACATACGGTGGATCCCAGGCTACTTTATTAGACAACGGTACTATTACCGGCAATGGCAAAGTCCAGGTAGAGCAATATCTTATTCAAAATCAATGGCATTATATATCATCGCCAGTTGAAGCACAAACAACACAATTCCTGACCGGTGCCAACATAAAACCATTTGACGAAAGCATCAATAATTGGGGGCCATACATTACAAACCCGGGTACCGTTTTAGATCCGCTGCAGGGTTATGCTGTATGGCTTAACGGATCGTCTGTTGCTCTCTATCAGGGAATGCCAAACACCAAGGCCTCCGGATCATACCTGGTTCAGAATACTACAAAAATAACAGATGGCTATAATTTTACAGGAAATCCATTTCCTTCGGCAATCGACTGGGATGCAACTATTGGGTGGAACAACCAAAATCTGGGAAGCCAGCTTTGGATATGGAATCCCGGACTGGGGCAATATGGAAATTATGTAGCTGGAAATAATGGGATCGGAACAAATAATGTCAACAATATTATACCAATAGCACAGGGATTTTTCGTGCAGGCCACAGCAACCGGAAGCCTACAAATGGATAATCGTGTCAGGATTCACAACGATGCATCGGTATTTAAAAATACAAATGCTGTAGATATATTGAAGCTGAAGATTTCCTCATCATCAGGTAGCGATGAAGTTCTTGTTTCATTTCGTTCGTATGCAAGTAATAATTTCGACGAGCTCTACGATGCTGAAAAATGGTTTACAACAAATACCTACAAACCTTCGATTTATTCTGAAATCAATGGAATCGCTTTATCGACAAACGTAATGGGAAATCTACAAGGAGCTGTAACCGTACCTGTTTCGTTCGATCCCGGAAATGCAAGCAATTTTCAGATATATCCGATCAATGATGAAAGCTTCGATCCAACAGTTGATATTCATCTCGAAGACCTTTTTACAACTCAGCTTGTTGATCTTCGAAGTATCGCAAATTACGCATTTACATTAACCGGTAATCCTTCGCCCGACAGGTTTTTGCTGCATTTCAATTCAGTAATTACTGATATCTCCGAAATTGACATAGCACTTAATTTTGAATGCATAAACGGAACCAATCAGCTTCATATCATTTTTGAAAATGATACCAACGATCCTGCACAAATAATCCTTTTCGATATACATGGAAAACAGATTTCATCGATAAAATCAGCAAACAAACATGTTTCGTTTCCGAAGCCTTTGGCTGATGGGATTTATCTTATTCAGGTTATCAGGAACGAATTTTATGGATCCAGAAAGATTTTTGTCAATTGATCAAGCACAAAGTTTTATCAGAAAAACAGTTTTGTGCTATTGTAAAAGTTCCATGAGGTTATTCTGATCGAGGTTTGCAAATGGATTGTTTGAATTGATGAAGGTATCGGCCAGTTTTGATTTTTTGCCCTGAAGCAGTTGAATTTTTTCTTCAATAGAATTTTCAGTAATAAACCGGTAAACAAAAACCTTTTTATCCTGCCCTATTCGATGTGCCCGGTTAATTGCCTGTAGCTCCACGGCCGGGTTCCACCACGGATCGAGAATAAAAATATAATCGGCAGCAGTTAAGTTTAAGCCAACGCCTCCGGCTTTTATCGATATCAGAAACAACCTGTTTTCCTCGTTATTCTGAAACTGGTCGATCACTTGCTTTCTGTTTCTGGTTTGTCCGGTAAGCATTGCGTATTCCCATTTGTTTTGATCGAAATAATCAGCAAAAATTTTGAGATGTTTCACAAAACCAGAAAAGATTAACACCTTGTGTTTTTCGGCTATAAGATTTTCAATCATTCTGCACACTTCATCAAACTTACCAGAATTATCTTTATAATCTTCATTGATTAACAGTGGATGATTTGCCAGTTGCCGTAAACGTATAAGGCCACGCAAAATAAACATTGCCGACTGCTGGTAGCCCTTTTGCTCGATGCTTTCGATTATACTGTTCCTGACACGGTTTTTCTCATTCCTGTAGACTTCTTCCTGTTCAGCAGTCATGCTTACATAATATTGCTGATCGGTAAGCGGAGGCAGGTCGCTGGCAACTTCCTGCTTTGTGCGTCTTAAAACAAAAGGTTGAATGAGCATTTTCAGGTTTTCCTGTTTTGGCTTGCTCTGTCCTTTTTCAATTGGTAAAATGTACCTTTTTTTGAAAAATTCAAGATTTCCAAGTAAGCCGGGATTCACAAAATTCATCTGCGACCAAAAGTCTTTTAGCGAGTTTTCGATTGGCGTGCCGGTTAATACAAGCCTGTGCAGGGAATCAACCTGAGTAATACTCTTGTACGATTTTGAATCTGGATTTTTTATATACTGGCTTTCATCAAGGATAACATAAAAAAATTTGTAATCGCGCAAGTAATCAATATCATTCCTTACAACCCCATACGAAGTTAGGATGATATCGTAATTATAAAAAGTTTTATGCACCGACCGGTAGGTTGCCCGGTTTGGACCAATGTACTTATAAACCTTTAGTGATGGAGTAAACTTCTTTATCTCATTTTCCCAGTTATGAATAAGTGAAACGGGCATCACAATCATACTTGCCTGACTCCGGTACGCAATAACATCATTATTTTCATCAGTACCGGTTTGATCGAACAAACTTAACTGAACTGCCGTTGCATGCTTCTCTCCTCCAGGTCTCAGTTTTCCTTTTGGTTTAATTGTTTTAAGCAGGAGAGTAAGGGTTTGCAGGGTTTTCCCGAGGCCCATATCATCGGCCAGGCATCCTCCAAAATTGTTCGCCTGAAGAAAATATAACCAGCTAAATCCTTCGGCCTGATACGAACGGAGCTTTGCTTTAAGTTTTTTCGGCAGGCCTACATCTGGCAGGGCAAACAAATTTCCAATACTTTTTATTTTTTCGATATACGATGTTGATGACCCTATATAGGTTTTCTGTAATACACCTACATGATGTCGTTTCAATTTTAATACATCCGACGAATCGCTTGCATAAGTAAAGAGATCATCATATTTCACAAACCAGTCGTCGGGTAGGGCAATAAACTCGCCATTGGGCAGAAGAAACTCCCGGATTCCTTTTAAGATATGTTGCCTTAATTCTACAAATGGGAATGAATATTCGCCACATTGGACGGTCGCATGCACATCGAACCAATCGATTTTATTATTAACCTCAAATTTTAAATTTGGAATATGAAGTGCAAATTTTTTCCCAATTTCAAACTGCTCGATCCTGATATTCATTTTACTGAGCATTTCCTTTTTTTGGCTAAGCCATTCTACAAAATGATAAATGCTTCCTTTTTCCACATCCGTTCCCCTGGGCATAAACTGGCCATTTTGAAACTCCAGCAATCCCAGGTTCGAAAGGTTTTGGGCAACTTTATTTTCTTCATCATGGTTTCGTGAAATCCGCGAAAAACGATAGGTTCCGTTCTCCCTGATCATATCAACATAACATTCTGTCAGACTGTTACGGCTTAATACAACTTCAGTTGAATACTGAAACTTCAGAATAAAAACAGGCGTACTATTCAGATTTTTTTCAAGAGATAAAATACCTTCTGGTTTTGGTTGAACGTCCTCTACAAGAAACCCATGCGCTTTTACCTTGTACTTTTTCAGACTGTTAAAAACAAAGGTCTCAAAATATTTTTTTTCGGCCGTTTTAGGGATTGTAACATAATCAATCTGAAAAAATGGTTTAAGTTTTTTTCCGTCGATATCCTCGAAGTGGTATAAATAATTTTCCAGGATAAGATAACAGGGCATATTTACCAGAATTTGTCCAGGTTTCCCTGTCAGAATAATATCTTGTTCAGGATGATCGATGCTAAGAAAATAGTGAAAACTCTCATCGGTTTTAATGAAATTAAAAAGAGCCTGTGCCGATTGTTTGCTGGTAATCAAACAATCTTCGGGAAAAAGGGTTTTGCTCCGTTCCGATACCATATAAAGCGGTATTTCGTGTTCGCGCACCAGGTCAAGAACAACCGATAGTCTTCGCTCAATGTATGCCTGAATATGGTTTTCAATAATATCCCTTGTCAGGTTTTTAAAAAAAGCCGTAAATCCTTTTTTCTTTTTATCGAACACTTTTACGATGCATTTGTCGCTCATATCATCGCATTTTCTGATAATGTTTTGCTGGGCATTATCAAAATCAAAATACTCAATATTTACCGGGTCAATTCGTTCTTCGATAACAAAAAACTCTTTGCCCTTCTTTTGTCGTATCAAAAAAGGCGATGCAATATATCCGAAATTCCGGTGCTTATATAATATTACTGCCAGATGGCCATCCATATTATTCAATCAAAAGTGATAAAAAGAACAAATGTTCCCATTGAAAAAAAAGGTTAAAGATACGATGATTTCGATGCAGTACATTTTTGAAATCTGTGTTTAGTGAATAAAATGTAGATTTGCCACAAACCAAATTATTGAATCATGAAAAAAGCTTTTCTCCTTGTAGCTGTAATGTTTACACAGCTAACGGTTTTGTTTTCGCAAAGCGATAAAAATGAAAAAATCCAAAACATCCTGAAAGAAAAGTTCAGATTAACGCAAACTAATGACTATACAGACTGTTTAAAATTTCCAAAGGCATTAAAGGAATCGGCGATTGAACATAAAGTTACTGACAATTTTAGCAGTTCATCAGAAGAAGGAGAGCCGTTTATTCTGATCAACCCAACTGATAGTAACAACATTGTATTAAGCTATATGGAATTCGGAGGAAATCCAGCCCTGGTATTTCCTGTCTACTATTCGCTTGATGGTGGCCAAAGCTGGGAACTTAGTTCATTCAGTACTGATTCTGTTTTTGATGCCGATAGTACAAATATGATGATTGGTGGAGGCGGCGATCCAATTTTTGCATTCGACAGCAATGGAAAACTTTATTTTTCGTGGATTTACCTTGGCCTGAACATGACCACCTTCGATGGTATGTTTTTGGTTTATTGGGCATGGAGCAATGACAAAGGTGCTAGTTTTCTGCTTGAATCCGGCGATGACCATTTAATGGCTAAAGGCGATATTAATCTTCTGTCGGGCAACCTAGGAACCTTAGGCGATGGGATCTTCGACCGGCCCTGGTTCGATGTCGACCGCTCGGGCGGACCTTTCGATGGGAGTTTATATTGTTCCGGCCTGTTTATTCCGAACAATGTTACACCCCTGTCAGGAAACGGTATGATATGTAAATATAAACGGGCCGGAAACAATACATTTGCTGTTTTTAATGCACCGGTTTCGCCCAATGATAATGTCCAGTTTGGCAACGTACGAGTCGACAGCCTTGGAAATGTTCATATAACTTATGGCGATCTTGATAATGACAAAATAATGCACAGTATGTCTGCCGATGGGGGTATTTCGTTTAGCACACCCGTTGAAATTGCTGCTGTTAGCTACGATGAAATGAATACCACACCATTTGTTCATGGAAGGGAAAATCCGGTTCCGAGTCTTGCCATCAATAAAACTAACAACAGCCTTCACGTGGTTTGGAGTTCGTTTGAAGGAACAATGGTTAAGGGCTACTATAGCTCATCGGCAAATTTTGGTGTAAGCTGGAGCAATCCCATCGATATTTCAACATTCTTTGCCGATACAATCGATCAAATATTAATGCCTACCATTGCAATAAACGAAGTCGGTAAAATAACTATTTCAGGACACTCTCTTGATGAAAATGATGCAGGAACTTATTTTACGGTTCAATCAGTTGATGGAGGATCAAATTTCGATGAGCCGTTTTATGTTGCCGGAGATTCAACTTATTTCCAGGATTATCCAGCCAGCACCAATCCGTTGGTTCCATCAGCTTTTTTTGGCGATTACGAAACCTCGGACCGTTACGGTTGTAAAACTTTCTCCATTTGGTCGGATGGCCGCGATAACCTGGGACCAAAAGTTTATGTTGCAATTACTGATCACTGTTTGCCCACAATAGCCATCCCCGAATTAATTCCTGTTACCGATAAATTTAAAGTCAAAATAGTTTATCCAAATCCGGCAAGCACTGAGGTTTCTGTTGAAATCTTAATGAAGCATGAAAGCCAGATCACAACTCAACTTTTGAGCATAAGTGGCGAGATAATTTGTGAACTTTCAAGGGAAATTATTTCATCAGGAAACAGCGAGCTTAGAATGATTTTACCTGAGTATATTGCTGCCGGACAGTATTTCCTTTCCATTCAGTCGGATTATGGACGAGTAGTGAAAAGCCTTGTTGTTAAGTAAGATTTTAATAATTGCTAACTCAAGTTTCGCACTGAACACACCTTTTGTAGTAGTCAGAATATGAATACATTACACAATCTATTATTTCTCTGTGTAACTTTGTTTCTTCTCTGTGTATCACTGTGATACAGCTAAAAAGCTATTACACAGAGTTTTTTAAAGGTATCACCTATTCAAAATGAAATGAAACGACAACCATGTTCGAAATCATTTTTTCAATGGCCCGAGAGTATTCGGTTCCATCAGGACGAATAATATTTACTAAACCAACGGCATATTTTATCTCAGTTGAGAATTTAAAAAATGGCAGGTAGTAATCGACACCAAAACCTAACTCATAATACAGGTCATCGCGTTCGAGAAGTATCATTGGTTTTTCCTCTTCCTTAATCTCTTTTCGTGCGGCAAGGTCGAGCCTGTAGTTTAGACCTGCAATTAAATAAGGTCTGTAGTTGTTTATCCGCTTGGCTTTGTATTTTATTTCGAGTGGAAACTCAAGAAAAGTTGATTCAATTTTCATTACTCGTTTGGAAAAACCGCTATTGGTACGAACCAGGTATTCCAGGTTTCGCTGGCCAAAAGAAATACCGGGCAAAAAGCGAAGATCGAGGTAGGGCATTAATCGCAGGTTCGAAACAATTCCAAGATTAAAACCAGCCTGTCTTAATGTATTGACAGAATATACCGTATCGAAATTATTGATGAATTTTGAATTGTAAATATCAAAATCCATAGTATTGAATCCCACGGTAAAACCAAAATGCAAAGGATCAAGGTCGTATTTGGGAGTATTTAAAACTTTCTTGCGCTGGGCATCGGCAAAAAAACAAATCGAAATAAAAACTGCAACAAGAATGATCTTTTTCAACATGCTATGTTTTTGAATCAACCAAAACTAATAATAATTGAACAATTCAATAATTGTTCTACTAAGAATTGCACAAAGGTAAATTTTCTAATCCAAAAACTAATGAATTTCTATCTGTCTCTTATTATCTTCTATTACAGTAATATATACTTTCTGAATATCTGAATCCAATAAATCTTCAATGTTTTCGGGCCATTCTAAAAAACAATAGCTGTTACTTGAAAGATATTCTTCGATTCCAAAATCGAGCGCTTCTGTTACCTTGTTGATGCGATATAAATCGAGATGATAGAGCCATCCGTTTGCTTCGGAATAATACTCATTAACAATAGCAAAAGTAGGACTGTTAACTGTATCTAAGGCACCAAGCATTTCACATACCGATTTTATGAAGGTGGTTTTTCCACTCCCCATATGCCCGTAAAATGCGAATAATTTTTTGTCGGAGCAGGTTTCAATCAACCACTTTGCTGCATCTCCCAGCTTCGCTAATGATTCAATCTGAAATATTTGACTCATTGTTAATTTTAATTATTCTGATAATGAGTTTTGCACTTTGCTTACTGCTACTTAGGATTTAGTACGATTAGAGGAATAATCATTTCTTCCAACGAAATACCCCCATGCTGAAATGTATTCTTGTAATAATTCACATAGTAATTATAATTGTTCGGATAGGCGAAAAAATCATAATTCCGGGCAAACACATATGAGGTACTTACATTGCTCTTAGGCAAATAGGCCTGTTCTGGCTTTTTGATATCAAACACTTCCTTTGTCTTGTAGTTCAGGTTTCTTCCTGCTTTATACCTTAAGTTAGTGGTTGTATTTCTATCGCCAACAATTTTAACGGGATCATTTACCCTGATGGTTCCGTGATCGGTAGTAATTATTATTTTTATTTTTTTCTGTGCTGCAATTTGCATAAAATCAAGCAACGCCGAATGTTCGAACCAACTTAATGTAATTGACCTGTAGGCCGATTCATCACCGGCCAGTTCCCGGATCATCTCGCTGTCGGTACGGGCGTGCGACAACATATCAACGAAATTATAAACCACAACCGAAAGCTGATTGTTGATCAGGTTATTGAAATTCTCAACCATTTTTTTTCCCGATTTCAGGTTGGTTATTTTATCGTAGCTGAACTTTATTTTTTTTCCTAATCGTTGAATTTGTTTCTCGAGCAGTTCTTCCTCGTGAAGGTTTTTTCCTCCTTCCTCATCATCATTAAGCCATAAAGATGGATATAACTTTGCTATCTCTGAGGGCATTAGTCCGGCAAACATGGCGTTACGGGCATACTGAGTAGCTGTTGGGAGTATACTGTAAAATAATTCTTCCTTTTCAACCGAAAACATCTCCCTGACAGCGGGTTGTAAGGTTTTCCACTGGTCAAATCGCAGATTATCAATCAGGATTACTATTACATTTTCGTTTTCTTCAACCAAAGGAAAGATCCGGTGCTTGAAAATATTGGGCGAAAGTAACGGACGTTCGCCAATATCCATGGAAAACCAGTCGCAATAGTTCTTCTCAATAAAGCGGGCAAAAGTCTTATTGGCTTCATTTTTTTGCATCCTTAAAACCTCATCCATTGCCGAATCGCTCGACCGGTCTAACTCCAGTTCCCAATATACCAGCTTTTTATAGACATCGATCCAGTCGGTATATGATAACGAATCATTGATCATCATGCCTATTTGGCTAAACTCCGACTGGTATTCCGAGGTTGTTTTCCGTGTTATTAATCTTTTCTTGTCAACAATTTTTTTAATGGATAAAAGTATCTGTTTGGGATTAACCGGCTTTATCAGGTAGTCAGCAATTTTTGATCCTATAGCCTCGTCCATTATCGATTCCTCTTCGCTCTTGGTTATCATAACCACAGGCAGGGCAGGATAAATGCGTTTAATTTGATTTAGTGTTTCTAAACCACTTAGCCCGGGCATTTGTTCGTCGAGAAAAACGACATCGAAACTTTCCTGCTGTACCATTTCAATAGCACTGTCGCCGTTGTTTGTTGTTGATACATTATGCCCCTTCGATTCGAGAAAAAGAACTTGTGGTTTTAACAGATCGATTTCATCATCGACCCAAAGTAATTTAACATTTGACATTTCTGATTCTTGTTTTCTGATTTTCAGTTTTAATAACCTACTTTCAATTTTATTATTGTTGATTCGATTTTATTAGACGCTAAACATAATCTTGTCTTGATTTCAATTGGCAAAAGTATAGATTAAGTTATCAACAACCGAGGCGCGAATTGTTAATAACTTTTAATATTTTTTCCTGCTCATTTTAAACAAGATGCCCTATGTGCCATAAAATACAGACGTTTTCAGTCGTTGCTTTTATTTTCATGTTCGCTTCGAATTGCTATTTTTGTTTAGGATATTAATGTTAATGTTTTTAATTTTTAGATAATTGGACATTTCGAAATACATCAATAAACTGCTATACCAGCATGAATGTGTGATACTTCCGGATTTCGGAGGCTTTGTCAGCAATTATCATTCAGCAAAAATCGATTTTAAGAATAATTCGTTTTACCCGCCACGAAAAAATATCCTGTTCAACCGACAGTTGATCCAAAACGATGGCCTTCTGATAAATTATATCGCACGTGTCGAAAACATCGATTATTCAGAATCGAAAGAATTGGTTACCGGCTTTGTAAAAACAAGCAACGAAAAATTGAGGAATGGCAACAGAGCCAGCTTTGATGGTATTGGTACATTTCACTTTGATGAAAACAAAAACCTACAATTCGAACCAGATATTTCAACAAATTTCCTGCTTGAATCCTATGGTTTTTCATCATTTCATTTCCCGGCAATAGATGAATCGCTGACAAAGATCAAAAGAAAAGATATTGCATTTACCGACCTGAAACCAAGTTCTGTAAACAGGAAAAAGATTTTAAAACGAGTACTTATTGCAAGCCCCATGATTTTGGCACTTGGATTCCTGCCAGTTCACCAAAAAGTATTCAAGAACGGACAGGGAAAGGAAATATTGAGCTTAAGTCCTGTTGCTTTATTTTCCAAACATATGCCTGAAAACACAAAGGCAAAAAAAGTCGAAAAATCGCTTCCGATAAATATTACATACCACAATCTTGAAAATGCATTCACGGCATTTAAAAAGAACAATGATCAAACAGTCGAGTTCCGTTATTTTATAATTGGTGCAAGTTGCCGATATCGTAACGAAGCCGAACGTGTTTCAAATGAAATCAGAAATAAAGGATTCGATTCGTTCATTTTAGATCCTAATAAAGGTCGTCACCGGATTGCTTTGGAAGGTTTTGAAAATAAAGCTGAAGCACTCGAAAAACTGAGTTTGTATCGCAAAAAGGGATTCCCTACTGCCTGGATCTGGAGCAAAAAATAGAATTTCAATTAATATTTCAGCAATAGCTTATTGTAATAAATCGGTGGTTGTATCCACTACTTTATAAATTTTATCTGAAGGCCTGATTTTCTCAGGAACCGGAATTGATACTTTTACACCTTTACCGGCATATTCGGTTTTTTTCAGATCAACACGCATTTCATCAATCTTTTGTTCGATAACCCCGGTTGTTGGACCGGTAATTATTATGTCATCGCCATTTTTAAGATCTCCGGCTTCGAGCAGAAATTCTGCCACGTTAATCTTTGAAAAATAATTCATTCCTTTCCCGATATATATTTTACGTTTTGTGGCCTGCGAACCATATTGTTTGCTCCATTCTCCCATTTTCCTTCCAAGGTAATATCCATCCCAAAATCCCCGGTTAAAGACGGTTGACAATTTTTCTTCCCAGCGTTTAATTTTGTCCGGTGTATAGTTCCCATCGATATAAGCATCAACTGCCTCTCGATATACCAGGCTAACTGTTTTTACATATTCGGGAGCCCTTGCTCTTCCTTCAATTTTTAATACGGTTATTCCGGCATCGATGATTTTATCAATAAACGAAATTGTACTTAAATCTTTGGGCGACATGATGTATTCATTATCAATATTCAGCTGATTACCTGACTCCTTTTCTGTTACAGTATAGGCTTTCCGGCAGGTTTGGCGGCAGGCACCTCTGTTGGCCGATGAGTTTTGTTCGTGTAAACTCAAATAACATTTACCCGAAACTGCCATACATAATGCTCCGTGCGCAAAAACTTCAATCCTGACAGGTTTTCCTGATGGTCCGGTAATTTTTTCTGATTCGATGCGCTCCGTAATTTTCTTTACCTGCATTAAACTAAGTTCGCGGGCAGTCACAATAACATCACAAAATCGGGCAAAAAATTTCAAGGATTCAATATTGCTAACATTCAATTGCGTTGATGCATGAATTTCCACACCTTTGTCATAAGCATAATTGATAACAGCCATATCGGAAGCTATAATTGCTGAAACATCGTTCGACCTGGCAACATCAACAATACGTTTCATTAATTCGATGTCGTGATCATAAATTATTGTGTTTACCGTAAGATACGTTTTTACATTATGCTTTTTACAGGTTTCAACTATTTCCTGTAAATCATCAGTAGTAAAGTTATTCGATGATTTACTTCGCATATTTAATTGTTCGATCCCAAAATATATTGAATTAGCTCCCCCCTGTATTGCTGCCTGCAGGGATTCCCACGAACCAACCGGAGCCATAATTTCAATATCTTCTTTTCTGATGTTCATTCTAAATAGTTTTGGTACAAAGGTACTTAATCGATAAATAATCGGGATAGTAACAAACAAAGCAGTTAATTGTTAAATCTTGTTACTTAACCGGAACACATATCTCGGTTAACAGTTTATGAGGACGGGTCTTTTCAGGATTGTTTAAATATTTTTCAACCACAGGAAAATCCCTTAACTCAAAATCCGAGCGGGGATACCATTTCCCAAAGATGGTATTATAAACAGCCCCAAGGTTTTCGTATGGCCCTTTGTACCTGAAAATGGCGTGCCTGCCACCGGAAATTGTTTGAACTCCTACCCTACCCTCCGGTTTAATATCTTTTGATATGGTGATACATGCATCATAGCGGCAAAAATGATCAAGTGTAATGGTTGGGTCGTCATGTCCAATTCCAAGCATTTCAGTCTTCCATCCAAAAAGCTTTTTTTCTTTGGCAAAGCCGATTAAATCCATCCAGGCCTGGCCGGTTGCTTCACTTTTATAATCGCCAATTGAGCGAATAAAAATTACTTTACGATCTGGTATATTAGCGATTTGGGGATCAAGCAATAAGTTTTTCTTTTGTTCTTCTTCAGAAAGTATATCACCATAAAAATTCTGATGTTTACGAAAACTTGACGGAGAAACTTCGAACCGTCGTTTAAAAGCCTTGGTAAACGATGCGGCACTTTCGTATCCAATCCTGAACGCTATATCGGTAATCGGTTCTTCGGAGTATTTTAACAAGCGGGCAGCATTTTCGAGCCGTAGCCGCGAAATATACATTCCCAAAGGCTCTTTGATCGATGCCCGCATTATCCGGTGAAAATGAAAAACAGAAAAATTTGAAACCCTGGCCAGGGCTTCAAGATCGAGCTTTTCATTCAGGTTATTGTTTATATACAATAACACCTTGTTTATTCTTTCCTGATAGTCGAGCTCTGTAATTGTTTTCATGGCCAAAATATTTATGTTGTATAATATGTTTCAAAAGCCAAATCAGCCTGATAAAATAGTAATTTTGTGATAATCATTTTCAGAAAAAACAAAACAATGGAAAAAATTATGATAATTGGTTGTTCCGGTCAAATTGGCTCAGAGCTAACAATGAAACTTCGGGATATGTACGGAAGCGAAAATGTTTTTGCTACCGATATTAAAACTGCACCCGACTACATAATTAACAGCGGCCCCTTTCAAATAGTGGATGTAATGGACAATAAAAGGTTGATCCATTTTGTAATCAGAAACAAAATCACACAAATCTATCATCTTGCGGCTGTACTTTCCGGCAATGCAGAAAAACTACCCATCCAGGCCTGGGATATTAATATGCAAAGCCTAATGAACATTCTCGATCTGGCTCGTGAAGTTGATGAAATCAAGAAGGTTTTTTGGCCAAGTTCGATAGCTGTTTTTGGCCCTACAACTCCACGACATAATACTCCGCAGTTAACCATAATGGAACCCAATACGGTATATGGGATCAGTAAACTAGCAGGCGAGAGATGGTGTGAATATTACTTTAACCGCTATGGAGTTGATGTTCGAAGTATCAGGTATCCCGGCCTGATTAGTTACAAAACCGAAGCCGGAGGTGGCACAACAGACTATGCTGTCGAAATTTTTTATGATGCAGTAAAACATGGAAAATACCAGTGTTTTTTAAACGAGAACACCTCATTACCAATGATGTTTATGGAAGATGCCATTAATGCCACCATCGATTTAATGGAAGCTGATGTA
>CAYLZH010000067.1:16202-18657 GCA_964388245.1 uncultured Bacteroidales bacterium
ATGTATCGAAGCTTAGCATTCATTCGAGCTATAATGTTGCAGGAATCAGTTTCAATCCGGGGGAGCTATCAGCAGAAATTAAAAAACTAATGCCTGAATTCGAAATAAGCTATAAACCCGATTTCCGTCAACCCATTGCTGATTCCTGGCCGGCAAGTATCGACGATAGTGTGGCCATAGACGACTGGGGACTAAATTATAAATACGATCTTGAGAGTATGACCAGATTCATGCTTACGGAAATAAAAACTAAGCTCGGCTAAATATGCTGTCAGGTTAACCCTGGCTTTTGTTAGGCCTGTTTATACAGATTAAGTGTGCTAAACTCAGGGATCTGCTGCAAAAATGTATACGTTTTAGTTTCCCGGTTCATACTACAACAATAATGATTCAAGCCATTTGTAACAATTAAAAGCGGCACATTCAACTGAAGGTTATAGGTTGCAATCTGGTCGAAAGTACGCTGATTTATTGCAATCGACGGGGCTTTACATTCAACAATAACAACAGGTTTTCCTGTCCGGTCGAAAACTACAATATCACACCTTTTTCTAAGGGTATTGAAAACAAGTGTATACTCTACCGACAAAAGGTTTTGGGGGTAGTTCAGTCCGTTTACCATGTACATTGCAAAATGCTGCCGAACCCATTCTTCGGGTGTTAGTGCAACAAATTTTCTTCTGAAAGCATCGAAAATAAACTGCCTTTTGTTTTCCTTCTTCAACCTAAAAGGATAAGAAGGAAGTTTTAATAATTCCATAACACTTGTTTCAAATCACAAATATCAAGATAAATCCCAAGCTGAAAAACTCAATTTTATTAAACTATTTGCCCATTGTTCAAAAAAGTCTTGCTATTTTGTCATCAATTTGATTATTAGAAGACATCATCAATTATTCATGAGATATCTTTTCATACTTATTGGTCTTATTTCTCTGTTTCATGATGTAGGATCAGCACAAATTCAGCGACGTACCTTCAAGGGATATCTTGTTGGCATTAACGGAGGATTTAATTTTAGCCATCTTAATATCGATTCTGTAATGGTATCCACCTTGCCTCAACCAAATGTGGGGCTCAATGTTGAAACAGCAATCAGAAATAATTTCTCTCTTCGTTTAGGTGCCGGCTATGCACGGCGTGGAGTAAATTCCGTTGACAATTTGCTGGAGTACAGGAACGATTATTTCGATTTGCAATTGCTTGCCAGGTACAAAGCTGGCAACAGGGTTAAATTTAGTGCAGGAGTTCAACGATCGGGATTAATAAACTCAAAGGTAAAACAGTATTATGATTCTTATTATACTGATTACCGGTGGTATGTTACCCGGGGATTTTCAACACAATATGAATTACAACTGGGAATGTCGGTGGCACTAATGCAAGGGATGGACCTTGAGGCACACTATCGGGTAAATCCCAGAGGCCATGATTACAAAACCTTCCAGGTATCGGCCACAATTTACATTAGTGAGTTAAAGGTGATAAGAAAATTGAACAAATTTATTTCTCTCGAAGAGGCTCGCAAAGATCCGTTTGCAGTCGAGAAGCTTGTTCTGCACAGGCAGGGATTAAAAGAAATTCCTCAGGATGTTTATGCATTTCCAAACCTGCAGGAACTCGTTCTTGATGGCAATGACATAACTTTTGTATCGCCTGAAATTGGCAATCTGAAAAACCTTAAAATATTATCATTACAGTACAATCAGATAAACAGCCTGCCTTCGGAAATCGGCAAACTAAACAAACTCGAAGAGTTAAGACTTAACCGGAACCAGCTTCAGCAATTACCGGTTGAAATTGGCCAATGCTGGAGTTTGAAATTTTTATATGTCGGGAAGAACAACCTGTCCGGGCTGCCCGATGAATTAAGCTTACTTTCGAATCTTATTGAGCTGGATGTGGCACACAGTGGAGTTATGCTGCAAATTCCGGAATCCTTGCAAAAGTTAAAAAGGCTGGAAGTCCTGTACATCGATAACACCGCAATTTTGCCCTATTCTATTGTAAATTTTAATCCTCGCCTGGTTATTGTCTATAAATAGTTGAGCCCGGTCTAAAAAGCATCTTTATCGCTCAACTCAGCGTTGTCGATAATTTTCGACTCCTCATTAACATAAAGTTAACTGCGGATCAAAAATCATCTCAGCCTTGATTTGAGCAAAAATCTACTTTTTAGACTCGACTCTTAGTTGCTACAGAAAATAGCCCTAAAAACAATTAGAAAAAAACTCCCTTGCTTTTGATTTCACTAAAAATATCTGCTTATAGAAACCTTTAACAATCATGAGAGTATTATCAATCAAATTTCTTTTCTTTGAGATAGGTTAATTCTAAATGTTATGAAAACGAAAACCGAAATAGTCGAAAACTGGTTACCGCGCTGTACTGCTCTTGCTCTTGATAAAATCGGAAAATATATCCTTCTGACAAATTTCAATCAATATGTTGAACT
>CAYLZH010000068.1:0-18533 GCA_964388245.1 uncultured Bacteroidales bacterium
CTTAACATAAGTAAATAATGTAGAAATGCCTCAAACTTTCACTAAAGACCTACAATACGCCAAGTTCTGTACCTATGGTTTTCTGAAAAACCTAAAGTTTTTCGAGGCTTTTCTGGTATTGTTCTTTCTGGAAAAGGGATTGAATTTTCTTGAAATTGGCATTCTATACTCAATCCGCGAAATTGTTACCAATATACTGGAAATACCCACCGGGTTGATTGCCGATATCTTAGGCCGTCGCAAAACCATGATCCAATCGTTCGTTGCCTACATTATTTCTTTTCTGATATTCTATTTCTCATCCTCCTTTGCCTTGTTTGTTGTGGCCATGTTTTTCTTCTCAATAGGAAGCGCATTCCGTTCGGGCACACACAAAGCCATGATTTTTGAGTACCTGAAAATAAAGGGTTGGGAAAATCAAAAAGTACACTATTATGGACATACCCGTTCGTGGTCGCAAATGGGATCGGCCATTTCTTCACTTGTTGCAGCAGGTATTGTCTTTTACTCGGGTAACTATAGCCTCATTTTCTTGATTACAAGCATCCCTTATATACTTGACCTGCTACTAATGATTTCCTACCCCAAGGTTTTGGATGGCGAAAGAGGAAGCTTCAGCAAAGATCGGATACTTATATCCTTCAAGGATGTCCTCAAAAACCTACTTAAATCTTTTTCGTCGCTCGAAGTTTTTAAGGCCATGGGAAGCCTATCGCTTTTTAGCGGATACTACAAGGCTTCACGCGATTTTCTTCAACCCATAATAAAAAGCCTGGCTTTAGGTTTGCCTTTCTTCCTGTATTTTGAAAACGAGAAGAGAACAGCACTGCTGGTTGGTTTTATATATTTTTTCATTTTTCTGCTTACCTCATTTTCGTCAAGAAGATCGGGGAGAATTTCAGATAAATTCAAAAGCCTCACTATTCCGCTAAACATTAGTTTAATTACAGGATTAGGATCAGGTTTTTTAGCAGGATTATTCTATTATCTAAATTATCCTGCAATTGCTGTGGTATTCTTTTTTCCTGTTTTCCTTGTCGAAAATTTACGCAAACCAATGGCTGTATCGCTGGTAACCGATCTTTTTGAAAAGAACATTCTGGCCACCATCCTTTCTGTTGAGTCACAGGCAATTTCACTTTTAGCCGCCCTCATAGCCCCATTAATTGGCTGGATGGCCGATTTATATGGCTTAGGTATTTCACTGGCAGGTGTATCATTCTTTCTTATTATTTTATCCCCATTGGTTTTATTAAGATCAAAATAAGAGTAATTTTTAGAGTCTCTCGTATAGGATTAAATCAATTCTGATTATTTTGTTTTCCATTGTAAAGCGACTATTTTAGCCAACATAAACCCTCATTAAGAAAAACATTATTTAAAAGGAAATAAGACAAGAGGACACAAATAAATAAATAGGCAATTATCTTAGACATTTGTTTTAAAGAGGGTTACTCATAGGAAGTTTTATAAAGGTATCGAAAGCTCCTTTAGTCGGTTCGCCGAACACCATTTTAAATCTTATTAGTGTGAGGCAACAACCGGATCGACATGGAAGCTCAGGAGCATTTTAATGCGAGTAACTACCGGTAATTTTTTTTAAAAGACATAAGTCAATGCAAACATGAATGTTAACTAAATTTTTCTCACATGCAAACCAGGATCATTTTATTCGTCTTAGCAAATCTGATTGTTCATTTAAGTTATTCCCAACTGGAACAAGCAAAACCAAATAATCCCGGACAAGCAGGTGAGATAAAATGGTATACTTTTAAAGAGGCGGTTGCCTTACAGGAAAAGCAACCCAAGACTATTTTTATCGACATGTATACCGACTGGTGTGGATGGTGCAAAAAAATGGATGCCGAAACCTTTGCTCATCCTGGTATTGCCGGATTTATTAATACTCATTTCTATCCTGTAAAGTTTAATGCCGAGCGCAAGGATACGGTCGTCTATAAAGGAAAAACATATATTAATAAAGGTGAAGGCAGGCGCCCGACACACGATCTTGCCATTTATTTACTGAGGGGAAAAATGTCGTATCCTTCAATAGTTTACATCGACGACCAGTTTAATATCAGCCCAGTACCAGGCTTTCTGACACCAGATAAAATTGAACCCATATTGGTTTATTTTGCGGAACGCATCCAGCGATCGGCACCGTATGATGATTTTAAAGCAGCTTTCGAGGAAGTATTCCAGCAGAAAAAAGCACATACCGAAATAATTAACTGGATGGATTTTGAAGAGGCTCTTGCCCAGAATAAAACTGAATCAAGAAAAGTTTTAATCAATATTTACTCAAAATACAACCGGGGTTCAGAAGTCATGAACAAACTTACCCTAACACATCCTGAAATTGCTAATTATATTAACCAGAATTTTTATGCTGTTAAGCTGGAAGTAGAACGAACCGATACGATAACCGTTGGCGAACAGGTATTTATTAATGAAATGAAAGCTCCAAATTATCCTCATCAACTTCCTATTGCGCTGTTAAACGGAAAAATGTTCTACCCAACCCTGGTTTACTTCGACGAAAACTCGAAAGTAATTAATAAAGTAAACGGATATATGACCCCGGCGGGTGTTGAACCTATTCTGCATTTTATTGGTGACAACAATTATAAAACTGAAAAATGGGAGGATTTCAGACAATCGTTCCAAAGCAAAATAACAACACCAACTCAGTAATATTCTACTTATTGGATAATAAAGTGATGTTTGTCAATTAGAATTCAATTTCTATCAAAGGTTTTGATATTTCCAATGACTTTTGCTTATATTTATTGGAAATTTAGGGGGCTAATCTAAATCTTCGGTGAAAAGGAACAAACATATTTTTTTAGCATTAATCTGTGTTAATGTCTTAATTCAGTCTTTAAGTGGTCAAAGTTTTCTTAATCACCACTACACCGAGAGCGATGGAGTGATAAGCTCGTATGTTTTGGATGCCGTCCAGGACAAGCAGGGCGATATGTGGTTTGCCACACGAATTGGCGTAAGCCGTTACGATGGAATAAACTGGGAATCGGATTATGCCTCAAAAGAATACAGAAATAATATGATCGACAGGCTTGCTGTTGACAAAAGCGGAAACATTTGGTCTGTATCAAAATTTCCATTTCTTTTTGTTTCTCATTATTCCAAACAAAACTGGTTGCCATTCAAGCTTACTGATTCATTAACAGGAATTCAGATAATCCGGTGTTTTGAGGTCAGTATAAATAACAATGACACACTTTGTTTTATTGGAACAAACAAAAAGGGTTTATACTATTTCGATGGAAAAAAATGGAATATTGCATCAATATCACAAATTGGTAAATCGATATATGCAATTGAACGCAGTAATTCAGGGATATTGATTAATTCTGAAAATGGAATTTTCTCATTTCGCAATGGCAACTTTATTGATTTGAACCATCAACTCAACCAACGGCCATTAATGATATCAGTTGAAAATAAAGAATCGCTGAATGAAAAAATCTGGATTGTTAGTGAAAACTCAATTGATGTTATTTTGAATGATAAGATAGATCATAAAATCAACTTTGCATTAGGAATTGACAGTTTGATGGTTGCAGAGCCCGACAACATGGGTGGTTTGTTTTTCGCTAATTACTTATATTGTTGGTATTACGATTTTTATACCCATGCAGTTCATCCAATTGGTTTGAAAAATGGTTTTATTTCAGAAGGGGCTACTTCAATATTTACCGACAGGGAGCAAAATACCTGGATTACAACACACAGAGGAATTAGTAAAAAACCAGTTTCAATGTTTACTAATTATTCTGCCAAGGATGGACTTTGTGACAATGAAGTTACTGCTATTGATGAATATTTGCCTGGCAAATATGTTTTTGGCCACAACAATGGCATAAGTTTTTGGGATAATGGCATTACAAACTGTTTTTACTTCCCCGAATCATTCACAATTAAAAAAGTATTGAGGGTACTCGATATTGAACATGATGATCGAGGGACAATTTATATAGCAGGTAACCAAATGGGATTTGGAATTATGTATCCTAATGGGGCAATAACATGGGATAATACCGAAATTGATATCAAGACAAATTTTACATCTGTACTTAGGGATAACTCAGGTAATCTTTGGGTATCAACCAACACACAAATTTTCTTGTATAAGAATAATAAGTTGATACCTCAAGCAATAAATAAAACGATTAATAAGAGATACCTGATAAGAAAGCTATTCACAAATAAGAAAGATGAAATAATAATTGCAACATTCAATAACGGCATTATAAAACTTACACCAAACGGAGCCAAAAGATATTATTGCCTAAACTCCGCAAAAGCAAACAGCATATACAGCTACCTTGAAGATGATAGTGGAACTGAATTTATCGGAACACTTGACGGCCTTTATACTTTATCAAACGATTCAATGGTGAAATTGAAAAAATTCGATGAACTAAACCAGCGACCTATATATGTTATTGTTCAGCAACAAGATATTATCTGGTTTGGTTCCGACTATGGATTGTATTGCTGGGACGGTAAATCCTTACTGTTCCACAATAAGGACAATGGTTTTGGTGGAGTTGAAACAAACCGAAGCGCAGGGCTTGTAGATTCGGAAGGCACATTATGGATAGGAAGCGATCAGGGATTGTCGACACTAAATCCCATGGTTTTTAGTAAGAATACCTTTAGCACCCATGTTCCGGTAACAATTGACAGCATCAGTTCTAAAAATGGGATTTTATCAAAAATTCTGACTAACGAAATACCTTACGATGAAAACACCCTGAATTTTTATTTTTCCGGGAAATCATTTATAAACGAAAACAACATCAGATATTCAGTAAAACTGGAAGGATATGACAATGATTGGAGCGAAACACTTCTTCCTGTCTTTAATTCAAAATCGTACACAGGATTGCCCCATGGGAAATACCGCTTTCTGGTTAAAGCTCAAAACACCTATGGCAATTGGTCCAATCCTGTTTCATCGCCCATTATTGTCATTAAAAAGCCATTCTATAAAACTATTTGGTTTGTTTTTCTGATGATAATCATTTTTAGCATGTTCGTAGTCTGGTTTTACTCCTATTATTCGAACAAAATACTAACAACCAAATTAAAAAGCCTCGTTGATGAAAAAACCCTCCAGCTGGAAGAATCGGAAAGACGATACCGCCAAATGGTTGAAAACACCAATGCGGTAATGATTATTGTAGACCCAAGCGATTATCAGATTATTCACTGCAACCAGGCAGCTATCGATTATTTCGGATTTAATCAGAAAGAGATATATGATAAAAACCTCAAAGATTTGTTTATTAGCACAAAAGAGAAGGAGAATTACCAAATCCTTTCTATCGATAAACAGGGTTATTTTACCAATCAATTTATAAGAGACGAATCGACAAGAAATGTCGAAGTATATTTTAGTCAGCTCGATTTAAACGAGACTAAGGTTTGCTTTCTGATAATACATGATATTACAAAACGTGCAAAATTCGAGACTGAACTACAGGAATCGAACAAGACCAAAGACAAGTTTTTATCGATTATCTCACACGATCTCCGCTCGCCATTCTCTTCTTTGTTAGGATTCTCTGAGATTATCCTTCATGAATATCATGACATGAGCGACGAAGAAAGAATACAAAACCTTACCACAATCAACGAAGTGGCCGAAAACACCTATCAATTGCTTGAAAACCTTTTGTACTGGGCGCTAAGCCAATCCGGCAAAATGGAATACACGCCAAGGAACACAAACCTTTCGGAGATAGTCGACCTGAATATTGAAATATTATCAATGCCAATAAAAAACAAATCGCTTAATGTTAAATCACATATTGATCCTGAAACAAAAGTGATGGCCGACAGAAATATGCTAAATACAATAATCCGGAATTTATTATCGAACGCGATTAAATTTACCAACTCATCAGGATCAATAACTTTCGATTGTATATCAACCAATGGTAGTTTCGAAATTTCCATATCTGACAATGGGATTGGAATTGCTACTAATATCCAGCAATCTATTTTTAATGAGGGGAAATATCATATAAAGCGCGGAACCTTAAATGAACGAGGTACCGGCCTGGGACTAAATCTGTGCAAAGATTTTATTGAGAAACACCAGGGTAAAATATGGGTTGAAAGTACACCAGGCAAGGGAAGCAGGTTTTCCTTTACACTTCCTGACACAACCCAACTTAATAGTAAGTCTTAGAAAACAACAACACACATAAAATCAAAAGATTAAAATTCGAATCAAAACACAATGTTTAACCTGTTTCTCACGATATCTTAGTTCCGGGTAGTTTTTCCAATGGCTTTTAATGCACCCGATTCAGGATAGAAATCGATCTGCAATCCTTTTTTTGTTAAGAGGCTTTTCGGAAGGCAATTAATTTTTCCGTATTGGGCAATTGGCAGTTTTTGAGTGGCTATTACTTTCGAACCATCTACAATTCGAACCACGGCCTCGTCGGGAATTCTGTAAACCAATCCAGTACCTGTTTCAATAAGGGTATCCTTATGAAACTGATAAGGCAAAAACTCTGTTGTAAATTCCTGATTAACAACTTCAATCATAACCGGAGAGCCTGTCAGATTGGTATTCGATAAAATTCCCATTTTTGGCGAAAACCTGAACAATACATTTTTACTCGCCTGATTATTTATACTGGGAATAAACTCATATACGGTTTTAAAAACCTTTTCGGTTCGGGTTCCTGTAAACAATGGTAAATATTGTTCCTCGATTTCCCTGAATTCGTTAATAATAATTTCAAGTGCTTTCCCGTCAGGGAATTCATTCATGTCGCCAATTAGTAAGGCAACTTTTTCCTCGCGAAGTTCGAGTATTAAATTAGCAATTTCTTCTGCCTTTTCTTCGAGCGACTTGTTGACTTGTTGCTTCCGCATAACAGGAATCCGCAAAAAGGAGGTATCGGTAATAATTGTCCTGTAGGTGGTATCGATTCTTTCGGTTTGAGCATCCATAACAGGTAATTGCGAAAGTTCAATTGGTTGGTTAAAAACCTGGTTTAAAAACAGATCTGTTTCAGAACTCGCTATTTCGCGGCCTCGTTCACCACCAACCGATGTTAAAAATCCATACTCAGATAGATTAAACAAAAGGGCATGAAAATTCGCATCTGTCTCAACACAGTAGTAATGATTTGGATCGGGAACCGGATATGAATTAATATGAACATCAGAAATAAGCCAGGTTACACTATCTTGCTCTGGTACATTTGCAATGCCCAGGTATTTCCCGGCATATTTGGCATAGGGGCCTGATTTAAACTCGACATGGCTTGCCTCAACCTCAATCCTAATTACAGTTTTAGGAAGTGCATAAATTAATCCATGGTCTTCGATTTCAACGCCTGATGCATCTTTTAAATTATAAATCTTGTATGATCCACAAGAATAAAACACTATTGCACTTAACACAAGGATTTTTACTCCAATCCTTCGAATAGATACCAAACCTTTCAACATCGAAATATTGTTTATTTCACTTCAGATTATTAAACCTTTATTAATAAGGCTAAACGGAACAACCTAATTTTGGGGCAAATCTACATTTTTTTCAAGCTATTGAAAGCTTTTCCAAGATAATTAATAACATCAGTAGCAAGCAGTGCTTCTTCGTTAATTTCATCAATAGCTAAATCGGCAGCAAGGCCATGCAGAAAAACACCTAAGACTGCTGCATCGAAAGAAGTATATTGTTGAGCAAAAAAGGCAAGAATAATTCCTGTAAGCACATCGCCACAACCACCTTTAGCCATACCCGGGTTTCCGGTGGTATTAAATACGATTTTCCCTTCGGATGATGATACCGATGTATATGCCCCTTTTAAAACAATTACTACATTGTTCTCTTTTGAAAATTGAATCTGGCTTTGTAAACGATCGAAGTTACCGGATGATTTTCCAACAAGGCGTTCGAATTCTTTTGGATGCGGTGTTAGGATACTACTTGGTGGGATTAACTGGATTAAATCTCTGTTTTCAGCAATAATGTTAATTGCATCAGCATCGATAACAAGGGGCATACTTGCCTTTTCAAGGAGGTCCCGAATGGCAAGAACAGCCTGTCTTGATTTGCCAATACCAGGACCAACTCCAACAGCAGTATAGTTTTCCATCGAAGGGATTTTCGAGATAACTTTATCGTACTTATCAATGCTTGTCATTGCTTCGGGAATGGTGGTTTGAATAATTTCATAACCAAAACGTGGCACATGAACAGTAAGTAAACCAACTCCTGACCTTAAACAGGCTCTTGCTGCCAAAACTGCTGCGCCAATCTTACCATAGCTTCCAGAAATTAAAAATGCATGCCCAAACCTGCCCTTATGATCGAACTTTTTACGTTTGATCATTTTTCGTGTAAGTTCGGTTCCTGAACAATAATTGTATTTAATATCTGTTTCGTCGATAAAATCGGTTATTAAACCAATAGGCAATACATACCACTCGCCAACATAAACGAAATTCTCCTGAAAAAAGAAAGACAACTTTGGGAACTCAAAACTAAGCGTAAAATCAGCATTTATAATCCCCTCGGGAAGATTACTCAGGTTGTCTTCGCTGAATAATCCTGATGGGATATCGACTGAAATAATTGTTGCACCACTGGCATTGATATTCTGAATAACCTGAACTATAAATCCTTCAAGGACACGATTTAATCCGGATCCAAACAAGGCATCAACTATTAAATCGCTTGCAAGCAGTTCAGGCATGTAATCGTGCTCGTCGATTGTTTGAACCTGTACTTTTGCTTGTTGTTTTAACCGGTCGAGATTAATCTGACAGTCTGTACTTAGCGAATCCGATATCGATGGCATAAAAACTTCGACAAAATATTCCTGATCGGATAATAACCGTGCAAGCGCGAGGCCATCGCCCCCGTTGTTGCCTGGCCCTGCAAAAATCTTAATACGCTGGTTTGTATTATATCTGCTGATAATCCATTGTTCGAGTTGCTTTGCAGCTCGTTCCATCAAATCGATAGATTGGATCGGTTCATTTTCTATTGTATAGTTATCTGCCTGTCTGATCTGATCTACGCTGAGAATTTTCATGATGCATCGATTTTTATACAAATTTAAACTATTAAGTGAGATATCAAAAAAAATCGTCAGGAATTTTACAAAAAGGCACCATTTCATGAGCTTATTCATCAAAAAATTCTTGATTTTCAATCAACATGATCAATTATCTTATCAATAATAATTATGAACAGATGATCGTATTATTTGATCTACAGATAAAACGAAATTGATTAAAGGTTTTTTTTATATTTGCTGGCCATAACAATAATTATGATTCATAAACAAAACTTAAAACTATGTTTAAAGGACATCCGAAGGGATTAATAGCTGCAGCTCTTGCAAATATGGGCGAACGCTTTGGTTTTTATACCATGATGGCAATTTTGTCTCTCTTTATTCAGGCAAAATTTGGATTGAGTGGAACAAATACCGGTTACATTTATTCAACTTTTTATGCACTGATTTATATCTTATCGCTGGTTGGAGGGGTAATTGCAGACAGGACACGTAACTACAAAGGCACCATAATGATGGGGCTTATTGTGATGGCTCTCGGCTATTTAATGATGTCGATCCCATCTAAAACTCCTGTAGAGAATCTTCCACTTATGTTGGCAATAACATGCTTAGGGCTTTTAGTTATTGCATTTGGTAATGGATTATTTAAAGGTAACCTCCAGGCACTTGTTGGCCAGATGTATGACAATTTAAAGGATGATTCGAAAAGAGATTCCGGTTTCTCAATTTTCTATATGTTTATTAATGTTGGGGCCATTTTTGCTCCATTTACTGCAATTGGTGTTCGTAACTGGTGGTTACGTCATAATGGTTTTGAATACAACTCCGACCTTCCCGGACTGTGTCATTCATACTTAGATGGTTCCATAACTGCGGATGCTGGTAACTCAATGCAAAACCTTGCCAACCAGGTAAGTGGTACAACAATTACCGATATGGGCACATTTGCAACCGAATACCTAAATGTGTTTTCAACCGGCTTCCACTATGCATTTGCCGTAGCCATACTTGCAATGGGAATATCATTTGTAATATATATGGCCAACAAGAAGTTCTTCCCCGATCCAAAAAGAGTTGCAAAAGCCAGTGATTCAGGGAATGTATCATCAGATGAAATCCAGATGGATATTAAAGAAGTTCGTCAAAGAATGTACGCTTTGTTTGCTGTATTTGGTGTAGTAATTTTCTTCTGGTTCTCGTTCCATCAAAATGGATTAACCTTAACTTTCTTTGCCCGTGATTATACTTTGTTAAAATTGGGATCATGGGATTTATCGGCCGAAGTATTCCAGTCAATGAATCCGTTTTTTGTTGTATTCCTTACACCTATTATTGTTGGATTATTTGGTTGGCTTAACGCTAAAGGCATTGAACCATCAACTCCTAAGAAGATTGCAATAGGTATGTTTATAGCCGGAATGGGATTCGTGGTTATGTCGTTAGGATCATTTGGCTTGCCACTATATTCCGATATAAATCCTGACATGGGAGGAACACCACTAACCGATCCTCATAGGGTTACACCTTTCCTTTTAATTGGAACATATTTTATATTAACCGTTGCGGAACTCTTTATCAGTCCATTAGGTATATCTTTTGTTTCGAAAGTAGCGCCCCCACAATATCAGGGTGTTATGCAAGGTGGTTGGCTTGGAGCAACAGCACTTGGGAATCAACTTCTTTTTATTGGTGCAATTCTGTACGAAACAGTCCCAATGTGGATGACCTGGGGTATTTTTGTTGTCGCATGTATTATTTCGATGTTTACAATGATATTTATGTTAAAATGGCTCGAAAGAGTTGCTAAATAATAATTTATCTTAAATAAATATTACAAGGGTGTTGCAAATGCAGCACCCTTTTTTTCGATAGCTTTGTGAATTGCTAATAATTATCAATAAATGGATAAACAATTTAAATATCTTGATTTACAGTATCTAAAGGGAAATTCGCTTGGCAAACGGGATATAGAAAAGAAAATGCTTGAAGTTTTCATCCTACAACTCAATAAATTTTCGAAAGAAATGAGTTTGCTTCTGCAGGACCGAAAATGGTATTTATTAGGTAGCGAAGCCTATTTTGCAAAAGAAATTTTACCGGTATTTGGTCTTAAACAAATGGCATTAGAGCTAAACAAATTAGTCATTCTATGTAATAAGTTTAGCAAAGACGAAGGGATCAACCTAAGTTCATCCGTTGCAGTACCTTTGTCAATCGAAGCAGTTAGTTCACATACGCCGGATTCAAAAGAAATAGAAGAAATTGTAAACCATTTTTTAAAGGTTGCCGACGAAACCATTGATGAAGTCCAAAGTGTGCTGCAGGATTATGAATAATTGAATACTAATTCGTAAACTTGCCTGCAACGATTACAAAGCGTGTAATTAAATTATCGGCTTCTGAATAATGAATCAGATAAAATCAATTGATCCAGTAAATATAAATATATACATTTTTACATATAATTTTGGAAGAAAAGCAAAGCTTATTTACTTTTGATGCACAATAAGTAAAAGATAGATTATCGCTAATAAAGTTTAAAATGATGGAGAAAATTAAAGTTAAAAATCCAGTTGTAGAGTTGGATGGTGATGAAATGACACGTGTTATCTGGAAATTTATAAAAGATAAACTGATTTTTCCTTACCTCGATCTCGACATTAAATATTATGATCTGGGAATCGAATATCGCGACGAAACCAATGACCAGGTAACCATTGATGCAGCACACGCAATTCAAAAGTACCATGTAGGGATTAAATGTGCTACCATTACTCCCGACGAAGAAAGAGTTGAAGAATTTGGATTGAAAAAAATGTGGAAATCGCCCAATGGTACTATTCGAAACATTATTGGTGGTACTGTTTTCCGTGAGCCAATTCTAACCAACAATGTCCCACGGCTTATTCCCGGTTGGAAGTACCCGATTTGTATCGGACGTCACGCATTTGGCGATCAGTATCGTGCAACCGACTTTGTAACAAAAGGTAAAGGCAAATTAACCATTACTTTCACTCCTGAAGACGGAGGAGAAACCCAAAGTTATGAGGTTTATAATTTCCAGGGTGATGGCGTTGCTCTTTCGATGTATAATACTGATGAATCAATTACAGGATTTGCACATTCCTGCTTCAATCAGGCATTAATGAAAAAATGGCCCCTCTATTTGTCAACTAAAAATACCATACTGAAAAAATATGATGGTCGTTTCAAAGATATCTTTGAAGAAGTATATGAGACTCATTATAAAGAGAAATTTGAAACAGCCGGAATAACCTACGAACACAGGTTGATTGATGATATGGTAGCACAAGCACTTAAATGGGAGGGCGCATTTGTATGGGCTTGTAAAAATTACGATGGCGATGTACAATCCGACACTTTAGCACAAGGTTTTGGTTCGCTTGGCTTAATGACCTCAACACTGGTTACACCCGACGGACAAACAATGGAAGCCGAAGCAGCGCACGGCACGGTTACCCGGCACTACAGACTGCACCAACAAGGCAAACCTACTTCAACAAACCCAATTGCATCTATTTTTGCCTGGACACGTGGATTAGCATTTCGTGGAAAATTAGATGGAAATCATGAATTAATTAAATTCAGCCAGTCATTAGAGGAGGTCTGTATTGAAACCGTTGAATCAGGTGTAATGACAAAAGACCTTGCCCTGACTATTTATGGCGGCGATTTAAAACCGGAACACTACGTTACAACTGAAGATTTCTTAGATGCTTTAGATAATAACTTACAACAAAAGTTGAAGTAATTCAGGATTATTTTCCTCACGCTCTTCAGCATCAGATTTTTGTTCTGAAAAATATAACAAACAATACTTACGGGCCGCATTACGCGGCCTTTTTACACTTAATAAAATGAACGATCTGCGTGTAGCACTTATCCAAACCGACATACTCTGGGAAAATGCAGAGGGTAACCTTAAAAAATTCTCAGACCTGATATCGTCGATTACACAACCTGTCGATCTGATTGTTTTACCAGAAATGTTTACTACAGGATTCTCTATGCATTCCCAAAAAATGGCCGAAAGCATGAATGGAAAATCAGTAAACTGGATGAAGCAAATTTCAGAGAATAATAATGCATGTGTTACAGGGAGTATAATTATTAAGGAAAACAGCAAATATTATAATCGTTTGCTATGGGTAACTCCAAAAGGTGAAGTATCTTACTACGACAAACGACATCTGTTCAGGATGTCAAACGAACAGGATCATTTTTCACCGGGAAATCAAAAAGTAATTATTGAATTAAATGGATGGAAAATATGTCCATTAATTTGTTATGATTTAAGATATCCTGTTTGGGCCCGAAACAAAGAGAATTACGACATTTTACTTTATGTGGCAAATTGGCCCAAGCCAAGAAAAAAAGTCTGGAAAATCCTTTTAAAAGCCCGTGCTTTAGAAAACATGTCCTATGTTATCGGCGTAAATCGAATTGGAACTGATGGCAATGGTTATGAATTCTCAGGCAATTCGTATGCAATCGATCCGAAAGGTGAAATAATTACAGCGCTGCCAGATAATAAAGAAGGCATTGCTATTTTCAATTTATCATATGAAAATTTACACAAATTCAGGCAAAGTTTTCCGGCGCATTTAGATGCTGACTATTTTACTATTCATCATTCTGAATAATTTGTAGCTACCGACCTGATAATATTGATATTTCCAGGAGGGAAAAGACTCAAATACTTCAAATAAAAAAAACCCGGCATTTGCCGGGTTTTTTTATTCTCATATGTTGTGAATTTTTATTTCACTATAATAATGCGTTTTGTAATTACCTTATTCATATTAGTAATTACCCTTAGATGATAAACTCCGATAAGAGCATCTTCAATCTCAACGAAAACATTGCGTTCGGTATTATCAAACAGTTCGTTTGTGTAAACAACACGACCTGTTGCATCCATTACTTCATACTTCAATGTTTCAAATTCGAGATTGTTTAGATCCATGTAGAATTTACCATCTTTCGATGGATTAGGATAGAGTGATATATCCTGAGTAATTATTGTTCCGGATTCATTGTCCTTATTATTTCCACCAATTGCAACTGTAGGAGGCCCTTGCCATGTGTAACATGCAGTACCAGTACATCCATTCTGATCAGTAACGGTAACACAATATGTTACACCAGAGGTAAGTCCTTTAATACTTTGATAAGGCTTACCATTCGACCACATGTAGGTTACATTTCCAACAGCACCGCTAACAACTGTAGCTGTTATGCCGATAGGATTCGGAATAATATCAACAATAATCGGATCGGGATCAACAATATCGATGGTTTCTACAAATGAACAGCCAGCTGCATCAGTAATAGTTACAGTATATGTTCCCTGTGTAAGTCCCATTACAAATTCAAATGAATCGCCTGTTGACCAAGCATATGTGTATGGGAATGCTCCACCAGTAACAAATACAATCACAGAGGCATTGGCATCGCCGTAGCATGTGTTAGGAGTAATCATAACTGTTGCGGTCATCATATCAGCAACTACAGTTGCAGATGTAATTAATTCACATGCATTGGCATCCATTATTGTCAGATCATAAGTACCCTCTACTAATCCTGAGATATCTTCAGTGGCATCGCCTGTACTCCACATGTATGTATAAGGAGCAGTTCCACCGGTTACAGTCATATCGATGCTACCATCAGCATTGCAATTTGAAGCATTTACTGATGTATAACTTGCAGATATTGCAGTAGTAGTCTCTCCTACTGTTGCACTTGCAACATCGGTATCACCATTCGTATCGGAAATAGTAACACTGTATGTACCTGCAGGTACACCAGCAATATTCTGATCAGTAGCGCCATTCGACCATGCAAATGTATAAGGTGGAATTCCGTCAACAACTGTAATGTCGACAGCCCCTGTTGCGGCTCCGGCACAAACAACATCTGTTGCAACAATCGATG
The DNA here is from genome assembly GCA_964388245.1 of uncultured Bacteroidales bacterium. Taxonomy (GTDB): domain Bacteria; phylum Bacteroidota; class Bacteroidia; order Bacteroidales; family M50B96; genus JAIOYV01. Next base: position 15,048 of record CAYLZH010000068.1, read on the forward strand.
CAATACTTGGTGGATCGATTATAACAGTAGGTTCGGTAACTGTAAATGTCATAATGGCTTCACAACCATTGTTATCCAGTACAGTAACGGTATAATTTCCAGCTACTATTCCAGTTAGATCCTCGGTTACAGCTCCATTGCTCCAGCTATAACTGTATGGAATAGAACCACCGGCTACCGAAATGTCAATAGCACCATCGCTACCTCCATTAACTGAAACATCAGTTACAACACCTGTAAGAGTAATTGCATCTGGTTGACTAATACCAAAGTTCATATTTAAAATACATCCGTTAGCATCAGTTACCTGACAGCCATATAATCCGGTAACAAGCAATGTAGCGTCTTCATTAACGGTACCGTTTGTCCAGTTATATGTATAAGGCATTACACCACCACTAACTGTGATATCGATAGCACCGGTAGCATTTCCGTAGCAGTCAACATTAATAATATCAACTGTGTAACTCAATACATTTGGTTGCAGAACTTCAGAAGTACAAACTTCAACCTGACCATATGAATCGGAAACTGTAACTGAATACATTCCTGCCATCAGACCACTGATATCTTCGCTGTTTGCACCAGTACTCCACATGAATGTAAATGGTGCAAGACCTCCTGAAATGGTCAAATCTACGCTACCATCATCTACTCCATTACAGCTTACATCTGTTGGAATACAAGTAAGTATAATAGGATCGCAGAATTCGGTAATCTCAAATGAAGCACCGCCAGTACATCCGTTTGCATCGGTTACAACAACAGAATAGGTTCCGGCTGAAAGTCCACTCAGGTCCTCAGTAACATCACTGTTCGACCATGCATAGCTTAATGGTGCTACACCGCCTGAAACCATCAGGTCAATAGTACCGTCAGAACCTCCACATGAACTTACACCATAACCGTTATAGTCTGATAATATTCCAGTAAGGATAATTTCAGCAGGTTCACTAATAATGAATTCCTGTTCTACTTCGCAGCCATGATCATCAGTTACTAAAATATGATATGCTCCGGGTACTAAGTTGAACAAGTCTTCGGCATTTCCAGCAAATTCGTAAGGAATTGAACCTGTTAATGATGCAACTGAACTCATACCATCGGTAACATAGTACATACTATCTAGGAATCCAGGTAGATAAGTAGCCTCAACATCATAAACAATTCCTGTTGCTGCTTGCCATACTTTCCAGTTGAATTCTTCACCAATAGCAAATCCATTCATCATTGTCTGTCCAGTTCCTATGTTAAGTTCGGCACCCCAAGCAGCAACATTAGTATTTGCTCCGGTCCATTCAACATATCCTGCACAAACGAGTGTACCAAGTGAATCATAGAATACTCCAATAATATCGCCTATTGCAATACCACCGCCATTCAGATCAATAGGAGTATTACTATTGAGAATAACTGTATGGTTTGTTCCGGTATTATCATAATCCCATGCAAATGGTACACTTTCAAGAGCAGACCACATGTATGTATAAGGCATTGTGCCGCCTGTTACTGTTACATCAATAGAGCCATCGTTTGCACCATAGCAACTAACATTGGTTTGAGTTGCTGCTAATAGCAATTCATCAGGCTGTGTAACAGAAATTAAAGCACTTGCTGTACAACCATTGACATCAGTAACAAGAACATCATAATCACCTGCAACAAGACCTGCTATATCTTCACTTGCAGCACCATTCGACCATGCATATGTAAATGGAGCAACTCCATTAACTACAGTTAGATCAATTGCGCCATCAGAATATCCATAACATGATACATTTGTAACCATGTAAGTCAATTCAATAGCAAGTGGTTCGGTTATAGTAAACATGTCGCTAATTGTGCATCCGTTGGCATCGGTTACAACAACATCATAATTTCCGGCTATTAATCCGGCGATATCTTCTGTAACTTCACCATTCGACCATGCATAGGCATAAGGCATAACACCACCTGTTATACTAATATCAATTGCTCCGTCGGTTCCACCATTACAAGTAACATTAGTTTCACTACTGCTAAGCATTAATTCAGCTGGTTCGTACACATCGAAACTAATGTCAAACACACAACCGTTGGCATCAGTAATTGTAAGGCTATAAGGACCAGCATATAATCCACTTAAATCTTCAGTAGCTTCGCCATTTGACCAGGCGAATGTATAAGGCATTGTACCGCCATTAACAGTTACATCAATTGCTCCAACAGGATCGTTGTAGCATAACAGATCAGTAACAGCACCTGTAGCAGTTAATGCATCAGGTTGTGTAATGTCAACAACAGCAATCATCTCACACATATTTGCATCGGTAAGAGTTAATTCATATGTTCCAATGTCAAGTCCTGAGAGATCTTCAATTGCATCACCGGTAGACCATGCATATACATAAGGTGCAATACCTCCTGTAACTGATACATCGATGCTTCCATCCTGAGCGCCATAGCAAGTTACATGCGATTCCATATAAGTAATTGCAATAGCATCAGGCTCAGAAATTGTAATGTCATGAGAAACATCACATCCATTGTTGTCAGTAACTACCACGGTATAAATTCCTGCTGCCAGCGCATTCTGATCATAACCGGCCCAGTCTGTAGTATAAGGAGCTACACCACCTGTAATTGTTATTGCGGCAGTTCCGTTAGCCTCACCGTTGCAAATAACATCTGTTGATATCCAGGTGAATTCCAATGCATCCGGTTCTGTAATTGATGCTGAATTAATAGCTTCACAACCATTAGCATCAGTAATAACAACTGTATATGTACCAGGTGCAAGATTATCAACATCCTGTGTTGTTGCACCATTCGACCAGCTGTAAGTATATGGAGGAGTTCCTCCAATTGCAGTCAGGTTAATGGCTCCGTCAGCATCTCCATTACAATTTACATCAGTCTTAACAACTGTACTTAAAATGGCAGTTGGCTGAGTTATACTATATGATCCCTGTCCTGTACAGCCTACAGCATCATAAACAGTTACTGAATAAGTTCCCGCAACTAATCCACTTAAGTCTTCACTCATACCAGCATTTAAGGAACTAATGCCACTAATGCCATTTGTTGCATAAGTATCTGTATTAGGCATTGCTGTCATATATGAAACACTTGCATCGAAGACCATTCCATCAGCAGCACGGTAAACTTTCCAGGTGAACATTTCATTGGTTTCAAATCCATTGTCCATTCCTGATTCTGTTCCCCATGCAGCAAGGGCAACTGAATTCCCGGTCCATTCTATATAACCACCACACGCTAATGTACCGGCATTGTCATAGAATACACCAATAACATCTCCAATTGCAATTGGCATTCCTCCTATATTCATAGGAACTGTGTTTTCAATCAAAATGGTATGATTGCTTCCTGTGTTTGTATATGTCCAATCAAATGTAACTGATTGACCAATACCAGGTCCTGACCAAACTGCAACGTAAGGTGCAACACCATTCGATATAGTAAGATCAATTGATCCATCGGATCCTC
>CAYLZH010000069.1:0-18415 GCA_964388245.1 uncultured Bacteroidales bacterium
ATATTTTGATGTTTGTCTTTATCTCATCAATGATATCGTACGATAATTTAACCAATCTTTTAGCAACTACATCATTTTTATTACTGATCCGATTTATAAAATCATTTTCGCGAAAATATTTTTTATTGCTTGTTATTTCAATACTTGCTGGTTCATTAACCAAGGTTACCTATCTGCCTGTTGTTGCTATTCAATTTGTTATTTTGCTCAGCTATATTAAGTCGATTTATAATAACAGACAGACGATATTTATCCGGAGAATATCGCCTTCTGATAGCATTATGTTGATCTTTATTATAGCCCTGTTTACACTTAACCTTAATTTATACGGAAATAATATTATCACCTATGGCCAGCTACAACCCGATACAGCAAAAGTAATCGGCGATGATCTTGCTTATAAGAATTATTCCCAGACTCGCCGTGCTGTTGATCTGAAGGCAAGTATTAATGAAAGGGATCGCATGCCTTTCTACGAGTACCTACTAAAATATTTAGAACGTACTGAAGGTTCGATAGCCGGGATAGTTGGGCATAAACAATTATTGAAAACCAATCCGGAGCTGCTCTTTTACAGGCTTTTGTTATTATCCGGGGCATTTATCTTTATTTTTAACGTCAGGGAAAAAAGGATAGGAGATTCACATAAAATTATTCTGTTTTCTGTTATTTGTTATGCTCTTATTGTACTCCTTACAAATTACAAAAGTTATTTGGCATTTAACGCTTTTGGAATAGCTTTACAGGGAAGGTATAATTTTCCGGTCCTTGTCTTGGCCAATATCTTTGTAGTTTATAATTTAATGATTCGGTTTCAGGATAGGATTAAAATTGGTCTGATGTTGACGATTGCAGTGTTTTTTATATACAATAATTTCTTCTGGTTCCTGGCGAATGCCACTCCCGACTGGTATGCAAATTAAGATTCTGAACTGAAATGTATCCTTTTACATTCCATTTTTTAATATAATCTTAATCTTCTGAAACAGCATTTTCTGAAGGATTATAATGATTTTTACTCCTATCCAAAACCAATAGGTGAAATCAAAAAGTTTTGCATTCCGGTACAACGACTTTATTAACGCTGTATTTACACGAAAGAAATTTTCTTTTTTATAACAGGTATTATTTCCATGAAACCGGTATACACTTACTTTTTCATCGAGAAAACCTAATTCATCTTTTGCACAAAGTTTCAGGAAAAAATCGAGGTCTTCAACAATATATTCTTCGTTGTATCTGAAATTTTGATAAACCTCTTTTTTAACCAAAAGCGTACCCCCCGGCACCGACCAGTTTGTTATTATTTCTTTTTTAAGACTTTTGTTCGATTTATATTTTTCTTTATTGGTAGGATATAAACCTGATAGTCCGCTTTCGAATAGTAAATTATTGTGTTGGTCGACAACCTTGCAATCGCCAAAAACAGCCTTCCTGTCAGGATTGGATGTAAGGAATTGCATACGTTTTAGTAAACCATCAGGTAGCAGGTAATCATCGCTGTGTATGAATGTTAAAAATTCGCCTGAACTTAAATCAATTAAGTCGTTGAATGTGGGTGTAACACCCTTGTTTTTCCGGCTTGTTAAAATAATATTTATATCAGACTGATGTTTCATTTTCCATTTATTAATTATCTCAGGAGTCTGATCATCGGATCCATCATCAATAATAATCAATTCCTTATTTGGGTAAGTATCAGCAACAATACTGTTAAGTGTTGCTTCAATAAAGTTCTCGTGATTAAAAGCTGGAACCAGAACCGATATTAATGGATAGTCTTTCATTAATAATTCATACGAATTACATAAGCTAACAGTATACAAAACTATTGTTTTAAACTAAATCTCAAAGAAAATGTTGCAGAAATTAGAAGACTGAAATGATTAAGCATAAAATTCATTATTACATATTAAAACTGAAATGGGGCAGTTTCCGGTTTATGAAGGTTATTTTCCCAACACTTATTTATGATGGTATAATAATCCCCTTTAAAGACAATTTAAAGTTATGGCTGTTGAATGCATCTCGGTTTGGCAAAAAAATAATAACAGGAACATCTTCGGTGCAGGTTGTACTTATTTCGGGCGAGCCACTTACCACCGGACATATCTATAGAATTAAGAATTATCACAATAGTTTAAATTCGATGGGAATAAAAGCCATGACATTTTCGGTAAATGAGTTTTATTCCAGATATTTCCTGATTAAGGATTACACACTCGTGTTAATCTGGCGGGCACGATACGATAACAAATTGCATGAAATTGTCGAAACAGCCCATCGGCAAGGGGCAAAAGTTATTTACGACCTTGATGATTATATTTTTGATACCGGTATGATCGATCCGGTGAAGATTGATGGGATAAGAAGTCTTGGCCAGGATGTTGAATATTTAAAAGAACATTATGGCGATTTAGGCAAGTCTCTTCAAAAATCGGATTGCTTTACAAGCCCCACGGCCTATCTTAGCAATAGTGCTAAAAATTTCAAAGATCTATCATTTGTACTCCCAAACGGATACACATACGAATCTTATAAAAAATCAGCTTTACTGAAAAGAAGGCAAAATAAAACCGATCAATATATCAGAATTGGCTATGCCGGAGGAACATTAACTCACCAAAAAGATTTTGAACAGGTTGTTCCGGCATTGTCAAACATCCTTAAAAAACACAAGAATGCAAAGCTTACAGTTTTTGGTAAAGCACTGGAATTAAATGAATTCGATGCTTTAATCCCATACAGAGATCAAATTGAAATTCGTAAAACCGTATCCTTTGGAAATATGCCTGAAGAAATTGCCCGGTTTGATATCAATATTGCACCTCTTGAAATGACACCATTTTGTCAGGCAAAGAGTGAATTAAAATATTTCGAAGCTGCATTGTTAGGCATTCCAACAATTGCCACTCCAACCGAACCGTATTTAAATGTAATAGAGGATGGCATAAATGGTCTGTTGGCAGGCAATACTGATGACTGGTACAATCATCTCGATTATTTAATTTCAAATAAGAAAGCCAGGGAAATTATGGGCCGGGCTGCAGCAGATGATGTTTTGTGGAATTTTGGCCCTGAACAGCGTGAGTATATAATTTTCGATTTAATAAATCAGTTACAAACAAAGTGGCTCAACTGGGATTTTACCTTTGATAATCGCTATCTTCAACCAAAGAATAAACCAGATTGTTACTTGCCCGGCAGGCTTCAAGCGAGGCCTGAGATAAGGTCATTTAAAATAATCGAACAGTATGATACAGGACACTATTCAGAACTCTCGATTGTTGTTCACCTGGGCGGAAAAAACCCGAATTCGAAAGCACAACTGGATTTGGTTAAAAATCACGGTTTATCTGATCTTGACCTTATTATCATTACTGAGGATATTTCTTCATCACAGGACACTAAAACATGGATTGATGATAATCATAAATTTTTCAACTTTTGTTTGTTTATTCACACAGTACCGATTGGCAGCAGAGGATCAGTTCTTAACGTAGCATTTAGTCTTTTAACTTCAAGATATGTAGCAGTCATCGAACCGATCTGCCAGCTGGAGTTAAACAAACTAGAGGATCATTTAAAGCTACTTAGCGAAAACAGACTTGTTGCGGGTGTAAATCAAATATCCGGCGATGAAAGTATGATTATCCTGAATCGGGCAGCCTGGGCAAAGGCAGGCGGATTCGATCCGGAATATGAAAATGGTCAGAGAATAATATCAAAATTAAAAAACGAAGGACTGTTTTTCGTCAATAATCAGAAGAATAACCACATTGATTAAATTGCTTCTGAGATAAACAATCAGCAGGGATAAATGATTTTAACTTGCCGGCCACAGTCATGTAAGCCGATGCTTGTATTTTGTGAATACAGAATTCCTTATTTAATATCTTATTTGCTTGCTGCGAGGTAGTTCATTTCAAAAGGTTCAGTATTATAGTTTTATGTGTTTTCTCATATTTTAAGGAAAGAAAAGTTGATATTTTTGGCCAAAATAAAATACTTATGCAAAAGATCCTGATTGTTGCGGTAGTGCTGATTTTTCAAATAGTTGGCTATTCGCAGGAAATGTCGAAAGAGGAGGTAATTGACAGAATCGGGCAATCAGGAAACGATACTTCAAAGGTTGGACTACTGTTAAAACTTGCTGATATTGAAAGAGAAAGTTCGAGAAAAAGAGCAATACAGCATTTAAATGAAGCCCTTGAGTTGTCCAATAATTTATCATTCAAAAAAGGACAGGCCGATGCCCATTTCAATTTAGGTAATCTATATTACTCCGAATCGGAATATCAAAAATCGATTGATAATTATCAGCAGGCCCTTACAATCTTTACACAATTATCGAATAAATCAAGAATGTCAAAGTGTTTTTTCGGACTTGGCCGTTCATATTCGAAGCAAAGATTGTTTGATAATGCCATTGAAAGCTATAAAAATTCAATTTCATACAGCCAGGAAATAGGTGATTTAAAATTTACCTCATCTGTATTATATAATCTGGGCATATCGTATCGTAGAAAAAACGACCTGGCGATGGCACTTAAATATTATATTCAATCGATGAAGATGAAAGAGGAGCTGAATGACGATGCAGGTATTTCTTCAGTCCTCAATAGTATGGGGCTACTTTATTTTAACGACGGACAGTATAACAAGGCGATAGAAAGTTTTAACCAGTCGCTCGAATTAAAAAGAGAAACCGGCGATAAAAAAGGGGAGGCGATGGTACTCAATAATCTTGGATTAACTTACGATAAAACTAAAGACTATAGTAATGCAATTTATTTTTACAATGAATCTTTAAAAGTAAAATTAAAGTATGGTGAAACCAAACTTGGAACTATTTATTTAAACCTTGGATTAGTATATGGTAAAACCGATAGTCTTGAGCAATCGAGAGAGTATCTTTCACGGGCATTGATACTCTCGCAAAAATATCGTAACAAAAGAGTTGAAGCAAAATGTAATAACCTTTTAGGAGCTGTATTTCATAAGGAAGCAAAGTACGATACAGCAATCGGGTATTTATTACAAGGTCTGGAAATATCGAAAAAATCAGGAGCAATTGATATAACTAAATATGCCGAAGGATTACTTTCTGATTGTTATGCCCGACAGGGAAAATTCGAAGAAGCTTACAATCATCATCAACAATATAAACAACTAACCGATAGTATAATTAACATTAACAATAAAAGAGAACTTGCCAGGGTCCAAAGCCAGTATGAATTGGAACAACATAAAGAGAAAATTTCCAGGCAGGAAATCCAGCTTGAAATTAATCAGATTATTAACTATGCATTTGCTATTGGGGCAGGTCTTTTCCTGTTATTAGCCTTTGTGTTTTTTACCGGGCGAACGCGATTAAGAAAATCAAATGAAGAATTAGAGAAGAAGAACCGGGAAATCGAAAATCAGAAAAAGGAAATAGAAAGCACCAATATCCTTCTGTTAAAACAAAAGGACGAACTTGTTGAGGCAAATTCCACCAAGGATAAGCTATTCTCAATAATCGGGCACGACTTAAGAAGTCCGATCGGAAATCTTGATTCGGTTTTCGATACATTGCTCGAAAAGGATATCGATCTTAATGATGATGAGATTAAGCTCCTGTTGCAAAGCCTGCAAAAATCGACAGAAACTGCACTTAACCTTTTGGAGAACCTGCTTTTTTGGGCAAACTCCCAACGAGGCAGGCTGGAGGTAAAACCATTGCATTGTAGTCTGAAATATTTAGTGAAAGAAAACCTTCGATTGTTTAATCAGGGGCTTCGAAATAAAGACATAACACTTAAATCGGAAATTGATTCAAAGCTCATTACATATTTCGATAAAGATATGTTGAATTTTATTTTTCGGAATCTGATTTCAAATGCTATTAAATTTTCATATCCGGGAGGTGAGATATTCATTTCAGCCAAACATGAATCTTCATCTATCGAAGTTATAATATCAGATAAAGGAGTGGGAATTAGTGATGAATCAATAAATCAGATATTTAAGAACAATGCCCATTTGTCGACTCGTGGAACATTAGGCGAGCCCGGTACCGGCTTAGGACTTCAATTATGTAATGAATTTCTACAAAGAAACCACGGCGCTATGCAAATATCAAGTGTTGTAAGAACTGATGAGTCGGCAGATGCACCGGGTGGGAGCGATTTTATACTATCACTTCCTGTTGACCAGCAAAATTTAAGATCCTGATCTATTACTTATGTAGCTATGTTTCTTTCACTAAACAAAATATCAAAGTCGTATTTTAGCCAATATGGTAACCTGCAACGAAAAATACTCAACGATTTAAATCTATCTGTTGAAGAAGGAAGTAGTGTTGCCATTGTTGGGCCATCCGGATCGGGAAAAACAACCATCTTAAACCTGATTAGTAAATTAGACAATCCCGATTCGGGCATTATCGAATTTAAAGGCAGAGACCTGAACTCATTATCTAAAAAAGAAATCCTGAAATTCAGAAGCAGGGAAATTGGATTTGTTTTTCAGCAACATTTTCTTCTTCCCCAGTGCAATCTTTTGGAAAATGTCTTAGTTCCGGGGCTGGTGAACAAATCAAGCATGCCTTCAACAAAGAAATATGCAGACAAACTTCTTATGCAATTAGGGTTGTGGGACATTCGTCATCAAAAACCCGGAGAGTTATCAGTTGGCGAATGTCAACGTGCCGCCCTTGCCCGGGCATTAATTAATAAACCGGAACTTTTACTGGCCGATGAACCAACCGGTTCGCTCGACGAAGAAAATGCTATGCACCTTGCCGATTTGCTCGTAAACCAAAACAAATCTGAAGGGACAAGCCTTATTGTGGTTACTCATTCCTTTGAGCTTGCAAAAAGGATGGAGCATATTTATGAATTAAAAAACGGCAGTCTTCACTTGTTTCAGCAATGAAGTTATCGACATTAGTTTTAAATAGCACCCGGTATTATTGGAAATCAAACTTAAGCCTTTTGCTTGCAATAAGCTTATGTGCTGCGATAATCACCGGAGCCTTAACAGTTGGAGACTCAGTGCGGCACAGCCTTATGAGGACTGCCGAATACCGTTTGGGTGAATCCCGATTTAGCGTATCATCGGGCGACTCTTATTTTACACAATCGCTTGCCAATCGATTGAAGCAACAAATTATCGGTAATACTTGTGCAATAATTGGATTGGATGGTACAGCTTCAGCAAACACTACGAAATTAGTATTAAGCAAGATAAATATTTGGGGGATCGATAAAAATTTCGGGGTAGTAACAGGCTCTGGCTTTTTCGATTCAATTCCGCCCGGAGAAGTAATAATAAGCGACAATGTTGCATTAGGGTTAAACCTAAAAACAGGTGAGAGTATAATTGTGAAATTTGAGAAGCTGGGAACAATGCCTAAAAACTCTCCTTTTGTGCCGGAACAGGAACAATATATGACAAGGAGGCTTAAAGTGTTTAAAATTGCCGATAAAAATCAGCTCGGAAGATTTGGTCTTCGAAACATACAAACAGCTCCTTTCAATGTTTTTATTTCGATCGACTGGTTAAATAAGGAGCTCAATTTTTCCGATCATTCAAATTTAATACTTGTTAAATCTGATGAAAGGAAAGAAAGAATTCAGGAGGCGCTTATCAATTCGTTCACGATTGAGGATTTAGGATTACAAGTAAAAAAACATTCAGAAAAAAAATATTGGGTAATATCATCTGATAAAGTATTCATTAAAGATCAGATTATTGAAAATATTACGGATGCATTCCCCGGAAGCCAGCCGGTTGTAAGCTATTTTGCTAATACTTTACAATTTAAAAACAGGATTTCGCCTTTCTCTTTTGTTTCCACTTTTTATGATACACAGTTAGCCATATCCGAAATTGCAATTAATTCCTGGCTGGCTGAAGACTTGAAGGCACAACCAGGCGACACACTGAAAATGGATTACTATACCATGGGATTGTTGCGCGATTTGGAAGAACATTCCTGCAATTTAGTTGTGTCACAAATATTGCCAATGCAAGATCAAACCGGCGATGATATTTTAATCCCTGATATCCCTGGGTTGTCCGACACAGAGAAATGTAGCGAATGGGAAACAGGAATACCAATCGACTTTGAATCTGTTCGCGATAAAGATGAAAAATACTGGTACGATTTCGGGGCCACGCCTAAGGTATTTGTTGATACCGATATTGCTACAAAACTCTGGAAAAATCGCTTCGGGACTTTTACATCTGTAGTTATTCAAACTGAAAGATTATCTTCTGATAGTATCGAAAACAGATTAACCAAATCAATTCTGCCCGCTCAGGCCGGTTTCCAGGTAAAAGATGTTAAATCCGATTCGGAATTTGCTGCAAATAATAGCACCGACTTTAGTCAATTATTCATTGCTCTTAGCTTTTTTATTATTGTATCGGCTATAATTTTAATCGCCCTTCTTTTTCTCTTTACTATGGAAACCCGGTCTGGTCAAATAGGGCTGTTATCTGCGCTTGGATATAGTATGGCTACTATCAGGAAAGTTTTCGTTTTCGAAGCACTGATAATATCTTTTGTTGGAGCCTTGCTGGGATTAGTCCTTTCTTTTTTCTACACCAATTTGATATTTATTGCCCTGGCAAAAGTGTGGAACGACATTGTACGCACAAGCATATTGGAATTATCAATTGAAGGAAAAAGCCTGGCATTGGGTTTTATAATTAGCATAGCAGTTTCGATAATAACAGTAGTTTTATCGATTAACCGAATGCTTAAGCTACGAATAGTTCAGCTTCAGAAAAAGCAGAAAGTGTTCTCGGCAAGAAGGAAAAATCGAATAAGACAATTTACACTGATAATATTAATCCTGATCATGGCATTAATTGCATTTTATCAGATACATAGCAATGATCGTTTGCAGCCGAACTTATTTTTTGCAGCCGGTTCGGTTTTCCTGATTATCCTTTTCATTTTAACCGGATATATTTTCGAAAAAATTGATTCGGGAAAACAAGATCAGTTCGGCTTATTCCGCCTTATATTGAAAAACATTGTGCGCAATCGTCGCCGAAGTTTAATTGTAATCGTTCTGCTTGGAATCGGCAGTTTTTTAGTGATAACAACCGGTGCTAACAAGAAGGATTTATTTTCTGATGCATCTAACAAAAGTAGCGGAACAGGAGGCTTCACATATATTGCAGAATCAACCCTTCCTGTTCTAAAAGACCTGAACAATTCTCAGGTAAAAAAGGAATATGGAATTAATTCTGATGTTAAGGTTTGTCAGTTCAGAAAATTTAAAGGCGATGATGCAAGCTGCCTGAACCTAAACAGAATTTCCAATCCTCAAATATTGGGCGTCGATCCGGGAGAACTTAAAGGCCGGTTCAGTTTTGTGACCAGTACCAGCGAGTTTGATAGGGAAAATCCATGGGCTTCGTTAAACAAAGATAATGGAGGATTAGTACCTGCCATCGCCGATCAAACTGTAATTCAGTGGGGCCTTGGGAAAAAGGTTGGTGATACGTTAAAGTATCAGAATGAGGCAGGCGAAGAAATTTTGATAATATTGACCGGAGGTTTGGCAGGATCAGTATTTCAGGGCAATGTAATAATATCCGAAGATAATTTCATCAAACACTTTCCTTCTGTAAGCGGCTCAAACTTTTTCCTGATCGATAGCCCGTCTGAAAATCCTTCACAGATTGAGGAGCAGTTCTACCGGGCATTTCGCGACCTGGGATGGATAATGACCACTTCGGCTGATAAGCTTGCCGAGTTTAAATCGGTTGAAAATACATACCTGAACATATTCCTAATATTAGGAACATTTGGGCTGTTGCTTGGCACAATTGGATTAGCCATTGTTCTAATACGGAGCATAAACGACCGGCAACAGGAAGTTGGAATTTATGCTGTATCAGGATATAGCGGAAAACTGATCCGAAAAATCCTGGTATCAGAATATGTAATGCTGCTGGTCTTGGGTTGTCTGATCGGCCTTTCTGTTTCACTTCTGGCAGTATTTCCAAATCTGGTAAACAGGCATATTGGAATCTCAACCGGATTCCTGGTTTCGACAACGGCTATTATTATTTTTCATGGTATTTTGTGGATTGTGATTATTTCTTCCATTAAAATTAAGAAACTAAAACTTGTTGAATCATTACGTAACGAATAGTTAAAAATATTTACATCATAAATCATTTAAAGAAATATTCTATGCAAACCTGGCAGATAAAATCGGTTCTACCATTATTTATTTTAATTACACTTATCTTATCGTTGAGAAGCCTGGGACAAAACCGGGATGTTGTTCTTATAAACAAAGACTGGCATTTTATCCTGGAAAAAGATTCGGTGCAAGAAAGTGCTCAAGGTGAAATTCCATGGCAAAATATTACTGTACCTCACACCTGGAATAATAAAGACATACAGTCAGGAGAAAAAGTACATTATGGAACAGCTTGGTATAAAAGGGAACTGAATATAATCAGAGATGTAGAAAAACAATACTTTCTCCGTTTTGAAGGTGTTGGACAGTATGCCGAAGTTTATCTGAACAACAAGTATGTTGGTGAGCACCTTGGTAGTTATTCAGCCTTTGCTTTCAATATTACCTCTTTTCTTAATGATGAGGGAAAGAATAGCATATTGGTTAAAGTTAATAACGAATTGAACGATTCTTATCCGAAAGACAATTTTCTTTTTGGAATTTATGGTGGTATCTATCGAAATGTCTGGCTGATCGAAACCGGTGATTTACATATCAGTATTACCGACCATGCTTCAACAGGTGTTTATGTTTCGCAGGAGGGTGTGAGCAACGAAAAAGCGATGCTTAAAATAACAAGCATGATAAAGAACGAAAGCTCAGAGATAAAAGAGGTAAGCATTGTCCAGAAGCTTTTGTCAGAAAGTTCTGATGTAATTACACAAAGCATCGAATACAGGACTATATATCCTGGTGGTTTATATCCTGTTGTTTCGTATTTAGAAGTAAAATCGCCACACTTATGGAACGGTAAAATCGATCCGCATTTGTATCGATTACAAACTACTGTTGTCGAAAATGACAAGGAAAATGACCGTGTCGAACAATCCATCGGTATTCGGTATTTTTCAATCGATCCGGAAATTGGCTTCCTCTTGAATGGCAAACCTTACCGGCTTTACGGAGTATGTCGCCATCAGGAGTGGAAGGACCTTGGGAATGCCCTGCTTCCAAAGCATCACAAATTCGACATGGATTTAATTAATGAGCTTGGAGCTACAACGATTCGCTTTGCACATTACCAACAGGACGATTACGTGTATTCTCTTGCCGATTCAATGGGAATTTTAATATGGGCCGAAATTCCTTTTGTAAACGGATATAAAGACAATGCAAACGGAAATGCTATTCAGCAATTAACAGAGCTGATTAAGCAGAATTATAATCACCCGTCCATTTTTGTATGGGGAGTTCACAACGAGGTAATAAAGGGAAAAAGCATACAGGATCCTGTAAATCTGACATCTGAATTACACAACCTTGCCAAACATCTCGATCCTGACAGATATACGGTAGCAGTAAGTAATATTTGGTGGGTGCACGACCACCCAATTCATGAGCTTACCGATATTCAGGGATTCAATCAGTATACCGGTTGGTACGGAGGAAAGCCCGAAGAATTGTCAAATTGGATCAACAATTATCATAACAAGAAACCGGGCGTCCGATTTTCGGTTTCAGAATATGGAGCTGGAGGAAATATTGCCCATCAGTCTTTTGATATTAGTGAGCCCCCACATCCTAAAAGTCAGTTTTTCCCAGAGGCTTATCACACCCTCTATCATGAAGTAACCTATTCGAGCATGGAGAAATACCCATTTATTTGGGCCTCATACATTTGGAATATGTTTGATTTTTCGGTTCCGGAATGGGACAGGGGAGGAGTGAGGGGCCTGAACCATAAAGGGCTGGTTACCTATGACAGGAAAACGAAAAAAGATGCATTCTACTGGTATAAAGCAAACTGGTCGGATGAATCGGTTCTTTTTCTTCCCGGAAAACGCAATAATGTTATTGATACCAATATCCACACAATTAAGGCATATTGTAATTATGGGATTCCTGAGCTTTTCGTTAATGGGAAAAGCTATGGAAAAATGCAGCCGGGAATCAACAAAGTTCAATACGTAAGCGATAAAATTCAGCTTAATCCCGGAAATAACCAGATTGAAATAATTGCTGAATCGGATGATAAAATCCTAAAAGATAAATTCATCCTTCTTTTTGAAGTTAAGAAATGAATTAAATGGAAATAGGAGAAACGAAATATTTTACAGACAGAAAACAGTGGCGTAATTGGTTGCAGGATAATTTCGAATCGGAAAAAGAAATTTGGCTTATCTATCCTCATAAATCATCTGGCAAAAAACGCATTCCCTATAATGATGCGGTAGAAGAAGCCCTTTGTTTTGGATGGATCGATAGTATTATAAAATCCTATGATGAAAGCAGCAGCGTTCAGCGATATTCGCCACGAAAAAAAAGAAGCAACTGGTCGCAACCCAATAAAGAACGACTAAAATGGCTCGATGCCAATAACCTTCTTCATTCATCGGTGAAAGAAGCAACGAGACATATAATTGAGGAAGAATATGTTTTTCCTGCTGATATTTTATCTGAACTGAAAAAAGACAAAACGGTATGGGAAAACTATCAAAAATTCACGGATGGTTATAAACGCATCAGGATTGCTTATATCGATGACAGCCGAATTCGTCCCGACTATTTCAAAAAACGGCTGGATAACTTCATTAAACACACCCGCCAGAATAAACTTATCCCTGGTTTTGGTGGTATCGACAAGTATTATTGATCCGGTATTTTAGCCATCCATATGAATGGTTTGGTATTTCGAAGCAATTACCGTTTAAATTGCTGTAACAGCTCTTGATAAAAATACTTTTTGGCAGACATTATAAAGCTTCTTAATCCAACAGGTTGATAGATTGACCTGAAGGCCTCCTAGCATTTAGGTCTGTTAGCAAGTCCTGTGAGAATGTCTAATGTGCCTGAGAGCGAAGGGATGGTGTGGGTTGGCAGCGTAGTACTATTTCTTATTCTAATCCTTTAATTTCTTTTCTGTCTCGTTCACTTGTTCTAAAAAATGCTTCTCTACTTCGGAAATCTCATTTTTACTCAATTCCTTAAATTTCTGATACTCCGTATGTGCTTTTTCTAATGCTCGTTTATGACTGATTGTTCCTGCATGATTCAAGATATCCTTTCGTGTCATTTTTAGGAATGTGTCCAGTTGCTCAATCCAATCTTTCATGTACATTGGTTCTTGGTTGAGTGCCTGAATCTCTGCCAATTCCAGGTATGCTGTTACCATGCGGTTCAATATGTTAAGTTCATCCTCCTCAAGATAGTTTTTAGCAATTTCTGTTTCTTGCTTTGTTGGCTTCTTTCCTTTGAAACTACTCAGACCCAAATTTGGTTTTCCTGAATCGACCCGATGATAAATTATCTCGGCTGCAGTATGTCCGTGTGCCGCCCAGTGCATTTTATTCTGAACGGTTTTAAAAAACATAACGGACATTTCTAGTGAAGGGTTGTAATCAATACTTGTAGCATAAATATCAAGCACTTTTCTCCAAAATACTTTTTCTGATGAACGAATATCCCTGATGCGTGCCAATAATTCATCGAAGTAATTACCTCCACCGGCTTGTTTTAGCAAGTCATCGTTCATGGTAAATCCTTTCACGATGTATTCCCTTAATCGTGCTGTTGCCCACTGGCGAAATTTCGTCCCCTGATGGCTTTTTACTCTGTAACCAACTGAGATAATTACATCCAGACTGTAGAAATTCGTTGGTTTGGTAGAAAAATCGGAAATTCCGATTTTTCTCACCGAATGTCCTTTTTCAAGTTCACCCTCTCTAAAAATATTTATAATATGTTCATTAATGGTTGAACGCGACTTTTGAAACAGTTCACTCATTTGGTCAATTGCAAGCCAAACGGATTCTTCTTCTAAACGTACCTCAATTTTGGTTTGCCCGTCTTCGGTTTGGTAAAGTAGTATTTCAGATTTCGACATAATTTAAAAGACTCCAATCTAAGGCATTTCCTGGTAAACCTCCCCTTGCAATTCTTTACCTGTTTTCTTTTTATTTACTCCGCCCCATTGTTTGAAGAAGAAAGGAATATCAGCACTTTTGCATTGGCTATAAATATCCAAAACCCAATCTTCTACCATCGGTCGTGATTTTGGGCCTGACTCTCCGCCAACAATTACCCAATTGATGTTTTCTAAATTCATTTGCCCTAAATCAGAAATTAATGGCTCGCATGATAGAAACTTAATCGCTGCACCTGTTTTTCTTAGGTAATCAATTCGACTCTTTGCTTGATAATCCTCGACAGTTACACCCATCCAGATATTGCTTGTCCAGTTAAGTTTTGGACTATATTCTAATAGTTGTTTTGCTCTTTTTGTTAGTACCTGGAAAACATGTTGTGGGTTATCATTCATGACTTTGAAAACCTTTTTAATAAACTCAAATGGTATTTCCACATGAAACAGATCGCTCATTGAGTTTACAAAAATTACTTTGGGTTTTTTCCATGCATAGGGTTCAGAAAGACAATCTTCGTGTAACGCAACTTCAAAACCATTTGCATATTTTTGAGTCCCCATGGCTTTCAATCTTATAGCCATTCTCTCTGCATAGCAATTTTTACAACCTGATGATATCTTTGTACATCCAGTTGTTGGGTTCCATGTGCTTTCTGTCCATTCTATTTTTGTTTCTGCCATATTACTCGCAATTTAGAACAATTCTCGTTGACCATCAAAACCGATTTTGTTTACTTTCTCCCAAAAAGTCAGACCTGTTTTGTGTTTTGAAGCAAATAGTAAATCATAAAAGTGCTTTATTTGTTTGAAATCAAAGTATTCATAACCAATTTGACGCAAACTACTTTTGTAGCTATCCCTGAAGCTATTCCTTAGACTTTGATTATTACCTGCAGTTGCAAATTTAATATTGTCATCATTTTTGAAGAAATCTGTTGCTCCAAGAAATTTAGAATATTTTGAAACGGTTTTTGAATAGCTGTCTGGTTTTAATAAGGCATTAATCACATTACGATTGAAGTCGGTACCTGAAGCTAAATTGATTATTAAGTCTGCATAAGGTAATAATTTATTAATATGGGTTATCAAAGAAAATGGAACACTGCAATCTGTTGGGTCAATAAAAACCAAATTAAGACTACTGGTGTTAATAGATTTTTGGATTTTTTCACATAATGCTTCTGGTTTTGAATAATCACCAAATAAAGCTATTGCATTACCAACATTTAAAGCATCAATTCGTTTGTTTAGAGTTTCAACTACAACTTTATTAAAATCAAAGAACAATGCATTTCTAATATTTTTATAGGCACTATGCTTTAAAACGCTCAATGCAGTTCCATCAAACTCCATCCCGTCTTTTCGTGATACACACCTGCCTGGTCCGCAACAAATCTCAATATAGTTTAATTCTCCGTTCCATTTAATTTTCATTCCATTGGAAAAGATTCCAAAATATTGAACAAGATGATATATTTTCTGCATACCCCATTCTCCTACGCACCTAATTGGTAAATTATCAAAAGCAGAGTTAGTTTCTGTGCATAAATCGTTTTCTGTTATCTCTTTCCTGTCGTATTTATTACAGCCTTGTTTGCATTCCTTATTCTGAACAAAATTTAAATCTAACCTATCTTTCATTGATGCATTCCTTTTTATTTTTCACCTTCCACGATTTTAATTTCTTCTTGGGTTAAATCATACATTTGATAAACAATATGATTAATTCGGGATTCGAGGTTTGAATAATCTATATTTTGGTTGGCTTTTTCTATAATATCTTCCGCTAGTTCTTTTAAGCATTCTTGAAATGATTCTATTTTACTTGAAATTGTAAAATTTGACACATAGGAAATTTTTAATCTAACAAAACCACCTCTAACAAAATCGCAAGTGTTCTTTAAATAGAATTTACTAATTGAAGAATTCAGGATTGCTAATAATGCTTTATTGTCTGTAATAATTAGATGATTATTATCATTGCCATAAAATTTTCTACTATCGAGAGTAAAACAATTAATCACATCACTGATACCTGGCCATATAATCTTAGTTTTTTCAAATTCTTCATAATAGTCAACAGCATCCTGTATTTCATACCATTTATATGAACCAGGCTTACGCCCCATCCATTTATTTCCCTTATAGTCTTTTGGTTTTGGCTCCAATCGCTCCTTGAATTGTCCTAAATATTTTAAAATAGCTGTATATTTTTCAATTTCAATTCCTCTGCGAGTGAAAATTAGAAACTTATCGCTTGTAGGTTGCTTATATCTATAAATATCTTTACCTGCTAAGAAAGGTTTTATTATTTCAGAGCTTTTTATATCATCTTTTATGAGTCGTTCTTTGACGGAATGGTCAATAATGAATGCATCGTTCAAACCTGTCAAGACACCTCTATAAATTTTTCCATTACAAAATTCATCTAATGTAGAACCACTGCTTTCTATTTTGGAAATAAGCTTTTGTATTTTTTCTTCCGTTAAAGTCCACCCATTTTCTTTCATTAGAGTTGGGTTCACCTTAATCCAATTATTATTCAAGTAAGATTGAATGCCATCAGAAAACGCTAAAGTTTTAATATTTGCTGCAATAAAGACTTCTTCTAACTCATCTTTTTTGATTGAAATTATACATGGATAGGTGGTTGCTTCCTCAAAAACTGGTAAATCATTAAAATCTATTATACTATTAATTCGATGAACTTTAACAAATTGACGCAGGTTTCTACCATAGCCAGTTCTCATCCACTTATTTGGAATAATGAATACAAACTCTCCATTCTTTTTTAAACTTCGCAATCCTAACTCAACGAAATAGACATATAAATCCGCTGTCCCAGAATAGGTTGTGAATTCAGATTCTAAATAGGGTTTAAAGTCTCTAATTTCTTCTTGGCGAATATAAGGAGGATTCCCAATAACAACATCAAAGCCAACAAACTCACCATCATCGTTTAAAACTTCAGGAAATTCAAACCGCCATTCAAATGAGTTTTCATAAATCTTGTTTGTGCGTATTTCTTGTAACTGTGTTTCCAATTTTTGAATGTCGGTGGTGTATTTCTTTACCTTTTTGTTCCAGTTTGCTTTTTCGGTTTTCGTTTGTTCGAAAAGGCTTTGCTGGTTTGTATGAGCAAATAATTCTCCTTTTAGTTTGTTGAGTTTTAAAACTCGTTTATCGTTCGCGGCAATCTCACTTTCAAAATCGCTCTTGATTTCGCTAATGAGTTTTTCCATGCTCCGTTTCTCCTGCTTGCTTTTTGCATTACGATAGGTCATTACTGCAACACGATAGCTATCAATACTCCACTTGCTATTCTTTAGTGCTTTTTTAATGTTTGCATCAAGTGCATAGCGGCTTATTAGGGAGTTGCCACATTTTATGTTAATGTCAATGTTGGGAAGGGTTTCCAACTGCTCAGTGGGAGTGCGGCTTCCAGTCGCTCCCCCACTCGTGTCTGTTTTGTAATAAGCATTTTTCAAAAGCTCAATCCACAAACGCAAACGGCATATTTTCACCGAATTCGGATTTATGTCTACACCGAACAAACAGTTTTCAATAATGGTCTGCTTTTCATGAAAAAGTGTTTCCTGTATTCGCTGGCTTTCTTTGTTTTTGGGCTTATACTCGAATAACTCTCCGTCTTCATCAGTAACAACCAGCTCATCGTTTACTACTTCAACCTGATATTCTTTAAGCCGCTTGCCCTCCAGGTCGGAAAGAATTTTCAGGTCGTTTTTAATAGCAATTATTTCATTTAAGGCAGAAACCAGGAAGTGACCCGAACCCACAGCAGGGTCACATATTTTCAGGCTATTGATTATTTTATTTGCTTCGTTCCGGTCTTCAATTTTATCGTAAACGTCATCTATGGTTGCACAGTTCCAGCTTTTTGTCTCGTTGAATTTCTGAACAACTGCACGGCGAATGGTTTCACGGCACATGTACATGGTTATAAAACCGGGCGTAAAGAACGAGCCGTCTTTGTAGCCGTTAATTTTCTCGAAAATCAATCCAAGAACCGATGCATTGATTAATGTTTTGTTCTCTTCCTGAATTTCTTCTGCACCTTCGCTGGCAAAATCATAAGCATCCAAAAAATCGAACAGGTATTCCAGCGAATTGAGTTCGCCTGATAAACGTTTTCCCGTTTTGTCCTTTAGAACGGTAGAGTTCAATAGCGGTAAAGAATATTCATCTTCCAAATTACTTACCCGAATAGTTTTGTGCTCTAAATCACTGGGTTCAAACAGCGAACTATTGAGATAAGGTATGTCTCCGAACTTCCTATTTA
>CAYLZH010000070.1:0-18262 GCA_964388245.1 uncultured Bacteroidales bacterium
CCTACTGCATCGTAGGTGTAATCAATATCCTGCAAGGTGTCATTACCTGAATTACGAGTAGTTTTTAAGTTGGTCAGGCGGAAGGATTCATCATCGTAGGTATAGGAGGTCTTGCTTCCGTTGCGGTAATAAACATCTGTTCGTTGTCCCTTTTCGTTGTAATCGATATCGGTTACAAATTCAGTATAAGTGGCAATTCCCCTTATTTTGGCGTTCACGGTTTCCAATAGCCCTGCCTTGTTGTAGGTATAAGCAACAACACTGTCGTCGGGTTGTGTTATTTCTATCGGGCGGTTCATCGCATCGTAATCCATTTCTGTATTAAAAACATCTGCCAAAAGGGTAGGCGAATTATCCCAGTCTATAGTCTGGTCATACACCTCGCAAAACCGTTTACGTAAATATACGGGATTCCCTTTGAAATCGTTTTTCCCATATCCACATTTGGAACATTACCACCTATTAATTAAAATTCGCTATCGATTCGGGAAATTCTGGATTCTCAATATCTTGAAGATCTAAAGAAATGTTAATTAAACTCCGATCATGTTTCTTTGTAGAATATATTACCCAGAATATTGAAGTGCAGCATTTATTATTTTTGTCATCACAACAATTTTCGAATTCGCGAGAGACCCTTATAGTCCTTTCATATCTTCGACTTTCAACAAAATAGTAATAGGATAAAAAAGATTTACTCTCAACCCCTATGTCATTAACGCTTTTTACAAATCCTTTTGTGATTTTATAATCCTTTCGAACATATTTATTTTTATTAAGTTCTTGTACATTCACAAGAATGATACTTAATATCCCTATTCCAACAATTGAGTAGAAGATTACCTTTCCGATGTTTGTCTTTTTCATCACCATTATTTGTTGTCATTATTTAGGTCTGGCATAACGGATTCAAGTTTGGGTGTGTAAGCTTTTCTATAATATTTCTTGGCAATATCCATAAACGCTTTTTTTGCTTCACCTGTAAGACCCGATCCGTAATCTAGATCAGCACTCCATTGAACCATAAATTGACGCATTGCAAATTCCGACCATGTTTTCTCATCTGTGAATGAATTCATTTCAAATCCTTCTTCGTAGGATATATCAAAAAATGTCTTAAATGATTCTTCAACAGCTTTCCCCACTCTTTTATTAATCCCAATCTTTTTGAAATTGATTGTACTAAATCCTCCTTTAATCAATGCATTCGCAACATCCATTTCAGATAATGCATTTTCAGCATTAAATCCATTCGTTGTATAACCAACAAGGAATTGATTCACCAAATCTACTCCAACATTGAGTGCGAATTTTTTCATTAGGCCCGATGACATAGAAGCTGGTAACGAAATTCCAGATGGGATAAGAGAAATTGCGCAAGCCTGTATTATTGGATCATGTGCTAATCCCTCTCCAAAACCAGGTCCACCCCCTACAACAGGCCCTTGTGTATTTCTAATATGTTCATTATGCTTTTGAATAATTTGCTGTTTTTTATGTTCCTGCATCAATTGCTTTTGAAAATCTTCATTCCAGTGTTGAATATGCGGGCCTACAAATGTTTGATTGTTTTTAAGGCCTTTTGGTAATTTGTTTGCCCAAGGGACAGTATTGTTTTTATCGGGTTGGATGGCTTGAAATCGTTTTTCTAATAGTTTAGGATCACTATTCTTTTGATAAGTCGCATCACTTGGCATAGTTTGATAATTATTATCTAAAAGAGGTGGATTAGCTTCTTCCAACCCATCCAAATCAATATAAGTAACCGGTTTATTACCTGCATACTGATAAGGGGTATAATGCGGATACTCGAACTGCAATGGATCCACACTTACAAATCGCGCTATCCAAGCAGCATAATACCTTGCCCCATAATAATACAGCCCCGTTTCTTCATCTCGTTCTTTGCCAACATACTTGTATCTTTTTTGTGATACTTCTGTTTGAGAAGAACCAGAACGGTAACTTGTAGTTCCGAAAGGATGATATTCCTCATAGCTTATTATCGCAGCATTTGAATCTAATTCCAAGCAAGCAGAACCAAGATGATTTGTATATTGAAACCGTTGATTTGTCGTTGGCGAAGAGATAGTATTCCCACTCTCCACTGTTTTGGTTTCCAATTGAGCTATAGTGTTTCTACCTTCAGTAATTTTAAGGGTTTCCCTTTCGTAATTTAAAGTACCGGATACAGTTTTCCGATAAACCTCAAATCCGCCTAGGTATAGTCTTTCTTCTATTATACCTCCTGACTTTTCAATAACTTTTCGTACACGTTCCCCAGAGGAATCATAAATATAATAGGCTTTGTCTCCTCCTGCATTTAGTGTAACCTCTTTTAGCTCATCTTTGTAATCCCAGTCTAATTGTGGTAGGTGGGGCATCTCTATACAGTTTCCATGCTCATCGTAATCATATACATCGCTTCCTCCATCATGGCTTTTCAATCTGTTGTTGGCAGTTTCATAGTAGTAGTCCCTTGTCCAGTTTGTGCCAACAGAGGATTTCATTTGGCTGATATTACCAAGCTTGTCGTAGCTGTACTCCTGCTTATAGTTCTGCATGGCATTGCTAGCGGTGTTGGGCACGGCAAGGTTATCCACAAAGTCGGTATGTGTGGGCATAGCAAGGGAAGAAAGTTCCCGCCCGGTAGCTTTAGTTAATCGGTAAAGGGCATCGTACCAATACTTGCCTTTTGGGGCTATTACTGAGTTTGAGTAATAAAATGTTTGCTGGGCATCGTCTTCTACTTCTGTAATATTTCCTACGGCATCGTAAGTATAGGTGATGTCCTGTAAAATATCACTTCCGGTGTTTCGGGTTGTGAGCAAACGGATAAGACGGAAATTCTTATCATCGTAAGTGTAAGTGGTCTTGCTACCATTCTCGTAGTAAATTTCGGTGCGCTGGCCTTTTTCGTTGCAGTTTATGTTGTTTACAAAATCGGTGGAATCTACAGCATTCCTTATTTTTACTTTAACAGCTCCGAGCAAGCCTGCTTTGTTATAGGTGTATGTAATTATTGAACTATCCGGTTGTGTAAGGTATTTGAGGCGGTTCATTGCATCGTAGGTAAACTCCTGATCAAAAGTCTCCGTTTCCAATATTGGGGAATTATCCCAGTCAATTGTATTTTGATAATCGGTACACATCTGTTTAGTCAAAGATACGTGGTTTCCCTTGAAATCGTATTCCGTAAAGGTAGTTTTTCCGCTTTGGTCTTTTTGCTCGGTGAGTTTGCCGTTCAGGTTGTTGGTGGTGGATGTGCCGTACACCATTACCTGTACCTTGCTGAACGCAGAGGCGGAGAGGCGCAGAGTTTCGCTGGTTAGCCGTTGCAGGGTATCATACGTATTCTCTACCTGGTGGTGGCGGTTGTCCCATCGGTAAATGGGCTTGCCCGCCACATCGGTAAGCGACCAACGGCGGCCACTGTCAATATTTTTTGTAAAGATGGCCTCACCGAGCATATTGAATATGTTGTGGGTCATTGCCCTGTCCTTGGCATCTGTTACGGAGAGTGGTTGACCATTGATGTCAAACTCGTAACGTGTTTCGATGGTTTCTGTTTTGTTATCATCGATAACAAGGAACAATCTCCCCAAACTATCAAAATGCTGAACCTTGGGGGTACGTGCATGATTTGCAGCAATCCATGCAGCCCGTTCGTCTGGGTTGCTTGGCTCTGCTCCATCGGGGTCAGGTGAATTCCTGTCGCTGTACCATTGGTTGTTTTCATCCAGCACCGTGTCGTTCTGGTCCCAGTCTTCCTGCTTCCATGCGGTAAATTCGACACGGGTTGTTGTGCCATCGGGCAATTCGGTTTTTATGGGCCGCCCCAACGGGTCGTAATGCATTAGGGGTGTTACGCCGTATTCTGTCAGCGCGTCCTCGTCCTCATACTCGTGGGTTGTCGAGAACCAGGGTTCGTATTGCTTCACCACCTTACCCTTGTTGTTCAGGATAGTGCGCCCGGTGGCCGTCCAGCGGTCGGTACTGTTTACCTGCTCGGGTTCGTCGTTGGCATCCAGTTGCCAGGCCAGTCCATCCTCGGCCTGTACCTTAGTTTGTATTTCCTGCCCCAGGCCGTTGCTGTAGGTATAGCTTTCCAGCCAATTGGAGTTGGCATCCTTGTGGGTTTCACGGGCTTTCACATGTACATAAACAGGCTCTTGGTTGTTCGTCCAGTTGTGCAGGTCGTAGTCCATTTCAATGGTGGGGTCGGAAATATCATCTCCCTCGTAATCTCCTGATATTTCCTTGCCCATAATAGCTGTGGCGGTAACCAGCCCCAGTTCATCAAAATCAACAGCCGTGTAGTTCAGGTTTATGTCCTGTATCTTCCAGGGCTGCAAAACCCGGTAGTTGTTCCAAACAATAGTTTCGTTGTTTAAGGGATCAGTAATCTTATCGGGCAAAAGCTTGTAGCTGTCGTAATCAATGGTGGTTTCGTTGCCAAAAGGGTCGATGTTTTTAAGCGGCAGGAAATAATTGTTTATATCGAAAGTTTGCCGTCCTGAGATTTGCCAATACTTTCCCGAATCAAGCTCGAAGCCCCCGGTTGTGGCCGTGAGCAGGTTGCCCAGGTTGGCACTGTTTAGTGGGTTGTTGTGGTAGGTGTCCTGCGATATTTCGTTTTCGTCCTTTATCTTGGTCAGTAGGCCTGTGGTATAGGCCAAGGTCTTTGTTTCGTAGGGAAGGGCATGAGATGCAATGTCCCCAAGGTTGGTGGTCAAGGCCGCTGTACAATCCTCGTTATAGAAAAACTGCTTGGCATGGGCTATCAGCCGTTTTTTGAAACCCGTGCCCGAGTAGCTGTCCTCAAAATTTATTACCGTTGCATGGTTGATATCGTTCAATACAGAAGCAGTAAAACGGGTATTGTTGCTAAAGCTCAATCCATATATTTCGTAGCTTAGTGTTTGGTATTGTACACCTATCCTATAAAAGTTATCGTTGTCGTCTTCGTTGGTAAACGAGGCTTCGTTGTATTTCACCCACAGCTTTTCTTGCTCGGTCTCATTCCTTGGGTCGGAGCGTCGGGGATAAGCAATCTCTGCCCATTTGGTGATGTTACCGTAAGCATCGGAATCCAGTATCAGGCGGTGCGAAATGCGCGGGTCGTCGGCATCGCGTTCGTACTGGTAGCTGAGCGTTTCAGCCTCGATGGCCTGGAATACGCCAAACTTGTTCCGTGCACGTGGCTGTATGTAGTTGACCGAATAGCTCCTTTCCTCTGTGGTGTAGGGAATATCCTGATCGTTGCTCCCGTCCAGTCCATACACCTCGCGCCTGAGCACCGATCCTCGGAGGGCACGGCAAGCTTCACGGAGTTCCCCAGAGGGGATGCCATCGGGCAGTATGGTATCGTCCAACAGCCAGGCATCGTTGTCGTCCGAAAAATATTCCGTTTCGTAATGGCCACTGATTTTGTCGCCCTGCTTGTAGAATCCTGTATGAAACCAGGTTTTGGTATAAACAGGTGGGATATGTGAATCCTCGTCCAGTTCGTTCGATCCTACCTGGAAGAGATTGCCTGAGGGGAAGGATTCGTACAACTCACTGTCCCATTGTTCCACCATGCCGAATCCCCGAAACTCGCGCTCCATACCATCGAAATAGCCATGATGGTAGGCATAGCGCGAAACAAAGCGGGTTTCGGTAACCTGGTCGAACACCTCGACCCGTTCCAGTACATGTACAGGGAACGAGAGTTTGGTTACCCAGGGCTTGCCCTCGTGTTTGTCGCGCAGGTAAAACTTCGTGGAAGGGGCATAGAGGAACTTCCGCAATGCACCCATGTTGTTGTCCATTTCCTCCATCAGGAAGGGTTTCCGTCCATCGGTAAGTTCAAGGTATTGGATTTTGGAAGCAGTAATACCCGGTAGGGCGGTGGACCACACTAAACAAGATGTGCCGTTGCCCAAGAGATCCATTACCGAAACGGTACTCAGATTATCCACAGGTGGCATCAGTGCCACTTCCTCTGTGGCACTCCAAGAGTTCCCGGCCTGGTTTTTCCAGTAGTAGGTTTTTATCCCTTCCAAATAAATAATATCG
Source organism: uncultured Bacteroidales bacterium (assembly GCA_964388245.1). GTDB lineage: Bacteria > Bacteroidota > Bacteroidia > Bacteroidales > M50B96 > JAIOYV01. The sequence goes on from CAYLZH010000070.1 coordinate 6,061, forward strand.
GTAGTTCCCGTGCCGTCCACATCCGATAGGCGGATGCGGTTGGGGTCGAAACGTTCGGGATGGTCGAAACGTGGGGCATCCTTCATGCCCACTTTTTTCCCAAAGCGTCCATAGCCTAAATTCGGCCAGTAATCCACCGATCCGTTACGGATACGTACAATGTCGGTAAGCCCGTCACCGCTCATGTCGGCAGTAAAGATGGTCTGTGTACCATCGGCAAACACAATGGCCGGCCCCTTGCTCTCGTCCAGTTCTTTGGATATCCTGAGTCCGGCTTCGTAGCCATCCTTGGCCTTCGATTCGTAAACCGTGAAACAGGCCTGTTCGGTAATCAGGATGTCGGCATGGCCATCACCTGTAAGGTCGATCATCTTCAAGTTTGGATCGTCCCAATTGATGTTGGGCATGGCTTTGAAATATTGGAAAGCCTCCCACTTGCCCTCGGTATCCATTTCGTAAAACCCTGATGGTCTGTCGAGGATGGCAAGGTCGGTTTGTCCGTTGCCATCGAGGTCGGCCAACTGCTGCCTGACTTGTGTGCCTGCCAAAGAAGGTTTTTCGGGCAATTGTCGCAAAGCCCCCAGTTCGACATCGGGGTCAGGATTTTCGCTTGCAGGGTGATCGGTGTAATAAGCTGCATCGCCCAGGTTGGGTTTGTAGTACCATGCCTGTGGCGTTTCAAGCAATAGCCCACTGATGCCTTCACCGAACAGGTCGATCCATCGGTAGCCACCAGCCGTACCCCCGGCAGTAAGGTTCTCCAGGTCGGAGGTATCGAGCGAATGGATTTTTGTACCAACATTGGCCTCGCTGTAGTTAAACTCAACAGGAGGGAATGAAGCCGAAACACCTGATTCGTATCCCTTGTGCGTAACACTGGAAAGCAAGGTTAGGGCGGGATTTTCGGAATAAGCCAGGTCGGTTGATTTTACGAGAGTAAAGCCAGAACCTAGCTCTGTGAAATTATGGAACATGAGCACCCGTTTGCACGAACGGTAAGTCCTTATCTCGAAACCGGCACGGTAGGAAGAAAAGGGGTCTTGGCGTACGGACCATTTCCCATTGTCACCCACTCCTGGTGAGGATAGGTCATGCTCCCCATAGTCGAAAACCAGTTGGAAAAGGTAATCTAAGGAAGCCGGGTCAGTGTTTCCATTGTATGGAGTTGTGTTTCCATAATGAACACTTTTCAAATATAGGTTTGAGAATAGTTGTTCTGTACCGTCCCAGCGTTGCTTTTCGTTAATTTCAATTGTGACTTCGTCATCATCCTCTGCTTTGTACTTATAATAGATAACATTCCCCTTATTGTCATAGGTCCGTTCAATCATCCATTGGAAAACATGGCTGTCATTAACAGGATCAGCAATACGGCAATCGGTAGATTCCCCATAAACAGTGGTCACATTTTCTTTTGTGGTAGCCCGCCAGTGCGTATCGCCATCGGTCTTTTTTACCCATTTTTCAATCTTTGCCCACAGGCCTTCGGTACGCGGGATGTACCTGTGCTTTGTGTAGATGGTATCTAAATCGTCAACCACAGGAATCCAATCCCCATTTTCCAGTTCAAGTTTTGGCACAAGGTCTTCAGCCCCCGACAAAAGGAAAGTATCGCTTTCATTGGCATCCTGGTACTTGGGCAAGCCCTTGTCCGTTTTACGTGATATGGACGGAATACCTACCGACCAACCCAAACCGAAAGGGCTGTTGCCACCACCGGAATTGTAGCTTAGTCCTAACTGTGGGGTAAAGCCCTGCCTACCCGGACTGATCGCCAGGGGGACAGAAATGGAAGCTGTACCAGTAACCGGGTTTACATCGAACTTTTCCCCGATACCCTTGATTGCACCCCCTCCTTTGGGAAGTTGCACTAAGGATTCGGATCCGGTGCTGTTCTTGTTACCTGATGTGCCTTCCTGTCCCTGGGCATTGTTTCCTTTGTTCCCTGGCTGTGGGGGCGTAGGCCCTGTCTTGCGGTCTTCGGGATAAAACTTGGAACTATATGGTTGATTGCTGTTTTGCATGATATTTCAAAAATATTAGAAAGATTGAAAGAACTTATAGAAGCACCTGGCATTGCGCCAGGTGCTGAAAGGGGTAATGAATAATGGGATATTATTCGAGTTTGAATTTTACGATCATGATGATGTCATCTGGTATATTAGTGAAGTCACAAAACAGTTTTAAAACTTCATCATTAGATTCATATATAGTTAATTCTGAGCCTGATGAAAAACCGATACTTGCAGTTTCAAAACCTGAATTAACTACCCCCCACGAATGATCACTATTTACAGCATTTACATATAAATCATTACCTTCGCTTGTGTCCTTTTTGTGAAATTCAATTGAATGTATTTTAATTTGCTTACTATTAATATTAAGATAAGACTTAATAAATGCAGGAAAATGTTCCAAAGACAATATAAATGATGTGAACTCATCAATTGATGTTGGTATAGCTGCTGCGTCATCCTTTTGCAATTCATGTAATTGATTCGGGAATTCGGCTTTAAGGCTAAATGCGCGAATCAAACCATCACCAGTTGCACCAGCCTCATCAAGCCAGTTATTAATATTTACACTGATATTATCCTCAACAGCTGTTTTAAATATTCCTCCATCATAATCTGCTGTATAGTTGATAGTCAAGATTACATCTGCTATTGTCTCATAATCAAACTGCCGTACCTTGCTAGGTAAACTAATGCTCCATTCACTGATTGCACCAGCACCTTCGAATGGGAGAAAGCGTTCGTCGTTGAAATTAAAAGTGAACATTCCATTGTCATTTTGTCCATGACTAAAAGCAAACTGCGGGTTACCATCTATACCTGCCTCTAAAGATGAAGAATCTGGAATGTCATAATCTTGACCACCAATGCTTACAGTCTCAATATTAGTATCCTTACGAATACTATTTGTGCCAAGCTTTAATAAACAAGTTGGGCTTGTATAAGGTCCTGTTACTGCAGGAATCGTTAAACTCACAGATTTTATTTTTCTATTGTAATGACCTGGGAAATCTAAATCAAATAAAAGTTCAGGAATGTCAAATGTACATGATCCTGTTTGCCTTAAGGTATTCAAAGCATCTGCATTTACCAGAGCTAATGTAACCTGCTTGGTAATTTCATGCTTGCGCTCATTGTTTTCCATAAAAGCTACATCCATTCGGTGCAGGTCGCGTTGGAGCTTCTCCCCAGCTAATAATCCTTTCTTCAAACTGTCCCAATATTCATAACCTATGAAATTAGCCTCCTTGTCAAGTTCAAAGCTGTATGTTCTTTCAGCTTGTTTGGCCATGTTAAGAGCCATTTGGTAGCTCTGATTATAAAGGTTCGAAAGCTGCCCGATCATCCAGTTGTAAAGCTCTTTGTTGGAGAACTTAGTAGTCATCAATTCAAGTTCCTCCTCCGATTGCTCAATTTGCCGGGTTAGGTTGCTTAATTCATTTTCTGAAATAGCCAAGCGTAATTCGGAGGCTGCAATTTGTTTTTTAATCCGATCAATTTCAAAATCAGCCATGTTCTTTTGGTGGTCCCAGTCCTCATCACGGCGCTTGAAGTTTGCATTTATTGATGCAATTGATGCTTGGGATTGAAGATAGTTTTGACCATGTAATAATGCCTGACCAGCATAACCACTAGCCTCTGCAGTTTTTTCTCCCCCAAAAATTTTTGATACAATATGGGGACCTAATCCTCCAATTCCTGTTGTTAGGTCAGGAAAGAATGTTGATATGCTGGCCATTGCATATAAGCTAGTAATTGAAGCATTTAGAGCATTTGATGCCTTAATAAGATTAAGATTTGTATTTTCTTCTTTAATTCTTCTTATTCGGCCAGCATAAAAGCTCCTGTTGTATTCCGCACTTTCCTTTGATTTTTCAAGCGATACAATGTTTTCTTTCGTTTCCTCAACAGTCTTTTCACGAATATCGATCATCAATTTGCTCATTTCGATAGCATGACCTGATCGTATCAAGGCCAGTTCTTCACCATCCCGTTTTTCAATTGCCTGTAAGATAGCGGCACCCAGTGATTTTACCTCATTTGTCAACTCAGTAGCTTTCTGGTAGATGTAGCGATACCGGTATTTTGGCATGGGTGCCGACATGTTTTCAAGTGCAGTGGAAAGATCGATACCTGCTGCTTTTGCTTTGATCAATGCACCCGGATCAATAGGTGGCTCAAACATTGGTAGTTGCCTCGTAATTCCCTTAATATTCATGCAATGTCTGATCTTAAAGAGCCTGTCAGCCACAATATTCCAATAGCCTAATAACTTGTCGTTGGGTTGAATGCAGAAATAAAGTTGATTTGTATATGCAATTGTTGATTGTGTTAATTTCAGAGCCTGCCTGATCTGATCCATACGTTCGGCTGATATTGGCAGTTCGTTGGGATTAATTGGATAATCAATTTGAACTTGAGCAAGTACCTGTTCCACAACCATCATATCATTAGCAAAAGCATCCCAACCTCCACTTGAATAAGATTTATCAGTAATTTCTACACCTTCAATTTTTTGTGGTTTAGAACCTAATATCCTCGTAGCTAGGATGTAAAGAAGAGTCGCTTCATTAATTGATTCCATGCTGTCGCGAGCAAATAATTTGTCTCCCCAGGAAATTAAGTTGTCCAAATATTTCATCACCACCGATTTCATATAGGCAACAATCCTGAATTGTGCAATTATGTGAGGGTTAAAAGGGTCGGTTTCCATTAACAGGACTTGTGTGTTCAATTTATCCTGATGGTCCGGATTTGTAAAAAGATCATAAAGATCGGTTACACTTTCACTTCCATAAAAATCGTAGAATGGTTTAAACCGCCAGTATCGTTTTGGTCCTAATTCTTCGGTTTGCGAACCTTCTACATATTTGGGGTCGGATGTAGACGGATTAAAAATATAATGATACCACTTCATGGCTTCATCATGTTTGCCATTGTTGGCTAGGGTATTAGCGATAAACATTGGGATGTGAAAGAACAGCTCCCAATTATACTGACTGTATGATCCTGTCGGGCTGAAATCGAAATTTGCTGGTAATTCAATGGTATCCACAAGATCAGTGTTGGCTCCATATAAATCCCCTAAATTCAGTGTTTCCTCTTTTGATTGTCGCACAAGTCCGACATAAGTATCTGTAAATTTTTCAGGTTTCAATAATCCTTCAACGCCATACTTTTGCACAGCATCATCTATTAAATCTGAATGTGGATGATATAGCAAAGATGCAGCCAATTTGCCGCCTAAAAGTGATGGCGGAGGTGTAACTGTTTCTTCTGAAGCCGATGGCTGGACAGTTGGTTTGATCCATGTTGTACCATTAACGACAAGTTCCGAATCAGTTTCACAATACCAATTATCATTGTTATCCACACAATTTGCACTCGAAGCTGATTCGATATATTGTGGATCAGAAACTTCAAATACATTTCCAAATGTAGGGTTTTGAATATATCTTTTCGGAAATAGTAACAGTACAATATCAAAATCATCTGATATTAAGGGAAATTCAATATGTTTACGCTGTGCATCAGTTATATATTGTAAAGGAAGGATGTACTCCAAGTGTCTTATTGTCCCATAATTATATTTAAAGATTTTAAAATTGTGAAATGCATCATCATAATAAGCTAAGTATGAAAATTTGCTGTCAAACTTTGAATAAAGGTTGACTTTTGACCAAAAATTAATATACTGATCAAACCATGGGTTATCCGCTACGTAATCCTCATAACTTGAGTATTTTAAACGAATTGGTTCATCTTCCTTAAGGTTTGAAAAAGCATCTTCTTTTATTTTTTCGACAATCTCTACCTTTCCGCCAGAATATACAACTACCTTTTTATTAGGTTGTAAAAGTTGAGCACTATGTTCCTGAACTTTTGTGGTTGCATATAGTTCTAACAAACAATCCCTTTTCCTAGCCCAAATAACTAATTCATGAGTATGTTCATTCTTGAAAAAGTCCTCATTATAATCAACACCTTGTGTGAATTTTAAGTTCTCCTTAATTAAACTTTTCCCTGTCCATTTGCCATTCGAATAGCAAGACCAATAGAACGAAATTTCTCTTTCTTTCTTTGTTTTTTTGTCTTCAACAGGTCCGTCAGGAATATCATAAACATTGTCTATAGCCCAGTACAGATGGAATTTATTATTCCAGAAAACCGGAATAATATATTCCCCTTCAATATCCACAGTAATCTCTTCCCAGGGGGTCCAGTATAAAAACTTAATTAAGCGTCTGTAGTAATACTTATGAGGCGATTTTCTTGTCCGTGAAATAATATGGACAACTTTCTGTTCGTCTTCTTCTCCTTCAACATACATACCAACCGGTTCAAGGTTTGCGATTTGATTGAATTTTTCAACATACTCCAAATATTGCTTCGATACATTTTCTTCGTTAATCTCATTTTGTATAATACTTTCTTCCAGTACTTTGCATATAGGGCTTTTATCCATTCTAAATTCAGGTTCCAACCAATTTTCCGGATAGAGAAATACTTTTCTGTTGGCCTCCCAAACACGATAGTTTTTCATCCATTCCCATTCCTCTAACTGATTTGATGTTAAAGTACAATCCTTTTCCAGGTTCATTTCTGCTCTTTGCATTAATGACTGTACAGATAGTCCGGCCTGCTTAATTCTTGTAGTTTTGGCACATGCCGACATTTCCGGATCAAGTAAAAAGTAATCATAAACATCATATATATCTGTAAAAAGTGGATATGTTTCACCATTATCATCATACGAATAAGTCAGATTTCCAATCAAATATGCTGTCAATGCATGTAGTTGTCTTTCACGAAGTTCATTTCGCAATGGTCCTGCAACTTTTATCCAGACACTATCGGCATAGTGGCTCTTTACAGTTAATCTTATTGACTTGGCAATTTCACTTATGTCAATTTCGTATGGTGGATTAACCGGGTTAATGAAATTCCAGGAAGTAATTGTTTCGGCTGAAGCTTTTATCTTTTTGGTAATGGTTATGATTTCATTAAACCTAATAAAAAAGTTTAGGTCAATTAATTCACTTAAATTTACTATGCCAAAAACTTTGTCTACAATGAAATCTAAATCCTGATAGTACCAACCTGTTGAATTTGAAATATGTTGAAGACAGGCATCGAAATTTTGATAAACATTTGAAGCTATATAATAGATGATTTTGTATAAGCTGTACTGGCTTACGAATTCATTTTGTGAGATATTGGTTAACTTAATTAAATTTAGCCATTTATCTACAATATCAGGGTCTGGGGTAGCTATTTCATCACTCACCTCTACCTCATTCAAATTCAAGCAAGATTGTAATTGATTTATCGTGTAATAAAAATCATCAAGGTCTTCATACTTAATGTCTAAGATTTGTATAAATTTTAAAGCTTTATCAAGAAGGACAAGTCCTTTGAAATAGGGGGAGTCTGTTCCTAAATCTGTTTCATCGTAAAACGCTTCATCATCAAATAAATTCTTAATCTTTGTGTTATTAATTTCTACACAATTTGAGATTAACTTATTAATCAAGGCTTTGTCTGAGATAAAGAATTCAGAAATAATATTTACAACATCATCAGATAATTTTGGTGGAACCAAGTCATCTTTATATTCTTCGCTATACTCACATCTCTTAGCGTGGAGGGTTTCTATTAATTCAATTAATTCATCATCTACGGGAAAATTGTCTACATCAGAGTCTTTTTTATGCCAGAGCAAATAATCAATGTCACTGAATGAAAAACCACTTGCTTTAACTTCCTTGACTTTGTTTATAAATTCTATAATCTTAAACTCACTATTATTTGTGTCTAGTGTAAACGGGTCTGATACATTCAGTAAATCTAAATATTTATTGAATTCAGAAATGGTAATATCTATAGATTTACATAGTACTGAAATCTTATTCAGCAAACTTAGGTTTGGATGAATATCCTCACTTTCCCAAACAACAATTAAATTATCGTACAATGATAGTTCACTTGGTTGCGAAAACATAATATCAATTGAACCTGAATCTAACCTTAGACAGGCTTGTAGGTAGGGCTTCCAACTCTCGTTGAAAGAAGTATCTGCTTCGATCGGGCTTTCACCGGGATTAATAGGATGTATATTATTGAATATCTGATCATAAATGGATGGTTCATCATTATATGAAACCTGGCTAAGATCATACCTTAAACTAATAGCTTCAATCAACGGAATGTTCAATGATTTCCTGAGCTTTTCAACTGAATAAATTACAGCTATTAATCCTTCCGAGAAATCATTGTTTGCAAGCAAGTTACTATCATAGGTTTGTACCGAATCAAGTAAGATGTCTAACTCAACAGTTGTCCAGTTTAATAAATTCCTCAGTCGTACAAATCGATGAAGTCTATCCAATCCAGCAACATTCATATTATGGATTTTAGCCTCATCAAGCACGCAAGGATTTGTACCGAGCACAATTTGCATCGCATTGGTTTGACCTGTAATGAAATAGTTCGGATTAATGAACTTGGTTTTGATTAAACTGGAAAGGTCATCAAGTTCAAGACCGGTATCAGAAAGAAATCTGCTGATTGGTATGTCTACAAAATCATTTTCTGTTGCCAAATCATAATGTTGGGAATTAAAATATGGATCAAGATTACCGGGAGTATTAATTGCTGTTTCAAGATTAGATTTATAGTTTTTGTAATCAATATTTATAAATTCGAGGTAAATATCAATAGCATTGTATGGAGAATAATTTGAACCATCTGTGCGACCAAAGGATTCCATAAGTTTCCACCTGGGAAGAGAAACGAATCCTAAATATCCGCGAATTTCTTCCATGTTTAAGTTAAATGGTAAATGCCAGGGAAAACAGTTACCTGATATAGTATCGTATACAGAAGTATCAAGGTTTTCAGGATAGGTTAAAATTTCATCTGCCGAAAGTTCTGTATTAAATTCCGGTGTACCAACATCTGGATAGTTTTTAATGAAATTTTCCAACACTTCATTAACAATATCAATGTAAGGAATTGGCACATTTGTGTTTCTACAATTTAAAAGAACCTTATATATATCAGGTCTTCTTCTAAATAACTCAGCTTGTATTTTATCATCATTAGGCCCATTAATTTCTTTAAGGAATTGAAGAGTGTCAACCAAGTAGGCTGCAGGGCTTAAAATCGATCTGCAATGTTTGCAAGAACAATAGTCGTTGGAACTGAACAGTGTATCAAGGTCTGGAATTGAGCTTTCAAATGTAGTTGATTGCGGATCAAATACATTCATGTTGACCCCTGTAACTGGGATATAATAATTGGAAAATTCGCCAACAATACAGAGTCCTGCAATAGCAGCTGCATCATAAATCCCTTGGGCTATGCCTGCATCAAGTCCACTACCTTTTACATCATCTATAAACTGGTCCATTCCAGCCTGTAAAATTTCAGTTGCAGAAGTATAAAGCGGTTTATCTTGACTTTGTGTATCATCCCAGGCCAATGCTTCAATCACGCTGTATTTATTATATTCTGGTGTAATTTTAAACAGCCTTTGAAGCATCATTAAATCACTTTTAATTGTTTCAGGAACATTGGCATCATTAAAATCAAATGATCTAATATTGATCCGCTCACTACTATGGCCTTTCAAAAAATTTGTAAACTCTTCTGTTGGAGTATCACAGGTAATTGCCCATTTTGTGATTATATATTCAGTAGGGAATACCCGTTCACAATTTTGAAGAATAAAATCAGCATATTCAGCTTTTGTAGGATTCTCTCCTTCTTTGACATACGCTGGTATTGAATAGTTTGGATGCTGTGTTGAATCAAGAAGCATTTGAATTAAATCCTCCCACTCATGCTGAGGCTTATTTATTATTTCATCAATAATATAATCATAGTCGGCTATTCCATCACTTCCTTGCGGATTAAGAGAATTTACTAGAAATTTATCACCTAAAACAACCTGGCTGGCTCTAATTGTATTTTTTATCTTGTTTTTTTCATTAGCAGTAAATCCTTCTTCAATATCAATTGATGTAATTAAAGATTCGATTGTTTTATTCTCTAAGGCTTTTTCAATTAAAGTATTACAAGCATTTACACTTAAGTCTAAGTTGCTGAGAATAGAGTGCTCATTTGTCTTTTCTGTTGTTACTACATGACTAATAATGGAGGTCTTGAATTCATCTAGATTTTCATCTTTTGTGCCCGAAGGAATTACATTGTTACTTTCAGCATTCTCTAGTTTAAGGCTTAAGTTATTGTATTGTGTAACAATGTCTTTCAAGTTTGAAATTGTTCCATCATGTAATAAACCATAGATTAGTGCCTGATAATTAGTGCCAGTACTAATTTGGTCATTTATATCGACTGATTTCGCGAAAGCATTAATTTGTTTCTCAGTGAAGCCATATTCATCTTTTTGAATACTTACATCTTTGTAAGACCAATTTTCTGGTTCATGTACACTATGAACATTTTGAAGTTTAGTATCGACTCTGGAATACTCGTTTTGCTCAACAAATCTTTCAGTGCCATTTTTCAAATTAACAACCTCTTTTTGTTTAGCTTGCTTAAACAAAGGGCTAGTAATTGTGAGTTCGTTGGAGGAATTGAAGACCTCTAACAATAAGTTTACAATCCCTGATGTACCAGGTGAATATGAAATTGAGTACTTACCTTGATCATCAAGTGTAGCAGTACCAATCAAGGTTTTTGAAGTAGCTTGAAGATCGTAAGCTTTTATAGTTCCTGTAAAGGGATCTTGATTTTCATCTACTACAATTCCACTTACTAAATAGGTATCATTATTTACTATTGCTGTTCTTTCAATATGAATTTCTTCTTGTGTAGTGAGTCGGTCAGAGAATTTTTCAGGCTTTGTTGCTTTGATTAATTTATCATCGAAGAAAATCTTATAATAAAACAAGTACTCTGTGAAATCTGTTGGCGGACCTGTAGGTTCAACAATAGTAAAACTACCATCACTCAAAACTGATGTGTCAAGGTCCGTACCCTGAAAATTTACATGTTCTCCATTGCTATTGATATAGAATGCCTGAACTTTAAAATCTGTAAAACTGTCGTACCCTTTTGGTAAGCTAATTTTTCCTTTGATGGTGAAAGCCATAATTGTAAGTTTTTAAATTAATATTTTGATATATTCCTATTTCTTTGTAAAACAAGACATAAGGCCGCAAATTCAACATGTCATAAAAAAACACTTGAATTGTAGGATCTACATTCTGAATATGTATTTCCAGGTTTTTAATAATCACTCATTGATTATTACTCATCACTCATTTCATTCTATACCTGGAACGACCCTTTTCATACCTTTTAATTTCATTCAATGAAGGCACATCTGATTTCAAAGTCCTTCAGTAGTATTAATACCATGAGAATTGAAAGTGTGACAGGAGAGGGATATGTTTTATAACATGTTTTACATACGAGTCTCCTAACAAACTGTGCCTGGATCCATCTGCTTTAGAATAAATCTATGTTGATCGAAAACAGAATGGTCTATGTGACAATTATTTGATTTGACCTTAACTTCCTCAGAAGATATATAAGTATGTACTATTTGACATTTAAGCCCTCCAACTTTGTTTGTTAATTCTTTCAAGTAGTTTGCTTATGCTGGCATAAGACCTATGGAAGCAGCACAATGGCAAAGAGGCTAATGTTTAATTAGCTTATCATAGTACTCCCATCTTAGATGTTTACATTTATTGTAATAGTTTTTAGCTTGTTCGTAATTACTACATAAGTAATAGATTAGTCCAACATAATAATTGTCAACATCACTTAATTTGTTAAAGTCACGTTTACGTTTGATATTACTTAGAAATTTCAATGCATGGCTTTTTATAAATCGGTTAGTGCATTGCTGAATAAGGAAAAATTCGGCCTGGTACGGAATACTGGTTGATTGGAATGTGCAAGCATTTTGGTAATGTTGGCCAGCTGAATAATAGTTCTCAAAGTCGGCATAATATCTGCCTATATGGTATTCTAAATCAGCAATGTAAGTATTTAGTGTTTTAGAATTTAAATTGACAGAATAATAATTTGAAACTAATTTCTTATAATCATGTTCCAATATTCTGGAGTCTTTGAATAAACCAATTTTTATTTTTGCTATTAAGTATTCAGGGATTATTGCTTGTTGCTGATTTTGGGAAAGTAATTTCAAT
>CAYLZH010000071.1:0-18075 GCA_964388245.1 uncultured Bacteroidales bacterium
TAAGGTAATTCAATGTCAATCATCTCTGACCAGGTAGCACCTTCATCAAAACTTTCAATATAAAAATAACCGGCTCCTAATTTTTTGATTTCTTCTGGATTAGCAATATTCCATGTTTCAGAAATGCGTTCGCCTTCGGAAGTAAAACGTGGACTTTTGTGGCCAAACACCATTACCTTTCCGTTATCTGGATCAACAATGGCACTGGTTTGCCTGACTGTCCAGTTATCGATCTTTGCAATGGTACGCGGCTGTGCCCAACTACTGCCATGATTGATGCTTCTAATTACAACCACCTCCTGGATATTTCCCCAGTCGTGATTATTGCCAATGCGAGCAGTAGCAAAACAAAGAATGGTTCCTTCAGGTGTGGAAACAATATTTGGAATTGCATAAGCTGCAACTCTTGAATCGGAAGCTGCTACGAGCTGATCATCGATAAACGCGTTTTCCAGTCTATCCTGACATGATAAATTGATAAATAGAATCAATATACAATATCCAAAATATGAAACCATTTTTCTCATTAGTTCAAGCCATCAATTTTCAATAAATCCGATTATTGACGAATTACCTTTCTAATAACCACATAGTCTTCGAATTGTATTTTTATCATATACAATCCTTTCGGAAAAGCTGATAAATCTTTTGTAATGCTTTGTCTATTCCAATTTGTTTGTTCCATTAATCTACCACTTGCATTAAATATCTGCAATGATACAGGCTCAGAAGAATTATTTCTTTTTACTGAAATATTAATATATCCTTTTGTAGGATTAGGTAAAACTTCTACGTCGAAAAGAGAATGAATAAGTGCTTCATCCACATTGGTATAAATCAAATCATTGCTATAGGTGATAAGATTGCCAGATATAATATAATGTGGATTGTAACCAGACTGACAATCGGAACAAGTTACACCGGTCACGCAATCGGGGTGGTTGGGGTGACAATAATCAACATAGCCGGGAAAGAATTCGTACACAATTTCAACATTGGCTAAATTCACATAGGGTGATAAATCATATTCATAGACATAACTGATAGAACCAGGACACCAGCCCGCCCGGTTATAATACCATGTCCCGTTCTGGGGCTGGCAACCGTCGGGATTAGGATTACATTGTACCCAAAGGTGTTGGTTGAACTCATCATTATTTACTTTGATTTTATGAGTGGCATCGTAGAATTCGGCTGCATTGCCTGTATTCAGGTCGCCCCAACCATGACCGGTGTTTATTACTTTTAATTTCGATGACAGAGCTTCGGGGATATAGTCCCACGAAATTGTATCCATTGGTTGTAGATTTTCATAATCGCCAAATGGAAAGGTTCCTTTCCAAATAACATCAACCCAACTGTATTTGAAAAGTGGTTCGCCCGCTACAAAATCGAAATCCAAATCGACAATCAGGCCATTTTGAGATACGCCACTGTTATAACGTAATTCAACCAATCCCTGAAGTACTGAGGCATAATCAGTGACATCGAGGCTATGGTTGCAGGCTACCCCATAGGGAGTGATGTACCTGAATAATTCGACCCATTCGCCGGTTGGGCCTCTAACCTCCAATCCTGCTACCCTGTCCCAAGGCTCGCAACCACCGGCAGGGCAACTTATGTTGAGATTTGAAGTGATTTGATTGAAGGCTCCGGCATAGGATGGGAATGCAAAATCTTCGGTTAAAGATGAGTTGCTGCCTGTAAATTCATATCCTGTAATGGTAGGGAAAGAAAGGTTGCTGATGGTTTGTGTGACTTCGAAAGTTACCATATTTGTTGTGATCACATTACCTGTAGAGGTAACATTTACAGTCATGGTATAGGTTCCATAGGCTGGAGGTGTCCAGGTAGCTGTGTTGTAGCCGGTGTGCCATTTTTCGGCAGGCATCGATAATCCATCAATTACAAACTCTACATCTTCAATTTCCAGCACCTCGGGGTGTTCGATATATGCCGATGCCACCAATAGAATGGGATTGAGGGTTGACATATAGACCAGCGTATTATTTGCAGGCCTTCGGATTGTAAGATCGGCTGTGTACGCCTGCGGATCAACCACCTCGAAAGTTTGAAATACATCGGGGGCGGCTGCCCAGGTAGTATCGCCAGGCTGACTGGCACTCACTGTAACAAATCCTGCAGAACCATCAAGCGTAATCGAATTTCCACTTATTGTGGCAGGTCCACTGTCTATTCCAAACTCGATTGGAAGTCCGGATGTACAGCTTGCTATTACATCGAAGGGTTGATCAGTGGTTAATTTATTGGGAATTTGTACCATTTCAATAAATTGTAACATGCCTGTATTTTCAGGTTGCCTTATCAGGATGTTGTCAAATCCGGCAGTTCCCCCCGATGCCTTAATAAAAACTCCATCCCAAACTTCATAGTCCTTTTTGTCTCCCGATCCAGGTGTCATTCCCATATTGATACCCTGTACTTCATTTATGGCGGTCCAGGTGGTACCGCTTGCTCCAGGCTTATAAAACAACGCCACTGCCCCTTGGCCTCCATTAGCCATAAAATCCAGCACCATCTTATACCGGCACCACCCTGAATTATTTGCAGTAAAAATAATCTCATTGTCATTGGGCAGTAATACTTTATTATTGTTTAGGTTTTGAGAAGCAATCTGAAGAATAATCCCTCCATCGTCTGGTTCAGTACCAAGAGACGGGGCAATGTGGCCGTTTGAATTAGCATCAAATCCAACTCCAAAATACATACCCCACCAATTTCGGTGCATGTCGATTTCAACCTCCATAATTCCCCCATCTGTAAAATCGAAATCGAAGTTTGAGGTGGCTTTTCGTGTTCCTGTCCTGCCATATCCGGCTCCACTTCCATTATAATAGGCTGCTTTCGAACCATCGGGAGAAACAACACTGCCCACTACATTTTCGATAAATAAATCGTGTGGGCCTGTTGTGGTAAGTATCGTGTGCCAGTCATCCTGTCCATCGAGGTTGGCAACTGAAAGGTTGTTGAAATCATAGGTATGCTCAATAACCTGTGCCTGAATACTTAGAGAAAATATCACAAGGAGAAGGAATAAATTAAATGTTTTCATATTGATTGTATATTATTAGCTAATTGTAAGGTAACTACCACTTTAAAACAGTAAAAGTCAATTTCATTTAGATATGGATAAAAATATGGATAAACTTCAGAAAGTCAATATTTTTAACAATAACCGGAAATTAATTATCATGAGCCTTACACTTATTTCGCTAGTGTAGTTTTAACACTAATAAAAATACATGATTTTTGAGACACTCCAAACCTGGACAAGCCAGAAATAGTTTGAAAACGAATTGATGTTTAAATACTTTCACGGGCTAATTGAAATAAAGTTATCCATAACTCAATGGTCTTGAATGGCACAATTCCATCAAACTTCCAATCACACCAAATTACTATATTTAATTTTGATAATACCTAACCTTATCAACTTTCTGCCAAGCCCCCCTCGTAAAATCCGGAACCTTAATCGGCATACTATTATTCTCAACTGATCTGCGTGACAGTTCAATAATGCTCGACCATTCGGCAGCATCGTATACATCCTGATCTAAAGGAAGTCCATTTCGGAGGCAGTAAATCAAACGATAATCCATAATAAAATCCATACCTCCATGTCCACCTACTTCTTTGGCTTTTTCTTCAATATCTTTAACAATAGGATGGGTGTAAACTTCTAACAGCGAATCCAACTTTTCTTCGGATAAAAAATGGTGGGATTTTGGTTCCAGAGCAATTCCTTTTTTCGGATATTTTTGGGCAAAGCCTAATGTTCCGCTAACTGTATGTAAACGGCTGTAAGGGCGTGGGCTGGTTACATCGTGTTGCAGCATGATTGTTTTTCCTTTTTCGGTGCGGATGAGGATTGTATTCATGTCGCCCTTTACGTAAGTTCTTTTTGCATAGTCAGAATTTTCTCCGAATTTCTCTTTTGCATAGGCAGTCATCCCAAATTGGTTGGTTGACATGGAGGTAAGGTAATTCATTTTATCGCCCCGGTGAAGATTCATGATGTGTGCGATAGGGCCAAATCCATGTGTTGGATAAGTGTTACCATCTTCCTTTTCCAGATGCTTTAATCGCCACATGTCCCAATAACCTTTTTCATCGAAGTTAAGCCAGCGTAAATCGTGGATATATGCTCCCTCGCAATGGACAATTTCTCCGAAGAGCCCTTGCTGCACCATATTCAGGGTAGCAATCTCAAAGAAATCGTAATTACAATTTTCGAGCTGCATACAATGTTTCCGTGTTCTCTCAGCCGTATTTACCAGTTGCCAGCATTCATCAATAGTAAGTGCAGCCGGTACTTCGAGAGCCACATGCTTTCCATGTTCCATAGCATAAACGGCAATCGGAGTATGTAAGTCCCAATGGGTACAAACGTAAATAAGGTCGATATCCTCGCGTTCGCATATGGTTTTCCAATCTCCGGCTCCGGTGTATTCATCAGCCGCTGGAAATCTTTTATCATTCAATATTTTTTGACACTTTTTTACGTTTTCAGGAACAACATCACACAAGGCCACGATTTCTACTCCCTCAAGAAAGGTATACCGGTAAATTGCACCCGATCCACGCATTCCTAAGCCGATAAAACCTATCCGTACTATTTCAATGGGATCGCAGGCTAATTCAATTACATCGGTTTGTCCAGCATGACGCAGAGGTTCAGGAAATATTTCCTTTGCTGTGTAATCGACATTGTCAGAGGCTTTGCTCTTATAATTTTCACAACAAGATTGTGTGGATAATAACGAAATGTAAAATAAAAACACAACCAGGATTTTCATTAAATTATTCATAGCTAATTATATTTATCAATAAGAAAATTGATTTTTTGTAAAGATAATTGAAATAACAAAGCCTAAAAAAACGGTTGAAATACGATTAACTTTTTACTGGATCTTATGACAATTGTGGAGATAGAAAACAATGAAATGTAAATGATCCTCCATTCGCTATTTATAGACTATTTGCACAAACGTTCATATATAGACATGATTAGCTGCAAGTTAGGCTAAATTACTATTTCAACAGATTAAATGATTATTTCATCTGGAGGCGCATTATTTAATCCATTAATGAATAACCAAAAACAATATGGAATTAAACAGAGTTATTTAAATTAAATCTAAATAATCAACAGGATATGATGCACGTCCGGCTATTAAAAACCCATTTATCGAGACCTTCGGACTCCTTCATTAAAACCTTTATACACGCACACCTTATTGTTCCTGGCATAATTTACTTTAGGAGGTTTTTAATTTTTGCTATGATCTTTTTGCCTTTAATGGGCTTTCAGTCTATAGCTAATCCAAACACAGATTCTTTATGGAAAATATGGAATGATACATCAATGGTTGATACCTTACGCTTGCATGCCTTAAACTCCTATATCTCAAAAGGATTTCTTTACACCAATACAGATAGTGCTTTAAAATTTACCCATAAGGTGCTCTCGGAAGCAACAATCATTGGTAATGAAAAATACAAAGCCGATCCTCATCGTACATTAAGCATTTCCTATACGAATATGGGTATGGAAGAGTATGCGATTAATAAGTTTAAACATGAAATTAAATTCAGTCAGGATCATGGAATGAAAAATTCAGAAGCACATTGCCTGATCAACATAAGATCCAACCTGGGACAACTGGGATCATATAATGAAGCCATTGAAAAGTTACATGAAGGTATTGAAATTTGTAAAGAAATTGGAGACGTGGAGTTTCGGGCCAATGCATTGAACAGTGTAGCCCTGATCTTTGCCTGCCGATGTTGTAAGTGCAGGTTTGGAAATGCAGGAATTTATCGCCAACCGCAAAGTGATGCACGATGAATTGGGATCGTTATCCTTTGAGATGAGAGTTGGAATCCACACTGGTCCAGTAATAGCAGGTGTGGTTGGTGCTAAAAAATTCCAGTACAACATCTGGGGCGATACAGTTAATACTGCCAGCAGAATGGAAGGTTGTGGTACTGTTGGTAAAGTGAATATCAGCGATAGTACATACCAGTTGGTGAAGGATATGGATGGTTTCGAGTTTGAAGACCGGGGAAAAGGTGAGATGGAGATGTATTTTGTTACCTAAAAATAGTAATTAATCTAAGAAAATATCCAGGCTAATCCGGGGTGTTTTGTTACAAAAATGCATATAGAATTTACAAATAGTCCCGGGTAATTTGGGGTGGTTTGTTGTATTAAAGATTTAAAAAAATAGAAATCATGAAAATTCGCAATGTTCGATTATTTGGTGGAGTGTTTATACTATTTATCTTTCTGAATCCATTATTTGTTAATTCTATTAAATCGGCCAACAAAATTGATAGCCAAAAAGAAAAGCAGGCAAAACAGGACTCTCTATTCAATGTATGGCAAGAGACTGATCAAGCTGACTCTTCACGGGTTAAAGCATTAAACAGTTTTATCTGGAATGGCATCTTATATACTAACCCGGATAGTGCAGCCAAATTGGCACAACAAATGATATTATTCTCCCGGCAAATAGGAAACTTAGAATATGAAGGTAAGGGATTATTCGCTCAGGGAGCTACAGCTTATCTTAAACAAGCTTACCCCGAGGCTCTAAGGTATTATGGTTTATGTGCTAAAATTTATGAGCAAATTGACAATCAGAAAGGTTTAGCCGGTGTCCTCAACAATACCGGACTCATCTATTTTTACAGGGGAGCTTATCCACGTGCGCTATACAATTTCAAAAAAAGTTTAATAGTCCAAAAGGAATTAGGTCTTGATAAAGGGATATCAACCTGTCTCAACAACATTGGTTTGATATATTATTATCAGGTTGATTATGACAAAGCCCTTGACTATTTCACCCAGAGTTTGAAGATAAGTGAGGAGCTGGATGATAAAAAGGGGATTGGAAATACTCTTGGGAATATTGGAAACATATACAATGACAAGGGTGATTATGAAAATGCCCTGGAATATTACACAAGAAGTCTGAATATTCGTAAAGAATTACACTCTCAATCCGGTGAAGCTAATGCTCTCAGCTGTATTGGGATTATTCATCATCGACAGGGAGATTACCCGAAGGCTCTCGACTATTATACTCGTAGCTTAGAAATTTATGAACAAATTGAAAATCAGGTTGAGGCGGCCGGAATACTCAGCAGAATTGGAAATGTAAATTTAGAGACAGGTAATCATAGCAAGGCTCTGGATTTCTGTCATAAGGGTTATACGCTTGCGAAGGAAATAGGGACTCTAATGGAGCAAAAAATTAATTGTGAATGTCTTTATTACACATATAAAGAAATGAGTAATAGCAACGAAGCGCTGAAATATCACGAAATATTAAATGCCATTGAAGATTCAATAAATTCAGAGGAAACTGCAAAGCAACTCCAGCAAATGGAATTTGCCAAACAAGTATTGGCAGATAGTCTTGCTCAGGTAGAAAAAGATCGATTAATAAAGGAAGCACACAAGGAAGAAGTACGGAAGAAAAACAAAACAAGGAATTATATAGCCGGAGCCGGTCTTCTCTTTCTATTGCTTGCCGGAGGCTTTTACAGCCGTTGGCGATATGTACGAAAATCCAAAGCCGTTTTACAGGTCGAAAAAGACAGGTCAGAGAATCTGTTACTCAATATCCTCCCCGAAGAAATTGCCGAAGAGCTTAAAGAAAAAGGACGAGCCGATGCCCGTGATTTCGACATGGTCACCATCATCTTTACTGATTTTAAAGGATTCACCTCTCTTTCAGAACAATTGACAGCCCAGGAATTGGTGGCCGAAATAAACTCCTGCTTCGAAGCTTTCGATAAGATAATGGGCGAGCTTGGCATCGAAAAAATAAAAACCATTGGCGATGCTTATATGGCTGCTGGCGGACTTCCTGTTCCTTCTGAAGACTCAGTAAAGAACTGCATCCTTGCCGGATTAAAAATGCAGGAGTTTATAGTCCAGCGAAAGTTAGAACTCGATGCTCTCGGCAAACCATCATTTCAGATGCGAGTGGGTATCCACACCGGGCCCGTAGTAGCTGGTATCGTCGGCGTAAAAAAATTCCAGTACGACATATGGGGCGATACCGTAAATACGGCAAGCAGAATGGAAAGTAGTGGTGAAGTTGGAAAGGTGAATATTAGTGATAAAACATATATATTAGTGAAGGATAATGAGAAATTCAGCTTTGAAAACCGAGGCGATGTAGAAGTCAAGGGAAAAGGTCGAATGGCTATGTGGTTTGTCTCACATAAAATTGAATAAAGTGTCGATGATTTAAAAACATACAAATTTAAATCTATTCTAACCTCTATTTTCAAAAATCAAAAAAAAAACATACTTTTATTTCTTCAACCAAAACTATGAATATGGACACTACCAATGAATTTTATCTTGTAGGGAACATCTTACAAAAACCTTCTGACGATTTGGGATTCCGACAAGTTCGTTGCGAAAATGAAAGTCAAGTGGTTGTCGCATCACGTGACCAGGAAAATGGCAGAGAAGAAAGATGGATAATAAGATCATTTCAATCTGCAAATCCTGACGATCCGGAGCGAACCACCAATAAAATATGTTTTGCCTCGAAAGTTTATAACAATCCTCAGATGTACCTTGGTCAAGATGGGGATGTTGCAAATTTGCAACCAGATAAAACATGGTTTATTGCCGAACGCCTTGAGCACGAAAGGAATACTTTTTTATTATTGCTCGAAAGCAATCCGGAAAAATGCCTAACAATGGAACATCCTCATGATGGCAGCAATTTAGCATTATTACGAGTGCCTGCCATGGGCGACCCTCCAAAACCAAAACAGAAATGGAAGTTTAATAAGACTACAGGACATTAGTGGGACGGAACAAAAGATGTATTAGAATCCAAATAATTATTCTACTTGCTCTATTCACCGGTAGATCTGCTGTTTATGCCCAGTTTTCTGCCTCTGAGGCCGACAGCATATTAATTGAAATATGTGAGAATCCTTTAAACAGTAATGAAGAGACTTATAGAACCTGTGTAAAACTATCAGATTATTTCAGCGCTGAAGGAGATTCCTGTAATCTTGTAAGAGTACTTTTGAAAAAGTCACATTGTGAATCTTCTCAAGCAAAATTCAAGGAAGCCCTAACTTCAATTATTGAATCGGAAAAAATTTATACCAATTCATTATGCGACAGCCAAACATTAGTATTAATTCATCTGGCTTATGCTGAACTATATTTTTCATTGCACGAAACAGATAAAGCAGATTCTATAATTAATCTTGGAATTAAGACTATTAACTCGCAATGGAATGATAAAACAATGCAAATACGCTTGCTTCTTCTCAAAGGAATAAACACTGATTCCATTAATCTCGGTTTAATCTATCTTAATGAGGCACTATTACTGTCAAGGGAAAATAACAAGCCTCAACTTGAGCAAAGCATTCTAATTAACATTGGAACCTTGTACGCAATAAATAACAACCGTCAAAAAGCGCTGCTTTATTTTAAATCAGCAATTGATATTGCAAAATCAAGAAACCGTCTAACAGAACTCGGTATCCTGTATAATAATCTTGCCGGATTATCTGAAGAACCAAGAGAGATTATATCCTATATTGATTCTGCATTACACTATGCGGAGAAAACTAATAACCTGGCCGATCTTCAACTATATAGTGAAAACAAGGCATATTTTTATTATACATCCGGAGAATACCAAAAAGGATACGATCAATTGTGGCATTCAATGCTACTTAAAGACTCACTCCTTAACGTTCAGAAAATCGAAGCAATTGCTGAAATGGAGCAAAAATACGAGGCTGAAAAAAAAGCAAGCGAAATAAAATCACTGAAATTAGAAAAATTAAACTCCGAAATAGAGAAAATAAAATACAAACGAAACCAAAACATATTTCTTTGGACAGGGATAGTGTTCGTACTACTGGCAATTGCTTTGCTGAACCGGCTTTTCTTAACACGTAAATCAAAAAAAGCCATTCAAAAAGAGAGAGATATTTCTGATGGACTACTGCGAAATATCCTTCCGGAGGAAACCGCCAGGGAACTAAAGCAAAAAGGATATACCGACACAAAAGAATTTGAGCAGGCCACCATATTGTTTACCGACTTTAAAGGATTCACCGCATTAAGCGAAAAAATATCAGCCACCGAGCTGGTCGATGAGCTTAATGTTTGTTTTAAAAGTTTCGATCACATTATCGAGAAGTATGGAATCGAAAAAATAAAGACCATTGGCGATGCCTACATGGCAGCAGGCGGAATTCCCGTACCCGATTCGGCCACCCCGGCAGATGTCATAAATGCCGGAATTGAAATGCAGCAATTTATGACAAACCGGAAACTCATGCAAAATGAACTGGGTTTAACCTCTTTCGAAATGCGTGTTGGAATACATACAGGGCCGGTTATTGCAGGTGTAGTAGGTGTAAAGAAATTCCAGTACGATATATGGGGCGATACTGTGAATACGGCAAGCCGGTTGGAAAGCTGTGGAGAAATTGGCAAAGTCAATATAAGTAATAGCACCTATCAATTGGTGAAAGATATCGAAAATTTCACATTTGAAAGCCGGGGTGACGTTGATGCCAAAGGAAAAGGGAAGATGAGAATGTGGTTTGTGAAAATTCCGTAATTCGACAAATAATAAAGGTGAACAATAGCACACATACACTGTTAAAAGTGCATAATTATGTAAATCGAATTTTAAGTAATTCTAAAAATAGTATACTATGACACACTGGCTCGATGATGAGATAAACCGGCAGAGGCAAAATATTGGGAATGATATAATTGTATCAACAGAAGGGCTTCGTAATAATATCTCTGAAAACAAAGATACAATAACAGCTTTCATGGAGCGATTAATCTTCCTTTTCAGTAAGCTAAAAACCGTTATTAATGAGGAGTTTGAGTTAAGTTTTGAAAAATCATCCCCAAACAAGGTATTTGAATATGAACGGATTCGATTCGATGCTATTAACACCACACAACCTACGGTATTTCTTCGAAGGGCGGACATAATTTTATGCGATAACCCGGGCGATGTGCGTTTCGAATTGTACCGGGCAAAGCGTCAAAACCCAACTGATCCCTGGAAATACCACGACGAACAGATCATTACCTGTCAGATGGACAGGTTCAGCGAAGAAGTTACATATGAACTTATTGATTGGTTTGCCTGGAAAACCTATTTTCCACGGGGTATTAGAAATAAGCCAGGCGACACTCCAACTATTCCTCCGTTAAAATCTTAACCTTCAACATACAAAAGTTTTAAAATGAACACCAGCAAATTTTAATCTACAAATCTACATCGATCATTTCCAGGATTTCAACTTATACCATTTTAATGCATACATTAGAATAAAGACATAGCATGGTACCATTATCCAGTATGCGAGTTGTGATGAATATATGTCGGAAAGTTTACCCCAGACAAGAGGAAGAATTGCACCTCCGGCAATTCCCATAATCAACAGGGCCGAACCTGTTTTAATAAACTTACCGAGGTTATGAAGAGCCAGTGGCCAGACAGCAGGCCATACGAGCGCATTGGCCAATCCCAGAAGAGCAATTAATGTTACCGATACCATTGGGGGTGTATAAATTGCCGCCACAGAAAAAACAATTCCAAGAACGGCTGAAATTGTTAAAGCTGTTCGCTGACTAATATACCTCGGAATTAATAAAACTCCCGGAATATATCCGACAATCATTGCAGCAAGTGTAAGCGAGGTAAAAGTTTTAGCCGTACTGATTGGAATATCGAGCGATATCCCATAACGAATAATCGTATCGCCTGCAATTACTTCTGCCCCGACATAGAAGAACAAAGCAAATGCACCAAGAATTAAATGAGGAAATTCGATAATATATTTTTTACTTGTTTCGGTTTCGTCAATATCTTCGGATTGTTCATCTTCAATTTCCGGTAAGGGAGAGAAGCGGATGCCAAGGCCTAACAAAAACAGGATTACGGTCATTACAATGTAAGGATTAATTACCCGGGTAGCTAAATCATCGAGTGCGGCAGCCCTGGCCACCTCATCCATCGATTTAATGCTTTCGACAAAGGCATCGCCATCGCTTAAAATAAAATAGGCTAAAATAAGTGGTGCCAATGCGCCGGCAGCTTTATTGGCAATCCCCATAATACTAATTCGTTTGGCCGCCGATTCGATGGGACCAATAATCGTAATGTAAGGATTCGAAGCTGTTTGTAATAATGCCAGGCCGGTTCCCATAATAAATAAGCCAATCAGAAACATCCCATAATTCCGTGACATAGCTGCCGGCACAAAAAACAATGTCCCTGCGGCCATAACCATTAGTCCTACCATCATACCATTTTTAAATCCGGTCTTTTTTAACACCCACGATGCAGGTAAAGCCATTAAAGTATAGGAGATGTAAAAGGCAAAAGCGACAAATAAAGCCTGAAAAGTAGTAAGCTCGCAGGCAATCTCGAGGTAAGGGATCAATATTCCATTTAACCAGGTTACAAACCCAAAAATAAAAAATAGTACACCAATTATCGATATTGAAATAATATAATCTTTACGGGATAATGGATTTCTGCTGTGCTCTGAATTTGCCATAATCTGAATTTTGATTTTATTCTGCGTAAAGATAATTTGTATTTTAATACTGCAATAAATTTTACAATGCCACGGGTTCAATAAATTTCTTTCTGAAAATATAGTTTTCCTGCCTTGTTTCTTTAAATAGTTGTATATTGAAACTTAAATTCAAAAGCGATGAGAAAATTTCTGTATTTAAGTATATTAACGTTGATTGTAACAGGATGCAAACATCAAAACCCCGAAACAAAGGAAATTTCAAATAAGGAGAGCTCCACAACAACAAATATTCAGTTGAACCTTCAACAAGCTAATAAGCTATCGAAATTACCTATGGCCTGTTTGCAGGTTGAATACCCAAATAAATTAGGCCAAACACTGGGAGGTAATGAGGACATTAAGGAACCTCATCAACTACATCCTGCATTCTATGGATGTTTCGACTGGCACTCAGCCGTTCATGGGCATTGGTCACTGGTAAAATTACTGAAAGAATATCAAGAATTGGAAAAAGCCGTTGAAATAAAATCGAAACTCAGGCAAAATATCACAAAAGAAAATATCTCTGCCGAGGTGAATTATTTTCAGAGTGAGCACAGCAAATCCTTTGAAAGAACATACGGCTGGGCCTGGCTCCTGAAACTTGCTGAAGAATTACATACCTGGGACGACCCGCTTGCCAGGGAATTAGAAGAAAACCTGCTCCCTCTTACAAACTTGATTGTAAATCGATATCTTGATTTTCTACCCAAGCTTGTTTACCCTATTCGCGTTGGCGAACATACAAACACTGCCTTTGGTTTGGCATTTGCCTGGGATTATGCCATCATCATGAAAAATGAGGAATTAAAATCAGCAATTGCTTCGAAAGCAAAAGCATTTTATTCAAGCGATGTACACTGTCCTTTAAACTGGGAACCCGGTGGGTATGACTTTTTATCTCCATGCTTCGAAGAAATTGATCTGATGCGGAGAGTTTTGGATAAAGCTGAATTTAACCATTGGATAAATGGCTTTGCCCCTCAGTTGAAATCCCGTGATTTTCGCCTCGAACCAGGCAAAGTAAGCGACAGGACCGACGGAAAATTAGTTCATCTTGATGGATTAAATTTTAGTCGTGCATGGGTCATGTATGGTCTGGCTAATCAATACAATGAATTCAGGCATCTGAAGAAACTGGCAGACAAACACATCAACTACTCATTTCCAAATCTTATCGACGACAGCTACGAAGGTGGCCATTGGCTGGCTTCATTTGCGATTTATGCGCTCGATTGTGCA
Organism: uncultured Bacteroidales bacterium; assembly: GCA_964388245.1. Taxonomy (GTDB): domain Bacteria; phylum Bacteroidota; class Bacteroidia; order Bacteroidales; family M50B96; genus JAIOYV01. The sequence continues at coordinate 13,879 of CAYLZH010000071.1, forward strand.
CAGGAAAAATAAATCATTCAGTCTAAATAATTATTGGTAATATCAACTATCACTTCAGTTTAATTGTAATATCTACAATTTCAGGTCTGTTGCCAATCCTGACCGGTGGGCCCCAGGTGCCAAAACCCGATGAAGTATAAAAGTAGCTTTTTCCTTTCTTTATCAGCCCAAAATCATTTTCGTAAATAGCTGATGTCAGATAGTTAAATGGCCATATTTGCCCGTGATGTGTATGCCCCGACAACATCAGGTCAACCTTTGCACTTCCTGCTTTGGCATAATCCACCGGTTGGTGGTCTAATAAAATTAGTGGTAAATCCGGATCATGGCCGTTTATTATAGTTTCCAATTGCTTTCGCTGATTCCCTTCTTCAAACCTTGGCTTTTCCCGATCATCCCGTCCTGCAATATTAATAATCCCGTCGACTTCAACAAGGGTATCGCGAAGGTATTTTATTCCAAATTGCGACAGGTAATCGATGCTTACCGAGGCATGGCCTATAAACTCGTGGTTTCCGGCTACTGCGAATATTCCCAACTCAGGATTGAGTTCTCTGAAATGCTCACCCATCTTTTTTTCAATAACTGGAATCGGGTTATGATCGACAAGATCGCCGGCTAATAAAATGATATCAGGGCTTAACTCATTTATCATGTTTACCATCCTCTTTATCCTGATATTTTGAATTATAGCCCCCATGTGAATATCAGTCAGCAATACTGCCTTAATCTCCTGTTTTGATTTCGCAGATTTATTAATAGAGATTTCAAGCTTGTTTATTTTTGGAAAAAGTGCATTGATATGACCACCAATAAGTAGCAAAGACGAGATCCCCAGAACTGCTAAAAAAATTATCTTCCCCGACATGAAGGAAGTTTTCCAGCCAGCAGGAACAAAATGAAACCACCCATCCGTCAACCTCACAATATCGATTACAGCAACCATAATGAGTGAATACCAAAGTATAACCAGCCAAAATGAGCCGGCATAACTTATCATACGGAAAAAATCGTTGGGATTGCCCCGCTCAAGAAATTGCCCTAACGGAAATGAAATGGCCAAAGTCCAAAACATCCAGGTAAATAATCGCCTGTAATCGGTTGTTTCGATGGCCTTTAACCCACGGGAATACAAATACCAGTTGGCCAGGAAATAGATTGAAAAAACTATGCTGAAAATGATTATCATTTGTGGTTTCATAAAAAATGCTCATTTTGATATAAGTGCTTTAGACGGACAAATCTGAAAAATATTTCACACTTTAGAAAAGGAAGTTTAATTGAAATTGTGGTATGTCAAATATTTATCCTGATATTTTTCTCCTGCAGATATCGCAGATAAACACTGATGAAATAGATTTATTAGCAGAGTGTGCTTTATATATTAAAATTCTTTTAATCCACCTTCACCAGTTGATTTATTGCCGCAACAATTCCATAAAGCAAAGCGGCCAAAAACAACACACTGGAAAAGCCTGATTCAACAGATATTATTGTTGCCAGTGCGGTACTAATAACCGAGAAATATCCATTAAAAGCCCAGGCCCAGGGGATATCATCTTGTCTTTTGTCAGCTAAATGTTTTATTCCTGCCGGGAAGGGCATACCCATGAAGAATCCTGGTACACCAATCAGAAACAAGGCGATGATAATTTTCAACACAAAAGACAGCCCCATTGAAATAGATAAAATACCAGGCAATAAAAATGTAAGTACCATGACAAGCAATGCTATTCCAAAAGAGAATACAGTAAGCTGTTTTTTTGTATTTTGAAACGATCCGGAATAATAACTTCCCAGTGCTGAGGCAATTAATAAAATACTCACGCTTGCAGCAGTGGCAAATACAGGATGGCCAAAATAAAACGTAAACTCATGTATAAAAACAATTTCAACAAACATATAGGCCAGGCCTATCGAGCTAAAATACACGAACACCCAACCCTTCCCTGTACTTTTCCATCTTTTAAATCCTAACGGCAATATGATAAAAAATGCAGCAACCACGATTATCTGTAGAAAAGTGATCAGTACCAATAAATAGCCCAGCTCAAAATACGGAAATGAACTATCACCGATCATGGCCAGGATACGAGGGATCCCTTTCCAGCGTAAGTTCTGAAAGAAGAATGGCCTGTTGTCGGTCACCGGGCCTATACGGAATTGATAATTACGAATCATACTATTTTCATGACCCGATACAATCATTTCAATATTGGCATAAAAAGAGGTATCCTGAAGAAAATTAAATCGTTCTTTATTCTCAATCTCATATCCTGCCAGTATGAGAGGATCGAACATCATTTCAGAACAAAATCTCTCAACACATTCAATTTGTTGGTTATCAAATTCTGATTTTGAGACCAGAAATGAGACAGCACTCCAACTACGGATAGCAATAATATGCTTTTCTGGTGAGTCAATATTCTCTTTATTGAGCATCCTGGTGATTGTATTTAAAATCCTGAATGGGTTTCGATTAGGGTGATCCATCCAGCAACTAACAGAAATCATCCCATTTTCAGTTAGCCTTTCCCACATTTTCCCGAAAGCCTCGATGGTAAGGTCGTTCCGGGTGGCCACAGCATTCAATCCTGAATTTCCAAAGAAAGATCCGATAACTGGCAATTGTATCAGATTATATTTTGAAGAATCAGCATTAAGATAGGTCCTTCCTGATCCCTTGTGGAGTGTCAGATTATTGCAACCGTCGAACGATTCCTGTAAAATCCTGAATATTTCCCCATGTTTTTCAGTTGCATATATTTTGTTAACCTTATGGGAAAGAGCCAGCGAAATGTTTTCACCTGTCCCGGCATTTAGTATCAATACTGTGCCAAGAGTATCGATGCTATAGGCCAGTGACTGAGGTGTGTAATCAAGCATATTTGTATCGGAAAGTAATGGGCTATTAACTCGAAATCCTGCCCAGTTTCCATTATTAAAAACAACTTCATGCACAGGAAAGGTATTCCGAAAACTTAAACTAACACCGGGAGCATAGCGAATTACCGGCGATTTCACAACCTGTACCAAACCTTGCGGACTATTTCTTTCGTGGATGATTTTAGTATCGGGAAGCAAAAGGACTTTGCTTAGGTCTTTATATTCCGAAGGTTTTAATTCTGCCGGATTGAACAATGCAAAAATCACCACCGTAATCGAGATTCCTACAATAGCTTTTATTTTCCAGCCGGTATTATAAATAGTGATTAATCCGGCAATAATAGCAAGGACTGAAATAGATGCAGGCAATTTACCGGGTAATAGAAAATACATCAGCACTAAAGCAAGAATTCCGCCGGCACCAGATCCTGTAAGATTCGCAAAATAGATTTTTGAAATTTGTTCGGCATATCTAATAAAACTTAATCCGATTGCCAGGGCACCGGTAAAAAAGGGTAAGAAGAAAACAAGATATGTACTCAATAACCGGCCGGTGTACCTGATATCATTAAAAAATAAAAACGAATCGAATCGTATGCTTTCCCATCCTGAAACGGGAACCACTATTGCCATTAGTAAACCTGTAACGATTGAAAGTACGGGAAATGCCAATGAAAATCGTTCAAGCAACCATTGTTTGAAAAAAGTAAGGAATGTTCCTGCTGCACCAAATCCTAACAAGGCAATGGAAATTATCATATAGGCGAAATGATACCACTGGACATACGATAACACCTGCATTAAAGCTAACTGGTAAGCAACTATTGCGGCTGAGATGAGGCCAACAGATATACCTGTCAGCCATAAGGATATTTCACGATCAGGTCTCACTAATTGCGTGTAAATGGCACAAAACGAACAGGAAGCAGGCTTTTAGTGATTACTTCATCGCCCCTTTTTGTAATAAGCATAAGTGTTTGTACACGAAAAGGTGATCCCACCGGAATCATCATTTTTCCGCCATCCTTTAACTGATCAATCAAAGGAGGTGGAATATATTCAGCGGCAGCAGTAACAATAATTGCATCATACGGGCCATGTTCTTCCCAACCGTGATAACCATCTGCAATTTTAACTTCCACATTTTTATAATCCAGTTTTTTAAGCCGTTCTGTTGCCGAAACACCAAGTTGGTCAACAATCTCAATTGTATACACCTGTTCGACAATTTCGGCTAATACTGCTGCCTGATATCCGGAACCGGTTCCTATTTCCAATACTGTATCACCTTTTCCTACATCCAACATTTCG
>CAYLZH010000072.1:0-17952 GCA_964388245.1 uncultured Bacteroidales bacterium
CGTTAGCTCTTATTCTTTATCTGTTTTTTAACAGTTTTTTTTGCATGGCTTGGGCAGCATGATTTCTTTTCTACAGTACTGCACTTTGTTCCGGTTTTTGCACATTTTGTTTTGCAAGAAGGAGGACAATCCTTTTTTGCTTTCTTTTTGTCTTTTTTCTTTTTGTCTTTATCCTTGTCTTTATCAGGATCTTTGTCGTTGTCTGCCTGTAATGTTATTACTTGTGAGTTGTCATCGATTAATGCAACACTTGCCGATACTGATGATCCGATAAACGCGAACAGCGCAACAATCATTAATAATTTTTTCATCTTAAATTCTGCTTTTAGTTTGTAAATTTCTTTTGAAACAAAAATATGTTATTCGCGAAACGCCCTGTGTTAATGAACTGTTAAAAGAAATTCACCAAGTCTTAATATGTTGTTAAGAATGATTCTAAATTAATCATAAAGAACATATGTTCGCAAATTGATCTTAATCGATGTATTTTTCAAATTCAGTTCCTTTCAAAAATGAGCATACTTCCTGATAATTTTCAACAATTTCTTTAATATCGTCGGATAAAATCTTTTTATGCCCACTTTCGACATTTATTGCCGGAACTCCCAGAAAATCCAGGATTTCATCTTTAACAAGATCCATTTTACTATTTTCTGAAAAGATATCCTCATAACAAAAGGATATTGTTCGTGACGACGGAAGACTTTTAACCAGTTGGAGATGTTCCTGAAGTTGGGTTTCAAAAATACGCAGTTCAGGAAGAAGTGCATCCAGGTCAAGCTTAATTCGATTAAGATTTTGTGTATTTGGTTCCTTATTATTTCCCTCGACATATATAGTTCCCCCGCCTTCCATTTTTTTGTGCGATATATATCGTTTCAAAGAATTTCTTCTGTACAGGCTGATTACCTGTATATCATTTCGTTCATGAAGATAATTTTCGATTCCCCGCCGGGGCAGGTTACTTGAAAAATCTTTTACTCCGACAGTTTCAACCGTATTCCACTTTTTGAAATTTACAGATAATCCTTTCCGTATATGCGACTTTGCGGAGTAGGTTTGGGCTGTAAAAAAAAAGAACCGGCTACGAAAAATGTAATCGAGATAAGCCGATGGAGAGTTTCCTCCTAATCCAATTCTTTGGTGCAGTTTGTATGGAAGAGTCCATTCACCAAGCACCTCGCTGTAATTACAAATATTCGGATGCCGGTTGAGAAGGTTTACCAGGTAGTTGCTTCCACTGCGTGCAAGAGTAAGGATAAAGTGTTTTTTCATACCAACCATTTCTAAAGGCCGAATATATTTGTCTTCAGCGAAAGCTCAAAATTTTTGTTATACTCCTGTTAGATTAATCTGATATCACAGTCACAACTACATTCCGCCTTGACCGGGGCCCATCGAATTCACAAACAAAAATATTTTGCCATGTCGATAATCCGGGAGATCCATTTACAATTGGAATACTTTCGGAAGGCCCAACTATACCTGCTTTAAGGTGAGCATCGCCATTTCCATCCTGAGCATCGTGTTCCCATATTCCATTGGGAATAAGCTTTTGCAACAATGTAATTACGTCGCTTTGAACCGAGTAATCCCAATTTTCCTGAATCATAATAGCCGCTGTGGCACCCTGAACATACACATTTACAATGCCTGACTTAATTCCACTTCTCTTTACAATTCCTGCTACTTCGGTTGTTATATCGTAAAGGCCTTCATGTCGGTTGGTGCGGATACTAATAATTTCCTGCATGGTTTTCATTTTTATTGCTTATTCAAAAATAATGTAATTTTGGGCATGGACAAATGTGTACATTCCGAGTTAAATCTTAAGACACATGATGACTTAATTCTTTATGGCCAATTATGGGAACCACAGGTTAAGCCAAAAGCCGTAATTGTATTGTCGCATGGTTTGAGCGACCGATCGGAACGGTTTGTACATTGGGCTATAAAGTTTGCATGTGAGGACTATGCTTTTTGTTGTTTCGATACCAGGGGCAACGGTAAATCTGAAGGGAATCGGGGCCATTGTAACAAGTTTGAAGATTTTCTGCTTGATATTGACCGGATAATTGAAATGCTGCAAAACCGATTTATTGGATCTGAAATGATTTTGTATGGGCATAGTATGGGAGGAAATGTAATTGCCAATTATCTGCTTAAAAGGCGACCAAACATTCGTGCTTCAATAATAACATCACCCTGGTTGAAACTTACAAAAGAGCCAAATATCCTGGTAAAAATTCTTGCAAGAATGGCATTTTATATAGTTCCTGCCCTCGATCAAAAAGCAAATATTAATGCCAATCATTTAACCGAAAATAAGGATGTGGTTCAGATATATATTGACGATCCACTGATTCACGACCGAATAACTCCTGCCGGGTTTATCAACATAAGCCAGGCCGGACATTGGGCAATAAAAAATGCATCATTGCTAAAAACTCCGACTTTGCTCATGCAGGAAAATGGTGACCGGATAACATCATTCGAAGCAAGTAATAAGTTTGCAAAGAATGCCGGAAACATTTGCCTTTTTAAATCATGGAACGGATTGTACCACGAGTTACACAATGAACCCTTCCGTGATGAGGTGTTTAAATATATCATCAATTGGCTGGAACAAAAGGCGTAAACATGGATAAATTCCGAACAATAGTCGACGTACCTCAAACAGCAGAAAAGATTGGCCATGATAATAAGGTGATGTTTATTGGCTCATGCTTTTCCGAATCGATTGGACAGAAATTAGCCAGCCATAAATTTCATGTAGATATTAATCCGTTTGGCGTTTTATACAATCCTGCTTCAATAGCCCAATGCCTTTCCATCCTCTTAAAAAACAAATTCTTTTCTGAAGAGGATTTAAATTATGCCAACGAACGATGGTTCAGCTTTCTACATCACAGTGATTATTCCAGGCCAGATAAAACTGAATGTCTCGAGGCAATCAATACACGGATAAGAAAATCAGCACAATTTCTAGAGAATGCCGATTATATTTTCATCACATTTGGTACCTCATGGATTTTCAAACAAAGGCAAAACAACAGTGTTGTATCAAATTGTCACAAACTTCCGGCAAGCAAATTCATTAGGTCAAAGCTATCAGTAGAAGATATTGTTTCGGAGTATCAATCCTTACTTGACCAGTTAAAACAATTTAATTCGAAGTTAAAAGCTGTTTTTACAATTAGTCCTATCAGGCATTGGAAAGACGGTGCTCATGGAAATCAGCTAAGCAAAGCCACACTTTTTGTTGCTTTGGAAAAAATAGTTGAAGCCAATCCAGAAGTGGCATATTTTCCATCGTACGAAATTATGATGGACGAACTAAGAGATTACCGTTTCTATTCGGCTGATATGCTGCACATAAACCAGGTGGCAATCGATTATATCTATGAAAGGTTTTCAGAATGTTTTTTTTCTGATGAAACTAAAAAGCTAAATTCTAAGGTTGAAAAAATCATTAGGGCATCGAATCACCGACCTTTTAATCCAAACGCAGAAAACTTCAGGGATTTTGTAAAATCGAATATAAACGAAATTGAAAGTCTGTTAAATTTGTACCCTTATCTTGACTTTATTCCCGAAATGAATTATTTTAAGTCCCTATTAAAAACAGAATTGTAGAATTTTCTGCAATTCAAAATTATATGAAAATGAAAAAATCAATCATTGCTTATGGGTTAATCCTTACAGGGATAATTAGTTTTTTGATCGTTGGATTAGTTGATTTTAGCCAGCCGGTAAAAGACCTGGGACCCATATCAGGTGGAAATGCGAACATTGACGATTCCCGGGCTCGTTACGAATGGGAGCACAACCGTTTAAAAGATCCTGCAACAGGTGAAATACCGAAAAATATTCGTCGAAAAGAAATTGCTTTTGCATCAAAGTTACCGAACGACAAGCAACTAAAAAATGTCGATTGGCTGGCTCGCGGACCATACAATGTGGGAGGAAGAACCAGGGCACTCAAACTCGACGTTACCAACGAAAACCGAATCCTTGCCGGTGGTGTTTCCGGGGGCATGTGGCTTACCGAAGACGGTGGCCAGCAATGGACACGTGTTAATAATCCTATGCAATTCCCTTCGGTGTCGTGTATTGCACAGGATCCAAGGCCGGGAAAAACAAATATCTGGTACTACGGAACCGGTGAGATAAGAGGTTCGGGATGGGCACCAGGGGCATTTTATTATGGCGATGGTCTGATGAAATCCATTGACAATGGTTTAACATGGGAGTCAGTAGCGTCGACCAGTTCAAATATTCCTCAAAATTTTGATTCTGATTGGAATTTTGTTAACCGGGTTGCTGTAGATCCGTCGGTCGATACCCTCGATGTGGTTTACACTGCAACCTATGGAAGTGTTTTCAGGTCGGAAGATGGTGGCCAAAATTGGGATAAAAAACTGGGTAATAATGGATCGGCATCCTATTATACTGAGTTGGCAGTTAGTCCTACCGGAGTCGTATTTGCCACAATGAGTTCTGATGGAAACGACAAGGGAGTTTGGCGTTCGCCCGATGGCATAAACTGGACTAATATCACTCCATGGGATACCTTTCCGCCTGTATTCGAGCGGATTGTCTTAAAAATTAATCCTTCAAACGAGAATGAAGTTTTTTTCCTGGGCGAGACGCCTGGTTATGGACAATATTCGGTATGTTATTTCGATACTGATGATTGGAACAGCTTATGGAAATACACATATGTTAGTGGCAATGGAGCCGATACTGGAGGTGTGTGGAACAACCTGTCGATGAATATTCCAAACTGGGGCCCGGCAGTGTTTGATAATTTTAACTCACAAAACAGCTATAATCTGGTAATTGATATTTCACCTGCCGATCCGAATGTAATTGTAATTGGTGGGACCAACTTGTATGTTTCGACCGATGGCTTTACTACTCAGAATAACGTAAACCAGATTGGAGGCTTCATGCTTCATTCTACATACCCTGATAATTGGGACAGCTATTTAAATCACCATTCCGATCAACATGCCAATGTTTTTCTTCCTTCCAATCCCAATGTAATGATATCGGCAAACGATGGAGGAATTTTTAAAACCTACAACGTACTCGACTCTGTCGTTAGCTGGGTAAAACTGAACAATGGTTACAATACAACCCAGGCCTATACTGTTGGATTCGATCCTTCGGCAACCGACGATATTATTGTAGCCGGATTTCAGGATAATGCCAATTATTATGTTAATACGGAGGATACCACAGCCCAATGGACCATGCCATTGCAGGGCGATGGTTCTTACATGGGAATCACCAACGGGAAAGAGTATTATTATCTTTCAATCAACAGAGGTAAAATTTACAAAATGCAATTGGACACCGGTGGAGCTGTACTTGGCTTTAACCGGATCGATCCGATGGGAGCAATGGAAGATGATTATCTGTTTATAAACCCGCTTGTCCTCGATCAGAACAATAACGATTTAATGTACGTGGCCGGAGGAAGGAAACTCTGGCGGAACGATGCCCTGTCGACCATACCGTTGAGTGGAAATTACGATACCATAGCAACCGGCTGGTTTGCTTTTTCTGATACATTAACCAGTACAAGTCTGCAAATTTCGGCTGTAGCAGTTTCGAAAAATCCTGCAAATATAGTTTGGTACGGAACTACAAGCAGGTATTTTTATAAGATCGAAGATGCCCATACCGGTGATCCCCAACATCAGCAAATGCCATTGATTGGTTTTCCACCTGCAAACATGAGCAGTATTGCAATAAATCCTGAGAATGCCGACGAAGTGATTGTTGTTTTCTCAAATTACAATGTATACAGTTTGTATTACACCAAAAACGGGGGAGACACATGGATAAAGGGCGCCGGAAATTTAGAGGAATCATCGAACGGAAGTGGATCGGGGCCAAGTCTGAGGTCGGTATCTATTTTGCCCCGGCCCGATGGAACACTCTATTTTGTTGGAGCAAGCACCGGATTGTACGTTGCCCACGACCTTGACAGCCTTGATACGGAATGGACTCAGATTGGGACAAACTATTTTGGCAATGTAATCATCGAAATGGTACAAGCCCGCGAAACCGATGGATTGGTTGTAGTAGGAACACATGGAAAAGGTATTTACTCAACAAGAATTAATTCCGTTAACCAGGTATTTCCGGGGGTGTCGATTGAAAAAGAAACTTCTTCTGATATCGGAGTAAGGCTGTATCCAAATCCGGCCAGGGAATCAATCAATTTTGATCTGGCGAAAAATATATCATCAGCAAAAATTGAAATACTTGATATCAATGGAAAGCTGCTTTTGTCTGATCATATATCAACTAATCAAACTAAGATTGAAATAAGTTCTTTACAGGCAGGTATGTATATTTGCCGTGTCATATCTGTAAATGGAGTAAGTACAAGTAAGTTTGTAAAACAATAATTTATCTTGATGAGAAAAGCAATTGTAACTATAGTTATCGCCGCAGGAATATGTGGATTGATATTTTTGCTGAAACCAGGCAATGACATCCCAATAACTATTTCGCCGGGCGACGGAAATACAGCAAATCCTGAAGCGCGCATGGAATGGATGAACAATCGCTTAAAAGATCCGGTTACAGGAAAAATTCCTTCTGGGATAAGGCAAAAGGAACTGGCATTTGCCCGTAGTCTCGAGCAAAGTTTTAATTCTAAAAATGTAAACTGGACAGCTCGCGGACCATTCAATATTGGAGGACGTACCCGTGCTATAGCAATCGATGTAACCAACGACAGCATATTACTGGCGGGTAGTGTTAGCGGTGGGTTGTGGCGATCGGTCGATGCCGGACAAAATTGGGACAGGGTGACCCAACCTGATCAATTCCCTTCAATTTCGGCAATTGCGCAGGATAGCAGGCCCGGAAAGACCGATACATGGTATTGTGGAACGGGAGAGTTAATTGGCGCCTCTGCCTCGGGTTCGGGAGCTTACTACTATGGAAATGGCATGATAAAATCGACTGATGGTGGATTATCATGGACGGAGCTTTTGTCAACCACATCAAACATGCCTCAGAGTTTCGATTCGCACTGGAACTTTGTTCATCGTGTTGTTTGCGATCCTTCGATCGATACCCTCGATGTTGTTTATGCAGCCACTTTTGGCCGGATAAACCGGAGCGAAGACGGTGGACAAACATGGCAAGTTGTTCTTGGTGGTGATCCCGAAAGTTACGATACTGAACTGGCAATTACATCTAGGGGTGTTGTATATGCTACTCTCAGCTACGATGGTACTAACAAGGGAATCTGGCGGTCGCCCGACGGACAAAACTGGACAAATATACTTGATACCGATACTTTTCCTCCGGTGTATGAGCGAATTGTAATTGCTGTAAATCCTACAAACGAAAACGAAGTTTATTTTCTTGGTAGAACACCCGGCTATGGACAACATTCCGACTGTTTCTTTGGCAGGGAAGACTGGAACAGCCTCTGGAAATATACTTATATTAGTGGAAATGGAGCCGATACTGGTGGTGTATGGAATAATCTGAGCATGAACATTCCGAATAATGGATCTACTGATTTTGATAATTTCAACTCGCAGGGGGGGTATAATCTTACCATTCGTATCAGTCCGGCAAACCCGGATATCATTTTAATTGGATCAACGAACCTGTACCGATCCACCGATGGATTTACGAGCATGAATAACACAACCCAGATTGGAGGGTATTATATTGGATCGTGGTCGCCAGGGCACTGGGGTTCATATCTTAACCATCATCCCGATCAGCATGAAATCCTGTTTTTACCTTCGAATACCAATGTTGTACTGTCTGCCACGGATGGTGGTGTGTTCCGAACCGATCAAATTCTGGATTCAATTGTGGAATGGACCAGCCTTAACCAGGGATACCTTACAACTCAGCTTTATACTGTTGGGGTTGATCCTTCGGCAACAAGCGATGATATGTTAGTTGCAGGTTTCCAGGACAACGGAAATTACTTTGTGAATTCATCCAATCCTGAAGCAGATTGGTTTATGCCTTTGAATGGCGATGGATCGCACATGGGAATTACGAATGGTGCTGGTTATTTTTATCTTTCTATTCAACAGGGAAGAATTTATAAAATGCAACTCGACAGTTTCGGCGCAGTTCAGGCTTTTGGACGAATCGATCCTGTTGGGCCTCTTAAATCGGACTACCTGTTTATTAATCCTCTGGCATTAGATCAGAACAATAATGATTTTATGTATGTTGGTGCCGGAAACAACCTCTGGCGAAACAATCAGCTATCGAGCATCCCAATGGCTGGTAATTACGATACCATTAGCCAGGGGTGGTTTACTTATTCTGATAGTATCACATCACAAAGCCTGAAAATATCGGCAATTGCTATCTCGAAAAATCCCGCAAATATTGTTTGGTATGGAACTACCAGCCGGTATATTTTTAAGGTTGAAGATGCCCATACAGGCGATCCACAACATATTCAAATGCCATTGGTTGGTTTTCCTCCTGCCAATGTCAGCAGCATAGCCATTGATCCACACGATGCCGATAAGGTCTTGGTAGCTTTCTCGAATTATAATATTTACAGTTTGTTTTATACACTCAATGGTGGCGATACATGGATTAAAGGAGCCGGAAACCTTGAGGAGTCATCATACGGATCGGGATCGGGTCCATCTATCCGCTCAGTAGCAATTTTGCCTATCGGTCAAGACCGATTGTATTTTGCAGGAACAAGTATCGGGCTTTTTGTTACTCATCAATTAGACAGTTTAAATACACAGTGGCATCAATTAGGCGAAGATGATTTTGGTAATGTGGTTGTAGAAATGGTATACGCCCGCGAAACTGACGGACTTGTTATTGCAGCTACACATGGCAAAGGAATATATACAACCCAGATAACATCAATCGGACAGGTAGTTCCATTAACAGTTGCAGAAATTAATGCTGACAGGATCAATTTGCAGCTTTACCCCAATCCGGTAAGCAGCCAGGCAACAGTAAAGTTTAACCTGCAATATTCTGATGAGTTGACATTTACAATTGTTGATTTATCAGGCAGGGAGATTATGAGTTTCATGAAAGGTCAGTTTGCCGAAGGGGCACACATAATCGATCTTCAACTGGGTCAATTAAAAATCGGAGCCTATATCCTGAAGGTTGTAGGCAAACAATTTTATGCAGAAAGGAAAATGATAAAGATTTAACTTGCAAGAGAAAATAAGGGCAGGTATTATGCCTGCCCTCATCAATCCAAAATCACTATACTTACGAGAAAAGTATGGTTTCATTTTAATTCTACGAACATCCAACTTTCAAACTCTAACTCCGGTTCTTCCGTTTCTGTAGTTTTGTTACTGGGAAATAGGTATGATGGATCTGTCATCCAGGCTTCGACCGGAATTTCCTGGTCCATTATCGCTTCATCTGATAAATAATTCCCCTTCATCATCCATGCTTCCAATGGAAGTTCCGATTCGTCGAATACATTGATCCAGTCTTTTACCTGGTCGAATAATTTTAAAACCTCGGCTTTTTGATTATTGTTTTTTTTGCCACCTTCATGATTGGCCCATAAAGTAGTGGACATTAGTAAGATTAGCCCGATAAAAATTAATTTAGTTTTTATTCCCTGTGTTCTCATTTTCTTATGTTTTTAGTTTCTTGTGGCTGTATTTACATGTTAAATGCCAAAAGTTGTATGTGTTTGATTAGTTGTAATATACATCTAATGTTTAATGTTTTTTCACTTGCCTTGCCTGAACGCATGTGCAACATTTGATGTTCGGAAATGTACAGTTGGGGGGGATTATTCTAATTTTATATTTTAAAACCTGGAGTTGATTATCTGTGAAACTAAAGGAATATTATTAATTAATTGATACAATTCTTCTTAGGTTAAAATTCAGCAGATACAATTGATTATTGTTAATTTGGCAGTCGGGTTTCCAAATTCATATAAATTTGACAGTCTGGATGAAATTGGTATATGTTGGCTATCAGGAAAAAAATTTCTCATAGTGTATTAATACCGTTTTCATAAGCCTCGTCAACTAAGAGGTTTATCTGGTTCGATGCTTCCACGGCTAATCTATCGCATCGTTCGTTTTCAGGAATATTGGCATGGCCTTTTACCCAGGTAAATGAAACCTGGTGCTGACGATATATTTTCAGAAATCTTATCCAGAGGTCAGGGTTCTTTTTCTTTTTAAACGAAATTTTCTCCCATTGAAAAACCCATTTTTTCTCTACAGCATCGGCTACATATTTCGAATCAGTAAATACCATCACCTGCGAACCAGGTATCTTCAGCGCTTCAAGGCCAATGATTACAGCTAACAACTCCATTCTGTTGTTGGTTGTAAGTTGGTAACCCTGTGAAATTTCTTTACGGTGGGGACCCGATTTTAGTACCACACCATAACCACCCGGTCCGGGATTTCCGCTGGCAGCACCATCGGTATATAGAATTATCCTGGGAGCTTGTTTATTGCTCATAAAAATGCATTTCGTAAATGTATTCGGCTACTTTGCAGGGCAAATAAAACCTAATATCTTTCTTGTTTTTAATTGCTTTCCTGATAAAACTCGAAGAAATATCCATCAACGGTGCGTCCACAACTGTAATTTTTCCGATATCCGTAAATTCATTTGCATCGACTTCGGGGCGTGGATATACATAAAATTCATAATTTTCGAGCAATTTTTCGTAATTTTTCCACTTATGAAGAGTGGGCAGGTTATCCGATCCAATTATAAGCACAAATTTATTTTCGGGATATTTATCTTCAAGATAAATAAGTGTATCGATAGTATATGATGGTCTGGGCAGTTTAAACTCCACATTCGAAGCCCTAAAATGTGGATAATCTCCAATGGCAAGGTTTACAAGCTCGAGCCGGTGATATTCAGGTAGCAGGCTACTTTTTTTCTTAAATGGATTTTGAGGGCTTACTACAAACCAAACCTGATCGAGATCGGTATGTTCGACCATGAAATTTGCAATAGCAGTATGGCCAATATGGATCGGATTAAATGAGCCGAAGAATAAACCCGTTTTTTTCATTTTTGCTCTGTTTGATTCAGAAAGGTATTAACCAAAATTTCAGCTTCAAGCAGTGATTTTTCCAGATGATCGTTGATAAGAATTTTATCGAACCTGTGTGCAAAGCTTAGCTCATGTGCTGCTTTTTCAATTCTTTTCGAAATTTTATCAGCCTTGTCGGTATTGCGTTTATTCAGCCTGATTTCCAGTTCTTCAATCGATGGAGGCTGAACAAAAACAGCCAGCGCATCATCGCCAAACTGTTGTTTAATGTTAAGGCCTCCCATTACATCAATATCGAAAAGTACATGGTTGCCCTTATTTCTGATCCGTTCCACTTCGGTTTTTAGGGTTCCGTAGTAGTGATCGGGGTAAACTTCTTCCCATTCAAGAAACTCGTTTTTGTTTATCTTTATTTTGAAATCTTCGGGACTGATAAAATAATAGTCTCTTCCATGAACTTCGTTTTCCCGTTTTTGACGGCTGCATGCCGATATAGAAAACTCCAGGTTTAATTTTTTAGTCAAAAGGTATCGTACAATTGTTGTTTTGCCCGAACCGGAAGGAGCCGAAAAAATGATCAATTTGCCTTTCATTTCAAATAAGTTTCTGCAAAAGTAGGTAAAACCCGATAAAATCAAATCTGTCATGCTTAGTTATAAATCATTTCACTTGTTTCAAGTTCATTGAGTACAGGAAAGCAGTATAGATAAAATCCAATCCATCGAAAATTAATTCAAAAGAATGAGCACGAATCAGTGAAGATTTAAAAACCGACCATATTAAAACATCAACATATTTATATATTTGCCTATAAAATAATTTTAAATTAATTTCGGACTGAACAATTTGTATCTTCATTCTCTTTAATAAGATATCGAATGGAATCAATATAATAATAGAGTTGAATATAAATAAGATTTAAATAAACAAGCAGAACTAAATTACTATGACATGGCAAAAGTTGTTGTTTTAGGAGCAGGGATATCCGGACATACCGCTGCTGCATTTATTAAAAAGAAACTGGGCAAAAAGCATGAGGTTGTTGTTGTTTCGCCAAATAGTTACTACCAGTGGATTCCTTCAAATATCTGGGTTGGTGTAGGAAGGATGACAGTTGACCAGGTTCGGTTTAAATTGAAAAAAGTTTACGATCGGTGGAAAATTGTTTTCAAGCAGGCAAAAGCAGTTTCAATTCATCCCGAAGGAAATGCTGAAATTAATAAAGGATTCGTTTCAATCGAATATACCGATCCTGAACGGGCAGGAGAAAAGGAGAAGGTTGATTACGATTATCTTGTAAACGCTACAGGCCCTAAACTAAATTTTGAAGCAACTCCTGGTATTGGCCCCGGTAAAAATACTGTTTCGGTTTGTTCGTACGATCATGCCTCACATGCCTGGGGAAAACTGCAGGAAGCATTTAAGAAAATGGAAGCAGGCGAAAAACAGCGATTCCTTATCGGTACCGGACACCCAATGGCAACCTGTCAGGGAGCGGCTTTTGAATATATCTTGAATGTAGCTTACGAAGTAAGAAAGCGAAAGCTGGAAGATATGGCTGATCTGACATGGATCTCGAACGAATATGAATTGGGTGATTTTGGCATGGGCGGAGCCTATATTAAGCGTGGAGGATACATCACTTCTACCAAAGTGTTTACCGAATCGTTTATGGTTGAAAACGGAATTACATGGATCAAGCGGGCAGGTGTTAAAAAAGTTGAGCCAGGTGTAGCATATTACGAAACTCTTGATGGTGAGGAAAAAAGTGTCGAATTTGATTTTGCAATGTTGATTCCCGGTTTTGCCGGAGCTGGCATGAAAGCCTATAACAAGAGCGACGAAGATATAAGCTCAGATGTTTTTGCACCAAACGGATTTACAAAAGTAGATGCCGACTATACACAAAAACCTTTCGAAGAATGGAAAGCAGAGGATTGGCCCGAAACCTATCGTAGCCCAAAATATCCAAATATTTTTGCTCCGGGTATTGCTTTTGCTCCACCTCACTCAATATCGAAGCCCATGAAAAGTAAAAACGGGACTATGATATTTCCAGCTCCTCCACGAACAGGAATGCCCTCGGGTGTATCAGGAAAGGTGGTTGCATTAAATGTTGTTAATCTTGTAAAATACGGTGAACATAATTTGAAGCACCACGCATCGATGGCAAAAATGGGAGCTGCCTGTATTGTCTCTGCCGGATACGGTATGACAAGGGGAGCTGCTGCAACAATGACAGTTTATCCGATTGTTCAGGATTGGGATAAATATCCTGAGTATGGTCGAAGTACACGATATACTATGGGTGAACCGGGACTCGCTGGTCACTGGCTAAAATGGATGATGCATTACATGTTCCTTCATAAAGCAAAAGGATATCCATTCTGGTGGCTGCTTCCCGAATAAAAATATGTTTGATAATTTATAAAATTGCATACAATGGAAAGACCAAAAAGAAGAGGCTATTATGAGGAGGCCTATCCTCCAATGCCAACAAAATTTACACGGTTTTTTAGAAAAGAAATCTTTTGGCAAACCTACCGGTTTTTTATCCTGAATTTTAAAATTATCAGGATAGTGGTGTTAGGGCATTCATAGTTTGAATGTGAAAATGCAGAGATGAGTGATTATTTTTATTGTACCCGCTCGTCTCTGCATACCTTATCGTTTAATTTATTACTTTACAAATTTTCCATAGTACATTTTTTCTGATAAAATAACCCGAAGGCTGTATATTCCCGAAGGTATATTCATAAGATCAATTTGGAAAGAATTACCGGCACTTCGAATAGTGTTTTTATACACAATATTTCCCATTATATCGAAAAGGGAAATAGTTAAAGGTTGAAAATCCGAATCAGAAATCCATATGTTAACAAAATCCCGTGCCGGATTAGGTTGTATAAACAATTTAGCGAGGTGTATGTCAGTTTCCTCATATACTGAAATAAGAGAGTTTACTTCAACTTTATCGACATATAAGATACTCCCAAGACTAATTTCACCACCGGTTTGATCAATATGACTCGACGAGAATGAAATATTAAGCGTATCGGGAACAAGAGGCCCGATGTAGCTAAAATACATTTCGTAGTAAGTCCAGTTGTTTTCGGGAGGCAGTGTAATATAAACCTCCTCAAGAATCATAGTTGAATCAAGCATCGAATCGTAATAAAACAGCCAGCCTCCTACAACAGCCGAATCATTTCCCAATGGCGAGCTTTTGTAATAAAACGAGACCTTCTCAACTAAATTATCAACAGGAATTCCTCCTATTGGCCCGTCATTACCAATTGCTCCATTTGTAACCCAGCCAAGGCTGTCGCCCCACCCGGTATGTTGTGTTTCAAGCATCAGGGAGTATGCCCCTTCAAATGAATCAGGTGATTTTGATGCAGAAATTCCTCCACCCGTAATTGTAAACATGTTGGAGGTAATCCATGCATCGGGTTCTTCAGAAATCATTTCAGTCCAAAATTCGAAGCCATTGTTAGGAATTTGTTGATTTGTACCAAGAAGTAATACATCATCCAAATAGAGGTAGCTACCTGTTCCTGAAGATCCGTCGGGCGAAGAACTGAATACAATCATGGCAACTGTATCCGGAATACCCCAGGTAAACCAGGTAACCGGTTCCTTGTGATATGTATAATTCGTATCCGATCCTATAAAATTATGAGCTGCCAATGCAATTGGAAATCCGTTTGATGTAAACAGGAATGCAATAAATGCAGTATCACCGGCCGATATATCATATTTTGCCCATAAAGAAATGGAATCAGGAATTCCCGTATAAGGATGTCCACCCTGAATCCCTCCTTCGCCTGGTATGCCCAGGAACAATCCACCTGGTACAATATTTCCGTCCGATTGCACAGTTTCGAGTCGAATGGCATATGAACCAGAATTACAATCGCTTGTTTTCGAAACATTTGGCAGGATATTTAATAAATAAGCCTGAAGGTTGCTGGTAACAAAACTATCAGGTTCTTCAAATGCTGTACTTATGGTCCAATTCTCGAATCCGTTGTTAGGTACAATTATATTTTGTGCAGTTAAACCAATTGAATAGAATGCAAGAATTACAAGCAGGATTAATAATCTTTTCATAATATAATGATTTTAAAATGAATAAAGGTACAACATTTAATAGCCTATGGCAAAATTTGAACAAGAGCTTATATCAAAATATGTTCGACGTAACCGTTTTAATTGCATTTTTGTACGATTATTTCAGATTATTTATTTAGAACTAATCTAAAATTAATTTTTAAAAGTTTTTTTTCAGATACTCATAAACATATCCATATATATCTTGTTGTAGACCTTAATTTTACTAATCATTGAAATAAATATTTAAGAATGGATTTTATCATTTACTTATTACCAGTCACAGGAATTGTAGCACTGCTTTTTACATTATGGCGTTCGGCATGGGTTCAAAAGCAAGAAGTGGGATCGTCAAAAATGTCGACAATTGCCAAACATATTGCCGATGGCGCAATGGCATTTCTAAAAGCAGAATATAAAATATTGTCGATATTTGTTTTTTTCGTTGCAATCCTTCTCATATTCAAGGCCCGTTCAGAATCGAATTCGAACTGGATGGTTTCTATTTCCTTTATCGTGGGAGCTGTTTCTTCAGCATTGGCAGGATTTATAGGCATGCGAGTAGCAACAAAAGCAAACGTAAGAACAGCAAATGCAGCACGCAAGTCGTTGGCATTTGCGCTCCAGGTGGCATTCAACGGAGGCTCGGTAATGGGATTGGGTGTTGTTGGTCTTGGTGTTCTAGGTTTGGGAGGCCTTTTCCTTTTTTATAACGAAGTATATGGCGATGTATGGGGGCTCGATGTGGTACTGCATGTAATATCAGGTTTTAGTCTTGGAGCATCGTCAATAGCCTTATTTGCTCGTGTAGGAGGTGGAATCTATACCAAGGCAGCCGATGTTGGTGCCGATTTGGTTGGGAAAGTAGAGGCCGGCATACCAGAAGACCATCCCTTAAACCCGGCAACTATTGCTGATAATGTGGGCGATAACGTAGGTGATGTAGCCGGAATGGGAGCCGATCTTTTTGAATCATTTGTAGGATCTATCCTGGCCACTATGGTTTTGGGTGCTGCATTTGTTACCCTGAATCCGTTTCAGGAAGGCTATGCCCTGGGCGCAGTTATGTTGCCATTGGGACTTGCAGGAGCAGGAATTATTGTAAGCATAATCGGAACATTCTTCGTAAATATAAAAGAAACAGGAAATCCCCAGGTTGGATTGAACAAAGGAGAGTTTGGTTCGGCCGTTTTAATGGTAATCGTTTCATATTTTCTGATTGATTTTTTCCTTCCCTCCGAATGGGAGTTCAATCAGAAAATCTATACCTCAGTTAATGTTTTTCTTGCAACTATTGTTGGTCTTGTTGCAGGACTGATGGTGGGTAAAATCACTGAATTCTACACCGGCACAGGTAAACGTCCGGTTAAGAATATTGTAAATCAATCGGCTACCGGAAGTGCAACGAATATTATATCAGGGCTTGGAGTAGGTATGCTTTCAACTGCCTGGCCCATATTAATTATTGCTGTTGCCATTTTATTTTCATTCGAACTGGCTGGTTTGTATGGAATTGCGATTGCTGCAGTTGGTATGCTGGCTAATACAGGTATTCAATTGGCTGTTGATGCCTACGGTCCGATATCCGATAATGCAGGGGGAATAGCCGAAATGTCGAACCTTCCAAAAGAGGTTCGTAAGCGTACCGATAAGCTTGATGCTGTTGGTAATACAACCGCCGCCGTTGGAAAAGGATTCGCCATAGTATCGGCAGCCTTAACTGCACTATCATTATTTTCTGCCTATATGCAGCAAACGGGAATTGCCGATATCGGTATTGATATTTCGAAACCTCTTGTAATGGCCGGATTGTTTATAGGTGGAATGTTACCTTTTGTTTTCTCTGCGCTTTCGATGAATGCTGTAGGACGTGCCGCTATGTCGATGATTGAGGAAGTAAGACGCCAATTCCGCGAAATACCTAAACTTACAAGTGCACTGAAGATAATGCGAAAATATGACTCAGATCTTGATAAAGCTACCGATTCGGAAAAACAAGAAATTGATGAGGCATATGATGCAGCTGAATATGAAAAATGTGTGGATATCTCGACAAAAGCATCCATTCGTGAAATGATTTTCCCGGGATTACTTGCTGTAGCAGTTCCTGTAATAATTGGTATGTTAGGTGGTGCTGAAATGCTTGGTGGCGTACTGGCAGGGGTAACTGTTTCGGGTGTTTTACTCGCTATATTTCAATCGAATGCCGGTGGTGCCTGGGACAACGCAAAAAAAATGATCGAAGAAGGGGTTGATATCAACGGAACTGCTCATGGTAAAGGTTCCGATGCGCATAAAGCTGCTGTTGTTGGTGATACTGTTGGCGATCCATTCAAAGATACATCGGGTCCGTCGTTAAATATTTTATTGAAATTGATGGCCGTTGTGGCACTTGTTATTGCCCCGAGTATTTTAAGGGTATTACCTATTTCAGAAGCAAAAGGAAACTGGACTGTCGATTCGAAAGTTTCTTATGTTAATTTTAAGGTAAATCACTTACTAACATCTGTTACCGGCAGGTTCGATCAGATATACGGAAATGTTTCTTTTGACGATGCTATGGAAGATGCAAGTATGGAAATTGTTATCAGTACAAATTCAATAAAAACAGGGTACGAATATCGCGATGAGTATCTTAAATCAGGAACTTTGTTTAATACCTTCGATTATCCGGAGATTACTTTTAAATCAGAAGAAATTGTTAAAACAGATAAAGGCTACATTGCACCCGGACAACTAACAATAAAAGGCGTAACTGAAAAAATTGAATTACCTTTTACTTATATGGGATTGGGTACTTC
>CAYLZH010000073.1:0-17835 GCA_964388245.1 uncultured Bacteroidales bacterium
CTTGATCCTGATTTGTTTCAAAAAGTAAAAAAAGTATATGACAAGAAGGAATCTCTTAACCTTACTACCGAACAGAGCCAGTTACTCGACAAGGTTTACAAACGATTTGTACGCGGAGGTGCTAATTTAACAACTGTTGACCAGGAACGGTTCAGGGAAATAAATAAAGAGTTATCGATACTTCAGCTTCAATTCTCTGAAAATCAGCTTGCCGAAACCAATACTTTTCAGTTGTTTATAGATAATGCTGATGATCTTTCAGGATTGCCCCAATCAGTAATCGATGCTGCTGCTGCTGAAGCTAAAGCAGCTGGAGAAGAGACAAAATGGCTATTTACAGTACAAAAACCAAGCATGATCCCTTTCCTTCAATATTCAGAAAAAAGGGAGCTT
Organism: uncultured Bacteroidales bacterium; assembly: GCA_964388245.1. GTDB lineage: Bacteria > Bacteroidota > Bacteroidia > Bacteroidales > M50B96 > JAIOYV01. Next base: position 394 of record CAYLZH010000073.1, read on the forward strand.
CGGGAAAAAATCTTAAAAGCTTATATCAACAGGGGGGATAATAATAATGAAAACGATAATAAGGATATTCTTCGGAAAACGGCAAACCTCCGTATCGAACGTGCTAATTTGTTAGGGTACAATTCGCATGCAGCTTATGTGCTTGATGAAAACATGGCAAAAAATCCGAAGAATGTATACGATTTCCTCGATCAATTGTGGGAAAAAGCCTTACCAATGGCGAAAACAGAAGCGAATGAGCTTCAGAAAATGATCGATGCCGAAGGAGGTAATTTTAAACTCGAAGCATGGGACTGGTGGTATTATGCCGAAAAACTCAGAAAAGCAAAATATGATCTGAACGAGGAGGAGCTACGTCCGTATTTTAAGCTTGAGAATGTTATAGATGGAGCATTTGAAGTCGCAAACAATCTGTTCAGCATAAATTTTAACAAGCGTACTGATATTCCAACCTATCATCCCGAAGCCCACGTTTATGAGGTATTGGATACCGATAATTCACATCTCGGTATTTTGTACATGGATTTCTTTCCTCGCGAAAGCAAACGTAGTGGGGCCTGGATGACTGAGTTTCGTCAACAAAGTAAAAGAGACGGCAAGGATATTCGTCCGGTTATCAGTGTGGTTTGCAATTTTTCTAAACCAACCGGCGATTCTCCCTCGCTTCTTAATTTTGATGAAGTAGAAACATTGTTTCACGAATTTGGCCATGCCTTGCACGGATTGCTCTCCGAATGTACATACCAGAATGTAGCCGGAACAAATGTACCACGTGATTTTGTTGAACTTCCTTCGCAGATTATGGAAAATTGGTGTTCGGAACCTGAAGCATTGAAACTTTTTGCATATCATTATAAAACGGGTGAACTTATTCCACAGAAATTGATTGATAAAATAGTTGCAAGTTCACATTTTAACCAGGGCTTTGTGGCTGTTGAATATCTTTCGGCTGCTTATCTTGATTTAGACTGGCACACATTGGCAGAACCTACCGAAACCGATGTAAATGTATTTGAGAATGAGTCGATGGCAAGAATCGGCCTGATACCAGAAATTGTAGTTCGCTACCGGAGCCCGTATTTCGCTCATATCTTTAGTGGAGGTTATTCATCAGGTTATTACAGTTACATATGGGCCGAACTGTTGGATGCAGATGCTTTCCAGGCCTTTAAGGAAAATGGAATTTTCGATAAAGCTACTGCACTGGCATTCAGGGAGAATATTTTGTCGAAAGGCAGCACTGACGATCCGATGGTACTTTATGAAAAGTTTAGGGGAGCCAAACCACAAATTGATCCTTTGTTAAGAAGAAAGGGATTTTTATAATATGAATTTTTATCCTCAACCAACTCTAATTTTCATAACATCATTCAGATTCCCCCTTGTAAATAAGGGGACCAAATCGATGATTAGTTACTTTCGCCAAAGAAGTACCATGCTAATTTTAGCAATCGTAGTTACCCCTTCCTTGCTTGTGAGGAAGGGATTGGGATGGATAAGATAATATAATATTTATCTGATAAGTGTAACTGAACCGGTTTTCTGATGCTTAACACCTTCGCCATCTATAAATGATAGTTTATACACGTATGTGCCAATAGGTGCTTTAGTCTGTCCATCGAATTGGGTACCATTCCAACCCTGGTGTAAATGTATGGTACGAAATACCAGGTTTCCCCACCGGTTGAAAATTCTTAACTCATACTGGCTTAATCCGGCAAAACTAATGAAAGGATAAAATATATCGTTTAAATCATCTGAATTTGGCGAAAAGGCATTTGGAATAAAAACACGTGGCATTTGCGACACACACACTTTATTCGAGGTGCTGGTAAACGAAGTATCGGTTCCGGGAAATTCGTAGGCTGTTACGTAATAGCACATGTTTCCTGAAACGACGGGTTGTTCAAGGTATTCATTTTGTGTTACGATTTGAGCAAACGGATCGCTTGGATCGTGAAGTGGATTGTAAAGAAACTCATCGAGCCGGTCGAGATGGACCGAATCACCATAGGCAACCTGCATGATTAAAATGGGATCAAAATAATCGACCGATCGATATACATTATAATGACTGATACCTTGATCCCAATCAAAATAATTTGTCCAGATAACCTGGTTGTGTAAATCGTTTTGTGCAGTGGCTTCGAGCACTATGTTACTGGCATAATTGGTGGTTTTGGTAAAAGGTACACCGCATGTATTAATGGCTATCAATTTATAATAATGTACAATATGGGTTTGAGCATGATCAGTGTAAGTGATTTGCTCTTCATTCGGTTCGGGCATAAAAACATTTACAGTATCAATATCTCCATCCAAAGAATCGGATCGCAATAAAACATACTGAATTACATCGGCACTGGTATCAATCTGAAATGACAGATCGATATAATTTTCGCTTTGCACAGTTGCAAAATTTGCTTTAAAGTTGACTGGTGGATGCGGCATGAGGGTAAATTCTTGCACCTGATTCGATGTTGATGCAAGGTTCCCGCCACCAATTGCCTCAACATAAAAATAATAGTCCCGGTCCGGATCCAGTTCATGGATACCATAACTAAGCACATCTCCGTCGACTATATCTAAAAAGCTCCAGGGAGCTAAATCGATACGGTAGTATATTTTATAATTATATACACCTGATGGCCAACCTTTGTAAGGTGTCCAGTTAAGTTTAATTTCTGAATAACAAGGCCGGAATACCGACGACAGATAAATTGTTGATTGTACATAATCGGGATGGGTTCCTTCAATGTTGCCATCGTAAGCTACTACACTATATGTTTCACTTTCTGATGCAGCCATACTTGAGGTTTGTGAAGTCGGGCTGGCAAAATTTGTATAAAAGACAGAAGTTCTTCCTGGAACATCGTCAATATATAAATAGGCAAGCAAATCGTTATCGTATCTATAAATGTAGTAGCCATCAACATCAATGTCGGAGTTGACATTCCAGCTAATTTCAACATCGCCTGTTTCGGGGTCTACCGAGACATAATTCATGGTAGTGGCAGGGATGTTTTGGTTCCAGGCATGTTGTAAAACAAATAGGCCTATTATCAGGGTTATTATCGATTTTTTCGTCATTGCAGTATTATTCAGTCTGGAATATAGCTGTTTAAGCACAGATAAATACCTTTTTTCAATATGTCCACAAAATTAGCAAAATAAATAAATTTACATATACGTGCAGCCTGTCATTAAACTATTTTTCAACCAAATAATTAACCGGGATTTTTTATGGTTTATTGTAAGCAAAAAATTGCGGTCAACTGAATCCGATATTTAGTCCGGATTAAACCGTATTTTCTTAGTGCTTGAAAATGTATTATTGACGTCGCATAAAATTCATCAAAATAAATAAACTTAATAGTAGGAATAAGCTGAGAATAAAGCTCGTAACAAGTAAGTTTTCGATTTTTTCGCGCGATGTGGATAGAATATATGCCAGGAAATTATCATTAAATTCGTGTATTTCAGGTATATCATTGTAATGCAGTTTTCCGAGAATTATGCCATCCTTTAGTAAAACTAAACCAGGATTCGCTCTGATAATTGTTTTAAGGGTAATTTCGTCGGTATTGCAAAACTGGTATGGTGCTTCGGTGTTTTCAATAAAGAGGTCAATCTCCTGTGTCGAAGCGGTAAGACAAAGAAAATTGTGCCCGTTAATTTCGCAATAAGTTGCCAGTTCGTTTATTTTTTGCTGAGCGTCGATGTTAGATTTTGACAGGTCGTAGGATACCAAAAGAAAAGTATATCCATCATCATAAATCACCTGATCTGTAATGTCTTCGCCATCCATGTTTTCGATTATAAAGTCGTGAATTGGTGGCTCGTATCCTTTCTTCAATAATTCGGTTTCTGTGTTTACCCATGTCCAGGTGGAGTCTGGATAATCAGGAAATACAAACGCTTTCTCTTCTCCGTTTTTCGTATAAAAAGTGGTGATTTTGTACTCATCTTGTGGTGCGCCTTCCGGAACGATCATGCCATCCGGAATATATGTTCCTAATTTGTATGGCCTAAAATCGAGAACCGGTAGATGCTGGTAGGAATAAATCGATGTACCGGTAATTAATAAAACAAAAACACCTACAATTGCCCATTCAGCATAAAGTTTATACCTTACAGGATATTGTTTTCGTAAATAGAATGTAGCGAAAGTTGGTATAAGAAAAATAAGATTTTTGTAAAAAGTTTGCCAGTTGGTTAATACAAGTGCATCGCCAAAGCAACCACAATCGGTTACCGGATTTGCAATTGCTAGATAAAATGTGAGCGGTGTAAAAAATGCCATAAATATTAATGCTGCCCAGGCCGACATGATCATCCGTACACCAAAAATCAGGTTTATTCCAATTACAAATTCAATTGTGCTTAAGAATATTGCAAGTGGAAATGCCAGGGTCTCGAAACTGTCCATTCCGAATGCCATAAAGTAATCAGTGAATTTGTAGGTCGATCCCAGAGGATCGATGCCCTTCACAAATCCTGAGTAGATAAAGACAACCCCTATGAGCATCCTGCTAATAAATCGAACGATATTCATTGTTTTATGGAATTTAAGATTTTATTCTTTTTTAAAGTTCAAACTGATATTATTTTGACTAGCAATGCGAAAGTAAAAGAACTTAAGCTAACATTTGTTTAACAAAACATAAAAATATTTAAAAAAGGGTTATTGATTTCCTGATTCCAGTTTTATCATTGCAAAAACTGCATAATTTATCATGTCGTAATAATTGGCGTCTATTCCTTCAGAAACAAGTGTTTTACCCTGATTGTCCTCGATTTGTTTTACGCGATTCAATTTCATCAGGATTAAATCTGTATAAGAGCTTATTCGCATTAAACGCCATGCTTCATCGTAGTCGTGGTTTTTGTTTTCCATCAGTTTTTTTGCCCTCTCGAAACAGGCCAGGTACATTCTGAGTGCTTCCGAAGCTTCGGTCTCGGGTTTGTCTGCAATTCCAAGTTCAAGCTGGATCAGAGCAATCAAGGAGTAGTTAATTATTCCGATAAATTCGCTCCGGACATCATCCTCTACTTTTTGTTTACCTTTCTGTTCGATGCTTCTTATCCGGTTTGCTTTTATAAAAATTTGGTCTGTAACTGAACTTAGCCGGAGTATTCTCCACGCGGCTCCATAATCTTTTAATTTTTTCTCAAATACATCGGTACAAATTTTAATTACCGATTGATACTCCCGGTTCGTTTGCTCCATTGTTGTGGTTTTAATTGCTGGTGCAAAAGTATCAATAAATCACCGTAAAATGATCCGCGAATAGTAAACATAATTTTAGGTTTCTGTAAAACTTTGTCTGCGTGTATTCTTATTCACCATCCAAATCTTTTATACTTTTGAGCGCAACTTGAAAGTTTGAACGAATGTTACAATCAGCCTTTAAATCGAAGAAAAATATACAACTTGGTGGAAATCTAATAAGCCTGGCTAAACCAATTGTAATGGGTATTTTAAATATTACGCCCGATTCCTTTTTCGATGGTGGCAGTTATATCTCACAAGATAAAGCACTTAAACAGGTACAAAAAATGATTAATGAAGGTGCTACGCTTATTGATGTTGGATCTGTTTCGAGTCGCCCCGGAGCACAACTTCCCGGCGAACAGGAAGAGTTAGACCGGCTTCTTCCGATCTTAAACTTAATCCGTGAGAACTACCCGGAAGTTTTATTATCAATTGATACATTCCGGTCTGGCGTTGTAAAAAGAGTATATGACCGTACCGGTCCCTTTTTGGTAAATGATATTTCGGCTGGTGAATTTGATGATGAAATGTTTCAAACCATCTGTGACCTGGGCTTACCTTATTGTATGATGCACATGCAACAAAAACCGGAGACCATGCAGCAGAATCCCCAATTCAAAAATGTGGTTCAGGATATTATTAAGTATTTTGCCTCGAAAATTGAAAAGCTCAAATTATTGGGAGCAAATGATGTTATTATCGATCCCGGGTTTGGATTTGGTAAAACATTGGAACACAATTTTGAATTACTGGCAAAACTCGATCATTTTAAAATCTTCGAACTTCCTGTAATGATTGGAGTTTCGCGTAAATCGATGATATATAAGACACTGGAAACAACACCCGGATCAGCATTAAACGGAACAAGTGTATTGCACGGCCTTGCACTTGATCGCGGTGCAAATATCCTGCGTGTTCATGATGTAAAGGAAGCTGTTGAGTGCATTCAATTACTCGAAATGATTAAAGGCCGGAAGTAGTATTTTTTCGTTATGCTTAATTGCTTACTTTTACATGAACAATTTACCGGTTGATTAAAAATGATCTTTTTTGAATAGTACACAAAAGCTTTGATAATAGAATGATTTTATCTTTTATAAGCATCAGGTTTTTAGATATAGTGGACATTCTCGTGTTCGCTTTTCTTTTATATCAGCTTTATAAATTGATCAGAGGCACATATGCAATAAGGATTATTGTTGGAATATTTGCAGTGTACATATTCTGGTATTTTGTTAAAGCCTTGAATATGCACCTGATAAGTAACATTCTCGGACAATTTATTGGAGTGGGAGTTATCGCATTAATTATTGTATTTCAGCCTGAACTTCGCAAAGGATTTATGCTGGTTGGTACCCGATATTTTACACAGGAAAGGTTTCCGTTTATGAGTAAAATATGGCCCGATAAACCAACTGGCTGGTCGGTAAAAGTGAAAGAAATTGTAGCTGCCTGCCGGACTATGTCCCTTACCAAAACCGGTGCGCTCCTGGTTTTTCAGCGAAAAATTCCATTAGGTGGTTACCTCAGCATTAAGGATATTCTTAATGCTGAAACATCGAGCCGGTTGCTCGTGAATATCTTTTTTAAAAACAGCCCCTTACACGATGGAGCTGTAATTATTAACGGAGAGACAATTTATGCCGCGCGGTGTGTATTACCAATTTCCGAAAAACAGTTACCCGGGAACCTGGGAATGAGACACAGGGCTGCAGTAGGTATCTCCGAGATGACCGATGCTGTGGCTGTAACCGTATCGGAAGAAACCGGGACAATTTCAATTATTAAGGGTGGGCATATTAGTTCCGGGATCGATGCAAAAGAACTTCAGAAACAATTGGAAGAATTATTCAAGACTGAAGATGAGAAGAGTTTCTTCGAAAATCTGTTTTCAGAAAAGAATACGGATTAGCGATTTACGATAATTTATGCTTGACTCGAAATGAGTATAACCATTAATCAGAATAATTTGAAATCAGTATCATGAACCTGAGAGACATTTTTGGGTACACCCTTGTGGAGTCGGATAATTACGACATTACTATTTATAGCCTCATTGTATCGTTAGTTATTGTTGTTATTACCTCTTTGTTGTTGTTTTTCATTAAAAAAATAATAAAACGTACATCAAACCTGCGCAAATTCGATCTGGCGAAAGGACTTTCCCTTTTTCAGATTATAAAATATCTTTTCTGGGTTATTGCTATTTCACTTGTACTCGAAACCGTTGGGGTCGATGTAACCATTCTTATTGCCGGTTCGGCTGCTTTGCTTGTGGGTATTGGATTTGGCATGCAAAATGTTTTTAGTGATGTTGTTTCAGGATTAATAATCCTGTTTGATGGAAGCCTAAGAATTAACGATGTAGTGGAAGTGGACGATATGGTTGGCAGGGTATTGACGATTGGCTTGCGGACCACAGTTGTTGTTTCGCGCGACAATGTTAATGTAATTATTCCCAACTCGAAGTTTACAAATGACAATCTGATTAACTGGAGCCACATTGAAAAGAAAACCAGGTTTCATATCGATATAGGTGTTTCATATGGATCGGATGTAAGGTTGGTTGAGGTGGTGTTGCTCGAGTGTGCCAGGCAAAATAGGCGGATAGAATCGGAGCCTGCACCTTTTGTTCGCTTTAATAACTTTGGGGAGTCGTCGCTCGATTTTCAATTGTATTTCTGGACGATGCATTCGTTTGAGGTTGAAAACATAAAAAGTGAAGTGCGTTTTGCAATCGATTCAATTTTCAGGCAAAATGGCATTGTGATACCATTTCCACAACGTGACGTACACCTAAAAAAGCCAGTGGAGGTGTAAGTAAATAAAGTTAAAATAGGCCGAAACACCTTATGATCCAGGATAAACCACAAATACTTTTCACCGACCTTGATGGGACATTATTGAATTCTGAAAATAAATGCAGCGATGATGATTACAACACCCTGCTTTTTCTGAACAAAGAAAAAACCATCAGGGTTGTAGCAACAGGACGTTCTTTGTTTTCAGTACATAAGGTGCTTCCTCAGGATTTTCCAATCGATTATCTGATATTTTCTTCAGGTGCCGGAATTATGGACTGGCAGCACAAAAGGATATTGTTATCGCGAAGGCTGAATACGAAACAGGTGGTTTCAATTTCCAGGGCTTTAAAAGATAACCACATCGATTTTATGCTTCATTATCCAATTCCTGAAAATCATCATTTTGTTTATTATTCGAGCGGCAAAGACAACCCGGATTTTTATCACCGAATCGAAATTTATAAAGCCTTTGCCGAACCCATGCTCCTAAGCGAGGAAACTTTCGGTGCAGCCTGCCAGTTTATTGCCATTATCCCCAATGATGTTGGTTTATTTAACAAGATTGCAGGTCTGTTTTCAGGTGTTAAAGTAATCAGGGCTACCTCGCCTCTTGACCATAAATCAATCTGGATTGAAATCTTTCCTCTAAATGTATCAAAAGGAAATGCTGCGAATTGGCTTTGTGATAATCTTAATATAAATTCCAAATACAGCCTGGGTATTGGTAACGATTTTAATGACATCGATTTGCTTGATTTTACAAATTTCAGTTACATCGTTGAAAATGCCCCTGATGAACTAAAACTCAGATATTTAAATTGCGGAAATCATAATAATAGCTCGCTGTCGGGAGTAGTTGGGCGATACTGGCCTGATTCCCCGATCAGCTGATTAGCAATTACAGTGTTGTTGTAAAACAGCTTTCAACCAGAAAAATATTTATTACATTGGCATTGAATTTTTCAATAGATATAGAAAATGAAAAGCTATGAGTAAACAAATTATATTCATTATTGTGGTTGCCATTACGCTTGGAGTGTTCAGTTATACCACTGCAAGGGTAGCATCCTATTTCAAACTAACCAAGCCTTTCCCTATTGGCGATTTCTGGAAACGGTTTGTGATTATGATGAAAGTTGCCATCGGGCAGACAAAAATTTTCAGGTTTCCTGTTGTCGGATTTCTTCATGCAATGGTATTTTGGGGATTCATTCTTATTTGCATCGGCAGTCTTGAAATAATACTTGATGGAATTTTTGGCGTTGAACGCATCTTTTCTTTTATGGGACGATTTTACAATCTGATAATCGGCCTCGGCGATTTCTTCGGATGGTTTATTTTTCTGGCCATATTGATTTTCCTCGGTCGCCGGTTGTTTCTTAATATCACAAGGTTTAAGGGAATCGAAATGAAACCCATTTCAAAGATTGATGCCAATATTGCTTTAACCATCATTCTTTTGCTTATGGTTTCATTAATAGGAATGAATGCCTTCTATCTGGGTTTGCAACACGAACATATTGAAGGATGGTACCCAATAAGCCAATATTTAGTCCCGCTGCTTGACAACATGGACACAGGTAAAATCCATTTTTGGTATGAATTCAATTGGTGGGTACACATTGTTTTAGTATTTGTTTTTGCCAATATACTTCCCTACTCAAAGCACTTTCATGTTTTTATGTCGGTACCTAATGTATTCCTTAGCAGGCTCGAACCACTCGGATACATACCAAACATGCCCAATATTACTGAAGAGGTTAAATTAATGATGGATCCTGATGCTGCATTTGAGGAACCGGCAGAGTCGGACGAACCGGAACGCTTCGGAGTGCTTGATGCCGAAGATGTTAACTGGAAAAATTATCTCGATTCACTTTCATGCACTGAGTGCGGACGGTGTACTTCGGTATGTCCGGCAAATATAACCGGTAAAAAATTATCGCCACGAAAAGTAATGATTAACCTGCGTGCAAGAATGAAAGAAAAAGGTCCGGGAATGGTAAAAGAAGGCAAAACTTTCTCCGACAACAAATCATTGATTCGCGATTACATCTCCGAAGAGGAACTATGGGCATGCACAACCTGTAATGCCTGTGCAATGGAATGTCCGATTAACATAAATCATCCAACCCTGATCATTGATATGCGAAGATATCTGGTTATGGAAGAATCATCGGCGCCGGCCATGTTAAATACAATGTTTTCTAATATCGAAAATAATGGAGCTCCCTGGCAGTACAGCCCGGAAGACCGGATGGTATGGGCCGAAGATATCGTTATTGGTGACATAAAGGCTTAGTATTCAAACTTAAAGAATAATTTCAATTATGCATAACGAAAATATAAATAATCAGGTAAATGTGCCATTAATGGCAGAGGTATTTGAATCGGGAAAAAAACCTGAATATCTTTTCTGGGTAGGATGTGCCGGGGCATTCGATGACCGGTATAAAAAAGTAACACGGGCATTTGCTAAAATTCTTGCTCATCTGCAAACATCGTATGCCTGTCTTGGACCAGAGGAAACATGTACCGGCGATCCTGCACGCAGAGCAGGAAACGAGATGCTGTTTCAGATGCAGGCGCTTACCAACATCGAAATATTTAAAATGTACGAAGTTGATAAAATCATCACAATATGCCCACATTGTTATAATACTTTTAAAAATGATTACCCCGATCTGGGAGGCCAATACGATGTTATTCATCATACCCGGTTTCTAAAAGAACAGATCGAAATAGGCAAACTTAAGGTCAGCAAAGATGTATTCCGGAACAATACCATAACATTTCACGATCCGTGCTACTTAGGCCGTGCAAACAATGAATATGAAAGTCCACGCTTTGTGTTAAATTCCGTTTCTTCAAACCTGGTAGAGTTAAAGAGAAACAAAAGCAATGGCCTTTGTTGTGGTGCCGGTGGAGGCCAAATGTTCAAAGAAGCCGAAGAGGGCGACAAAGAGGTTTATGCCGAACGAACTGAAGAGGTTATCTCATCGGGTGCAGATATAGTGGCTACGGCTTGTCCGTTTTGCATGGTAATGCTAACCGATGGATTAAAATACGAGGATAGAGAAGAAGAAATCCGTAATCTTGATATTGCTGAAATTATTGCATCAACACTCGGGTTGTAGTGGCATTTAAAGTGAATATTCTTACAGGTTTCTAACAATCTCTTTAAAATCCGACAGGTTCGAAAATCGTACTAATCTTGGATAAATCGAAATATCGAGATTTTTTATCTGTAAACCTGAAACCATAAAATTGCCATCAGGAAATGTTACAAGCATTTCGGCCAAATAATCGCTGATACTCGACATGGTCATCGATGAGGTAAAAGTAGTCAGGAAATAGTCGGGCTTCATTACATTTTCAGATTCTTTAATGCTTTCCAGCGGTACCGATTGCCCAAGATACAAAACTTTATGTCCTTGCTGTTTTAAAATGAAAGTGTAAAACAACAAGCCTATCTCGTGTAATTCTCCTTCGGGCAAAAACAGGGTGAAATTTTTAGCATTTTCACGAGTGCCTTCCATTTGCCCATCTATTGCAACAATTATTTTTTGCCTGATAAGGTTCGATACAAAGTGTTCCTGTGCAGGATTAATCAATCCGGTTTGCCACATGATACCTGTTTTTTCAAGAAAGGGATAAATAACTCTGGAAATGGTTTCTTCGATACCAAGTCGCAGGATTAATCCTGAAAACAGTTTTTCAAACTTGTCTTCATCAAGGTCAATCATGGCAAGCACCAGGCTATCGACATGGCTGTTAGGATTTGTCGACTCTTTGAAAACTTCCATTACCCGTTTGTTTAAAAGCTCGTCGCTAAACATGGCTACTTTTGATATCTTATAGCCATAACTATTAAGAATTGAAATGTTCAGGAGCTTTTTTAAATCGTTATCGGAATAATATCTGATATTAGTTTCAGTTCTGTTTGGGACAACAAATTTGTATCGCTTTTCCCAGATCCTTATTGTATGTGCCTTTATCCCGGATAGGTTTTCTAAATCTTTAATCGAATACCTTGCCATATCATTAGTTGTGTTAAGCTGAATTATAAACAACTTACAAATGATATTGTTTTTAGGATGAAAAAAAAGGTATTGATTTCGACCTGCTGTCAATGAAAAAGTTTACAATCACAAACTTTTTCCAATAAATTTTTCCTCGTTTGAAATCTACTACTTTCAATACCATAATTTAGCCTAAATAACCCGGACAATAAAGTAAGTGAACAAACAAATTTGTTAATTTTGTATTTTTACCGGATTATGCTATGATACCAAGGCATATAAAATCGCAATTCTACTTTATGAAAAGTCCATGGACTTCAAAGCACATATGCGAAATATCCTCAATTGCATAGTATTTATTTTAACGTTAGCGGTCAGGCAAAAAAAGACAGGGATGAACATTTTATGGAATATATCTGACAATGATATTCAGAAACTTAAAAACGTTTTAATAGAAAATGAAAATCCGTTTTTGACAAAGCGTAAAGAGAGAAATGTTCTTCAACAAAATATTGTGATTAATGAGAATACTATTATTAAAACAATGATTGCTTGTCTTCTGACTTCGCAACAAAGGTCTGGCCCAAATTCGATAGTAGGACAATTTTTGCAAAAAGAACCATTTCCAATAACATTTGAACTTGTAGAGAAGTCGGAAAATGTTGAGAAAGTAACAAAACAAATTTTAATAGAAAACGGATTAACCAGATACATAAATAGAATAAGTCAATTTTTTGCTGCAAATATTACAAAAATCCAGAATGACCTTTGGACTATCATTGACGAACTGAATAGATTAAAACTAGTCGACTCAAAAAAAGAAGAAAGAAAATTTGCAGATATACTTGCAAATAGATTTAGTGGTTTTGGACCAAAACAATCAAGGAACTTTCTTCAAACTCTTGGACTAACAAAATATGAGATACCAATTGACTCAAGAATAACGAATTGGTTAAATGATTTTGGATTTCCAGTTACAATAACATCATCGGCACTTAGTGACAATAGGTACTATCATTTTGTTTCAGATGGAATTCAAGAACTTTGTGACAAAGCAAAAATTTATCCTTGTTTATTGGATGCAGCAATTTTTTCAAGTTATGACAATGGAGAATGGTCAGAAGAAAACACAATATTTTGAAAATAAATAAAGCCCGAACTGCAAATCGAGTGGACGGTCCTGACTAAAATAGCCGGGATGCCCCGTGCTGGTGCCGATTTGTAATTGGTGCCTAATAAACATATTTAGTCCGAATTACAAATTCGAACCAACGAGAGGGGATCAGATCCGAACTATGATGTAAATTTATCCTTCCCAATCCCTTCCTTACAAGCAAGAAAGGGTGAAGCGTTGCCGTAAAAAATTGAAAATAACTTAATCGCTAATGTTACTTCCTTTACAAGTTAATCCCTGTTATTTAAGAAATATTTTCCTGCTAAAGCTCTTATTATTACAAAAGGTGCGGATATGGTAAATACCTTTTGGATAATTGTTTAATTTGATTTGGAATCTGTTCTCCGTCGAGGAAATTTCCTGTCGTACCATTACTTTTTCTCCCAGCATGTTGAATACTTCAATACTGATATTTTTTGAAAGGATATCTCCGCTCCATTCAATATTAAAAATCCCATCTGATGGATTCGGATACACTTTAATTCCTTCAGCAGATGTATTAAAACTACTTATACCTGTTATGGTTATGTTTACTGTTTGAATACTTGTGTCGGGACCACAGGAATTTCCGGCAATCAGTGATACTTCATAAACACCTGTTTGGGTATAATGATGGATTGGATTAAGATCACTGCTTGCATGCCCGTCGCCAAAATCCCATTCGTACCAGGAGGCCTCGTTGCTTGTATTTGTAAATGATACCGTTCCGCTATCGTTAACAAAATTGAACCCTGCGATAACTTCCGATTGTATTTGGGCCACAACAGGGATAATTTCTGTTTCGCATGCCTTCTGAAAAACTTCCCAGTCGTAGAAATAGTAATAATATCCTGTTGGGGCCGATGAGGCTGAACTGTGCTTTATACTGATTATACCATCAAGGTCGAATGGATATTCATTAACAAGGTTATTATTCCTGAACAAATCAGGTGATTCCGGCCCCTCTAACTGATAATTTACCCCTGGCTGGATATCAAAATTTAATATGATCCTGCTTTCACCTGAGGGGATATAAATGTTTTTTTGCTGAATTGGATTACCATTTTCATCATTCAAAGAGATAAGCCTGTTGCCTGAGCTTCCGGCATAAACTTTTACCGAAATCAGACGAACTGCTTCGTAACAATCGAATACCAGATGGTGTACATATGGATTTGCAAAATATCCCCCCCCGCCATTGTTGTCAGGTTTTCCAACATTTTCGGCCTGGTCGTTGGCATATGCTTCAACATAATATGTTGTTGATTGGGTGAGGTTTGGTGTGAGAAAGGTATCGCCCATAAATAAGAGATCTTCGCCAAGCGAATCGGCAAACCATGTTTTCAGGCCATTACCCGATGCAATTAACTCAAGATTTCCCGGGCCGCAATTTTCTACGTCTTGTCCTGATGGTGTTTCAGCACTTACTACAACAATATAATTTGATTTGAGGACAGTGTCTGTTCCGAAAGCATTGCTTGATATCAACTGAACTGAATAAACACCATCGTTTGTATAAGTATGCATGGGATGTTGAAATGATGAGCTGTTTCCGTCGCCGAAATCCCAATGCCAACTGGTTGCACCATTAAGCGATACATCATGAAACATGACCTCACCGGTACAGGTTTCTTCATGATTAGCCATAAAATCTGCAACCGGGGCTGCATTTGCATAATTGCACGACCAGTTTAGCTCGAATCCTGAGGCTACTACACCTTGATCGGTGGTTTGCCGGATTGTTAATGCCGAGCCTGTTGATATAATACTTCCGCCATTTGGCAGGCTGGTTCCGTCGTACTGGCCAATTAGTGTACTAAATGTGTTCGGGCCATCGTAAACATATAGGTAATCATATCCACTTTCGAAATCGAATGTAACAAATGACAAGGTAACATTAAGCGCACCAGCCGGAGCAATTGTTATCGAATAATCGGTATTATTCTGATAGTTATCCTGTCCGCCACTATCGTAAAGTGTGCCAAAGCAGTTGGTCTGCGTATTTGTTTGGCTGGCCGAAGATAAGACTTCAACGCATGGATTCGACGGATCGATAGAGATATAAGCTGTGTCGATAATTGTATCCGATCCACAGGCACCTCCTTCAGCTATCAGGCTTACAGTATAGGTTCCGTAATTTGAATAGATATGGCTTGGAGCAATGACTGTACTAGTACTATTATCTCCAAAATCCCAATAAAATGAAGTTCCGTTTACTGACAAATTTTGAAAACTTACTACTGCCGGAGGAGCACAAAACTGTTGGAAATCAGAAGTGAAACTACTTTCAACATAATTTACATAATTAACACCAACACCAACCGCATACCATGCCCTTGTAACGGCTTCAACCTCAGGGCTGCAGGGGCCGAATAAATCAATAGCCGACATAATGGAATAAAAGCGGGCATCATCGTATTGCGATGTATTTGAAAGATACAATACCAATGTACGGTAAGCAATTTTTCCTGCATCGCTCATTCCAATTCCCGTAACATTGTAACTGTTTCCGAGATCGTTGGTGCCACTTCCACCTTGTGTTAGCAAATAAAACCAGAAATTCATAACGCCCGAATTTGTGTGAACTCCACCGTTGTCGTCGCTACCAAAATACCAGTAATTTCCATGGTAGGTATCGGGTTGACTGTATTGGTTTGGATTTGCCATATTTCTAATTACAAAGCCGATGTCTTCTCCAATTAGCCAATTGGCCAATAAGGGTTTTGAATAAAACTCTATTGCTGTTCCGAAAATATCGCTGAATGCCTCGTTAATAGCTCCTGATTCGTAGGCATAATCCAGATTAGCAGTAAAGGTTGTTAATCCATGTGTAATTTCATGCCCGACAATATCTAGGGCTGAAAATGGTGTTGTACTACCGGAACCGTCGCCATATGTCATTCGTGTGCCATCCCAAAAAGCATTCGAATACTGATAATCGTAATGGACATAGCTTAGTAATTTAAATCCATTGTTATCAATACTGTTACGGTTATGATTGTAATAATAATAGTCATAGGTCATTTCGGCACCCCAGTGTGCATCGGTGGCCACTTCATCAAGATTTGAATTGAAATTGTTCCAGTAGTTATCGGAATCGGTAAAATCGACTGCAGCGCTGTAACTCGTTCCGGTATTCATGTCATATGTCTCGATACCATTGCCACGGCCCGATTCACGCAAACGGTATGAGCCGCCATAGCTGTCTGCTACAATTTCCTGCGTTCCGCTGTATTTTGTCTCTGCAGTTGCGGTTACGTCAGCATGCAATAATAAATCAATAGTTTCAAGTACATCGCCGTTTTCAGCATCGATGTAAACATCTTTTTTATCGATTGGTTTGTCTGCATAAATATTAAACTTGTAAGCATATTTGTAAGTGCCATTGAACTCAGGATATCTTGCAGGAAATAAAACCAACTGAGCCTTCGGTAAATATGTAGCTTCCGGATCGTTCAGATATTTTTTGATGAGTTTCTCTTCACCTTCAATTTCCCATTTATAAACTTCGGCCGGTACTTCGGCGAGGGCGTTATTTAAGGCAGCATCTTTTGCAATAACCGGTTGATTTTCGATAATGATATTATCGTATAAAATACCGCTAATCGATATAACCAGCCCGCTTTTAACCAACACATTGAATCGTGCATCATCGATCGGATTTCCTTTAAATAACTGCTGGTAACGAAGAAGTTGTTCATTATTTCCAAGGTTTTCGCTTCGGTATTTTTCAAACGAATAATCAGAGTTAAGACTGAATTGTTTTATTAGATAATTATCGAGAAACGAAATGGAGAATCGTTCTGCCTCTTTGAATTTTATGAATGTTGGGATATCTGTTCTGGGTATAATACGCAAAACTTCAGTACCATTGATCATACTATTGGCTTCAGCGCCATACAATTCCTGTGAGTTAATCGAATGAAAATATCCTCCGGATAATATTACAAGGATTATAATGATTGCTTTTTTCATCGTTTTTGATTTTGTCTTGTTTTATTCAATTTTCTTTTAAACAGTTGAAGTACAAAAAAGTTATAATTTAACAGATTGTTAATATTAGCCATAAAAATAAGACTTTCTTTTGATATGCTTGGTTGTCTTCGAATTTACCTGTACAAAACTAACAATAAAATCATTAACCCACATTGCGCGATTTTCTTTCAAGGATAAAAAATATCGGTTGAT
>CAYLZH010000074.1:0-13695 GCA_964388245.1 uncultured Bacteroidales bacterium
GGCCATGGGCCTTATAGGAGACAAGAAACCCGAAATCATTCTCGGGGGCGATGGAAACGACCAGCATCATGGTACAGCAGGTAAAGAACTGGCATTGCATTTCAATCTTAAAAAGAAAGGATTACAGGGAATTCAAAAAATGCTGTCGGCTTGTTCAGGCATGCCAATGTTTAATAAAGACAATAAATTCTTCAGGATTAAATTTCACAACGAGAAGATACTGAATATATTAAAAAGTGATGTCTTTGGATTTTCACAAAAACAGCAGAAAAGTATTTTAAAACCGGGCATCAACAGTCCGGCACCGGTCTATCTAAACCATCTGCCTAAAACATATAAAGGTTTTGATGAGTTTTACCTCATCCATAATTACTTCGGTGATATCAGGCAGGTTGTGAACGAGGTAATTTTGTTTAAGGCATCGAAAATGGCAGCCCTGTATGGCAATACTCTTAGTTTCCCGTATATGAGTACCGATATGTACAATTTTCTGATGACCCTTCCTCGCGATCTGAAATGCAAGGGAACGGTCGATGATTTGGCCAAGGGCAGGGGAGTTACCAAATTCCTTCATAAGAATTATCTGAAACCAAAATTGCCAGTAGAAATTACAGACCGAAAGAAACAGGGTGGATTCGCCCCACTGCCAATTTTCTTCAAAGACGAAGGAAATCGTAAGAACATTGCAGATTTTATTTTATCGTCTTCTGTTTCTGATGATTTTTTTAAAAAGTCTGCAATCGAGAATTTTATCAGGGGCTATGACAACGATTTAAAATCAGGCGGGTACTGGTTCTGGTACAGCCAGGTTAAGGCAACTCAGTATTTTAATATTTTATCGATGGCAATATGGTGGGAAATGATGATAAATGGCAAAACCGGTGACCGGCTTTCGGACCTGAAATAGCATAATGACCATTGCACTAAAAGGGAATAACTATGGAAATTATTCAGATTCTGATACAGATTTTAGAGTACATCCTGTTTGTTTATCTTGGACTGGCAGCAGTGTATATATTTATTTTTGGGGTAGCAAGTGTTTTTAATCAGCGGCACAAGAATTCGGTTAAACAGAAAATTCGGAAATTTGCAGTTCTTATTCCGGGCTATAAAGAGGATGCTGTTATTATTGATGTAGCCAAAGATGCACTAAATCAGGATTACCCAAAAGAAAATTACGATGTAGTAATTATTGCCGATTCATTTCAGCCTGAAACGCTCAGCGCCCTTAGGCAGTTGCCGGTAAAACTTATCGAAGTAAGTTTTGAGAAAAGTACAAAATCGAAAGCCCTGAATAAAGCCATGGCTGAACTTGGCGATGCCTATGATGTAGCCCTAATACTCGATGCTGATAACATGATGAAGCCTGATTTTGTTGCCAAAATAAACCAGGCCTTCGACAGAGGTTATATTGCCGTTCAGGGACACAGAGCTGCGAAAAACTTAAATACTTCATTTGCTATTCTTGATGCCATCAGCGAGGAAGTAAACAATTCTATATTCAGGAAAGGGCATCGCGTTTTGGGCCTCTCATCAGCATTGATTGGATCTGGTATGGCCTTCGATTATGCCTTTTTCAAGGAAATCATGTCGAATGTAAAAGCTATTGGAGGTTTCGATAAAGAATTAGAATTAAAAATGCTTCGCGACAGAATAAAGATCGAATATGTCGACAATGCACTGGTTCTGGATGAGAAGGTTCAAAAATCAGATGTATTTGCAAATCAACGGCGAAGGTGGTTGTCGGCACAATTTATTTACTTCCGGCGCTTTATTGGTTCGGGTTTGTACCATTTATTTTTGAAAGGGAATATCGACTTCTTCGACAAAGTAATCCAAATGATTCAACCACCCCGGGTTTTATTAATTGGGATTGTAAGTATTTTTACTACCATCTATGCATTGTTTCAATTGCCCATCCTGGAGGGATTAAGCAATTGGCTTGCCCTCTCGTTTCATGATTGGAAATATATTTTTGCTCTCACATTTATAGCCTTTATTGCTTCGATCCCTGTAAAGTTTTACAATATTGAAACACTAAAGGCAATCATCACACTTCCGAAAGCATTTTTTGTAATGGCTGCTTCAATGCTAAAACTGAAGGGGGCTAACAAAAAGTTTATCCATACTCAGCACGGAGAAGTAGAGAAGTAAGTCTCAAGTCTACAATAGCTTATTATTTCCTTCGTTGTAGTTTCGACGGGTTATTGAAAAATTATATATTTGCACCCGATTTTTAACAGACAAACAAACAATAAAGAATTATGAAGAAGATCTTATTTATCATTGCCGTGTTAATATCGTTCTCAACAGCATATGGACAGGACAAAACAGCAGAAGATTTTAAAAAAGAAGGAAAAGAAGCCTACAAAGCAAAAGATTACAAATCAGCTTATACTGCCTTTTACGAAGCAATTGTACTGAACAAACGAGCTAATGTTGTTGATACTGCCTTGTATTACAATGCCGGTTATTGTGCCTATAAAAGCCGAAAATATGCCGAGGCTGCAGATTTATTCGACAGGGCTATCGCATTAAATTATAAAAAAGAAAAGGCCTATCTGTTTGCGGGCAATTCATATAAAAAAGCGGGCAATAAAGAAAAGCTCATATCCACACTTGATGCCGGATTAAAGGAATTTCCTGATAATGCTAAAATGAAGAAATTAAAAGCAAGCCAGGTATTTAGAAAAGGGCTGGAATTATACAACCAGGCATCTACAAAAATACAGGCTGCGGCTACATTAGTAGAGTCTGATCCTGAAAGATATAAAGCTGAAAAAGCCGAAGCAGACCGCTTTTACCGCGATGCTTTACCACATTTGGAGAAAGCCTATGAGCTTAATCCAACAATGAAAAACCTGCCCGAGGCATTAATCGGTGCTTACGAAGCTCTTGATATGAAAGATAAAGCTGAGGAAATTAAAAATTCAATGAAATCAGTTGAATAAGGATAAACCAGGTATGCATTTTAAAGTGTAGACCGGGTAAAAAAATACTGGTACACGAGTATCGGTATATTTGTTTCATGGTGTTAATCCCGCAGTCCTTGCGGGATTTTTTTGTATCCTGGCAAAAAAAACTGGCAGAATCTGACTGAGTATATTTCGATAAATTGCCGGTTGTGACGGTATTTTGTAATCAAATCAAGCAACTTCGCTTAAAGTCTTTCTGATGCTTCAAAGACAGAAATTCAATCTTTTTTATTGCCCGTACAATCCAGGAAATATTCAGCATCTGAAAAAAATGTTATTAGAATAATTCTGAACAGAACTATTTTACTCACTCAAAACATAAACCGCTATCCGAACCGATGCCTGATTACTTTTTCCTTTTTTTCCTTCGATTGTCAGGCTCACATCGTAATAATCCGATTCACTATAGATATGTTGCGGGGCTGCCTCGTTCGACGTATTTCCATCGCCAAAATCCCAAAAATAGGAGTCGGCCCCTTCGCTGCAATCCATAAATTGTACAATCGAATCTACCAGTATATAATCGGTTGATAACCTGAAACAAGCCCGTGGTTCATCCTGTTTACATGATAATGCAAGTACTAACATTCCGGCTATTATCAAAATAACTGCAAGTGTTTTATATTTAATGAAATTCATACGACTTTTCTTATTTATTTAATTTTGGATAACATTATTCAGGAAAATGGAGTTTGGAAATCATTCGGTTCCTTTAAGGAAAAACTTCAAACGCCTGTCAAGACTGGCACCTATAACGTTTTTAGCAATGATTACTCCATCCTTATCGATTAAAAAAGTAGTGGGTGTTTTAGTAAAATTGAACTTTTTTTTCAGGTCGGTTGTCCAACCCTTATGATCGTTTACATGGTATTTCCATATTAGTTTATCTTCCTGAATAGCTTTTTTCCATTCCTCATTACTTGTATCCAGTGAAACACTAAAAACGGTAAATCCAATTCCATTATAAAATATCTGATCTTTGTAATCGACATAATTCTGAACCAAATCTTTATTATATTTTCTGCAGTGCATACATTTCGAGCTCCAGAACTGGATCAAAACAAGTTTACCTTTTAAATCTGCCGTGCTGTACTCTTTTCCATTAAAATCTTTTAATCTGATCTCAGGTGCTTTAAAACCTACTGAGTTTCCCACAGGTATCGTATCAGGTGAGCGTCCTTTCAGATAGTAATCCCAGTTGACTGTTCTCCTATGCACTTTTGTGCCCTGATGCTGTCCATATGTAGTAAATGCCACAGATGTCAGAAATACAAGAATGAATATCGGAATGCGTAGAATCATTGCTCCATACTTTGTTTTTTCAAACATCAAAGTTAAGATATTATTGCATGCTATTGTTGTTGTTAAATTATTTCACAGAAACCAAAATAATAGAATTGATTGATTTAACTTCATAAAGCCTGATTTAAAATCAAAATGCGCAAATTATGCATTCCTAAAAACATATCTTTGTGAAGAACCGTATTGTAAAAAGTTTTGCTGTTCACTATCAGTTAAATCGAATGATAAAATTTAATTAATCATGAAGAAGATATTGAATTACATTGTAATCCTGTCCATTATCCTGCAATCCTATTCATGTACACAAAATGACAATCAAAGTCTGATCGATAAATACAAAAAGGAAATTACGCAAACCGAAAAAGATTTTGCTGAAATGGCATTGAAAGAGGGCATTCCAAAAGCATTTTTGCATTATGCTGCTGATAGTGCTGTTTTACTCCGAAATAATACGTTGGTTAAAGGCAAGAAAGCTATTGAAGAAGGTTTAAATCACCTGTCTTCGAAGGATTCAAAGCTTATATGGGAACCCGATTTTGTCGACGTAGCCGCCAGTGGCGACCTGGGTTACACCTATGGGCATTTTAAATATTCGGTTGTCGATTCGATGGGACAAGAACAAACTACGACCGGAATTTTCCACACAGTATGGAAAAGACAGGAAGATGGAACATGGCGGTTTGTTTGGGATTAGAAATTTGTCATTCAAATCAGAAAATGAAAATATGTGACAAGGTTTTACAATAAATTACTATTTTCGATTCAAAAATATGTCATCATAAAAGAGAAAGTTTCATGAAAAGATTAGTGCTTTATATCCTCCTTTGTTGGGGATTACTATCGTGCAATAACTACCAATCCTCGAATACAGCCAAAACCTCAACAGAAAAGAAGATAGGAGTTCTTATCGTGAGTCATGGCTCGCATTCAACACAGTGGAGAAAAATGTTGTTAGACATTGAGGATGTTGTTGAACCTGAAATACTTAAAAATCCTAAGATATCTGAAGTGAAATCAGCATTCATGGAATACGAAGGGCCAAGCATGGCCGATCAGCTCAAGGTGTTCGACAAGGAAAATTTTGATGAGATTATAATTGTGCCATTATTTCTCACAATTAGTAACCATACCACCAACGATATTCAGAATATTGTTGGCATAAGTAGAAATCCTGATGTAATTGCAAGATTAGAAGAGGACAATATCGAATTATATACCCCGGAGGCCAAAATTGTAATTACACCACTTTTAGATTTTCCAGGATTTTTGAAAAAGAATGTCGCAAGGCGCTATAAGGCTATTAGTCAAAAAACCGGAAACGAAGGAGTTGTGTTTATTGCGTATGGATCGAGACTTTATACACAGCAGTGGGTACAATTAATGAACGACCTGGGTAAGTATCTAAGACTTACAACTGAGGTTGAAAACATATCCTATGCCTGGTGTGGCCATATTGTCGATTATATGACAGATCCAACAACAAATGCTATAAATCAAATCCTTGAGATGGAAGATTATGCAGTTGTAATTCCTATACTTGTGGCTGTAGATGAGATGTTTCAGGGCGATATAATAAAGCGCGGAATTGAGGCTGTCGAATTCAATGAAACAAAAGTACTTTATAAACCTGATGCCATACTTCCTGATGATCAACTTAATAGTTGGGTAATCGATATCGTTAACTCTACTGTTGAGAAATAGTATTGTTATTCCACGAAAAATGAAAAACATAAGTAATCTTTCGAATTACCGGATCCGAATCCTGTTAAGTCTATTAGTTTCGGTTTTAGTGGTTGTGGTTGTATTTATTCCTGAACAAGCCATCGAAAGCTCCCGGAATTATACCACTAACAAAGAATCCGGTTTTAACCGCATCGAAAGTGAAAACTTTGTTACCGATTATGGCAGTCTAAAAATTGAAAAAACAGATAACCAGAGTGGTTATGGTTATATCAGGCATTCTGACGAGGAAATTGTTACATATGGAATATTAACCGAAAATATAGCAGCTGACGATAGCATTTTTAATTCAAGGTTGCATATTTTTTTCCCTGAAATATCGCCATTGGCTTTTACCACTGCCGGTATTAATTATGCCCTTTTAAACAACAGATCACTCTATATTGAGAATAAGGGAGTTTCCACGGTCAGGGGTTTTACTGATGTTATTGACCTTGGACTGATTATCTCACCCGATGCAGTTATCGATAGTGTGATCTATCTTGGATCGCGCGAAACTCCCAGTTATGTCGATAAATTGATGAATGCCGGCTTTATTGAAAAGTTTTCAGGATTAAAACTCACTTCTGATCATACTATCGATGCAGTTGCCGGAGCAACTATCACTTGCATTGCCATTGCAGAATCGGTTGATGAAATCATCAGGTTATCAAATCATGAATTTTTAAACGATCATATCGATCATCAGACAGGCAATTTTAGTGTGATGGCAAAGCTTAGCAAGCTGTGGATCATCAATCTGATAGTTTTATTGTTGTTATTTTCGGTATTTGGTTTCAGGCTTGTTAAAAACAGAATCGTGCTACTCATCCTTTCTATACTAAGCATAACATGGATTGGTTTTTATCTGAATTCATCCTTTACCTATTTATTGTTTATTAAATCATTCTCAGGAATTTCATTATCAGTATTTACAATTTCATATATTCTGCTTGTAATTGTTTCGGCGATCTGGATGAACAATGCCTATTGTAAGCATGTATGCCCGTTTGGAAATACCCAGCGATTAATTTTTAAATATTCACTCCTGAAGAAGTATCAGGTATCGATAAATAACAAACACTTAAAATACTTTCGATACCTGGTTACAATTGCAGTTTTAGTTATGTATTTTGCAGGATTTGAATTGATTACACAATATGAGATGTTTCCGCATTTGTTTGGGATAAATCCAAATAGCCTTTTCTTTTGGATATCACTTAGTATTGTCCTGATTTCCCTGATAATACCAAATTTCTGGTGCCGTACACTTTGTCCTACCGGATGCGTTCTTGATGTAGTATCAGATATAGCAAGAACCGATAGATCAACATAAAGTCAAAAATCACAATGAACCTATGCTGATAAAATCACATTGAATTACTTGAATATATTAAATATCAATGAAATAAAATAAACTTTAGCCTTTGCATCTCGTATTTGAATTATTATATTGCAGTTCAGAATAAAATCGTTTAATCTAAATTAATTATCATGGAACATAAAATTAGCTTTGTTGATGAACATCAATTGGTTTATCAGCAAATTAAAGGTGAATTTACAACCGAGCAAACAAGGTACTTTGGTGATAAGTACCTCGAACTATTAGAAGGCAAACCTTATCGACAGCTTATCGTAGACTTGCGAGAGGCAGGCAAGATGGAGAGCCGCGACACACGGTCGGTAACCAATGAGATGCTAAATAATGCAGGATTTACCCATGTTGCCTTTGTTGGAGCCAACGCTGCAACGCGTATGATTGCCAAGGTTTTAATGAAACTTGGATCGCTGAAAGCCGAGGCAGACTTTTTTAAAGATTTTGAAGGAGCTGTTAACTGGATTGAAAAAAGGAGAAAATAAAAATGAGTGAAACGCATAATATTGTTAATCTCAAAGACCGGATTAACCGTATCGAAGATGTTCTTGCTTCTGTAGCAGCCGGCGATATGGAAGCCCGGGTCAATACACAAATCGATGATGATTTAAGCGGGATCGAAGCCGCTCTCGACCTGTTGATTGATGACCTTACAGATGAATTGCAACAACGTGTAAAGATGCAGGAAGACCTTGAAGACAAACTGTCAAAGATCACCGAACAACAACGAACCATTGTCCAGCAACAAGAGGATTTAATGGAGCTGTCGAGCCCGGTAACCAAAGTATGGGATAATATCCTCATACTTCCTGTAATTGGAACACTGGATAGCCAACGGACACAAATAATGATGGAAAACCTGCTTCAAAAAATTGTTGAAACCGGATGCACCATTTCGATTCTCGATATTACTGGTGTTCCAACAGTGGATACACAGGTTGCCAATCATTTACTGAAAACAGTTACTTCGGCACGGCTTCTGGGAGCCGAATGTATAATTTCAGGAATTAGTCCGGCAATTGCTCAAACAATTGTACATCTTGGTATCGACCTGTCATCAATACGTACAAAAGCAACCTTACAGGATGCAATGATTTTTGCTATGAAACAAACCAAACTCAACAACGAGACAAGCAATGTAATGTCAGAAGAAAACACTTTTGAAACCGAAGAATAATAAACATGGACTTACACGAAAAAAGGATTCCGATTATTAAGATCCGCGATTATTTAATCGTGTCAATCCAGGTCGACATGCACGACAGGCTTGCTGTTCAACTTCAATCTCAGATACTTGAAGAAATTGAACGTACCGGGGCCAAGGGGGTTTTAATTGATATATCAGTACTTGAAATGGTCGATTCGTTTATTGGCCGTATGCTGTCGGGTATGGCCTCGATGGCTTCTATTATGGATGCAGCAGTTGTGATTGTTGGAATGCAACCCGCTGTGGCAATAACACTTGTAGAATTAGGACTTGAAATGCCTGGAGTGGACACCGCTTTAAATATGGAGAAAGGCATGGAAATGCTCGAAAAAAGGCTCCGCGATCAGGAAAACGGCTTATTTTGATATATGCTATGATGCAGGAAATCACCACCGATAATAACTGGGAACAGCTTGCAAAATGCCCGATAGAAACCGAGCATGATATTGTCAAAGCCAGGCAATTGGTAAGGCAATATGCTAAGAATATCAGGATGGGAATTGTTGATCAAACCCGGATTACAACAGCTGTTAGTGAGTTGTTCCGAAACATGTATAATTATGCAGGTGGTGGCGAAGTTCTAATTGAAACAGGCGATTATCAAGGCAATAATGCGCTAATTATTACCTGTATAGATGAAGGCCCCGGTATCGAAAACCTTGATCTTGCCATGAGCGATGGATTTACATCAGGTATGGGAATGGGATACGGTTTGCCAGGCGCTAAGCGACTTGTTGATAATTTTGAAATTTATTCTGAAGTTAATAAAGGTACCACAGTTCGAATAATGAAATGGAAGTAAAACGGCAAAATATTCTAAGTTTTCAAATCGATAGTGAATCGGATGTTGGAGTATGCCGTCGCAAAGCAGTCGGGATTGCCTCACAAATGGGATTCGATGAGGTTAAAACAGGTGAGGTAGCTATCATGGTTACCGAATTGGTAACGAATGTTATAAAGCATGGCGGAGGCAAAGGTAAAGTGGTAATCTGTCAAATGGATGACATTAACAACCACAAAGCAATCGAGATATGGTGCTGCGATTCGGGAAACGGGATTGGAAATTATCAAAGAGCAGTTAAAGATGGTTATTCCAATAAGCAATCCTTAGGGATAGGATTGGGGACCATTCGTCGGTTTTCCGATGAATTTGAAGTTAATCCTGCGCAGGTCAACAATTTCAAGGAAACATACTTTGCCGGCCATACTCAGTTTAAGAACTGTATCAGGACACTGAAATATCTTCCTAAAAAACAATGGATAGGCAAGAATATAAAACTCGATACAGGTGCTGTTTCGCATTGTAAACCAGGCGAAAATTTAAATGGTGATAGCTTTTTGATAAACCATATTGGCCCCGATAAAACTGTTATAGCTGTAATTGATGGATTAGGGCATGGAAAAGAAGCCAATATAGCATCGGAGCTTGCCAAAGAACAAATTATGCTGAAGCCTGATTTACCATTAAATGCACTTATGACCCATGTGCATCATGCTTTACGTGGTACACGAGGGGCAACAATCGGCCTGGTCCGGATTGATACGGGAACCAATAAACTTGAATTTTCGGGAATAGGAAATATAGAGGCATTTCTAATGACGGGGCAAAAAAAGCAAAACCTCCTGTCGTATGGGGGAATTATGGGGCATAATATGCGCACTCCAAGGATATTTGAGTTTGATTTTCAACCTGGAAATGTCGTATGTTTGTATTCAGATGGCATTACAACCCGTTGGAAAATAGAGGATATAAACTGGGATAATAATCCGCAAAAGAATGCGGAATTTATAATGAACCAATATTCAAGGCTAAATGACGATGCAACCGTTCTTATTGTCCGTTACATTACATAATGTTGGCGAAATAGAGGTGCAGTTAGAGTCAGATGTGGTTAGGGCGCGAAACTTAGGTACATTACTGGCCCGCGAGCTTCAGTTCGATAAAACAACCTGTATTCGTATTGGAACGGCTGTGTCGGAACTTACAAGGAATATAATAGAGCATGCACAAAGAGGAACAGTTACATTTAACATTGCAATCCGCGATAAAGGCTCGAATGGAATCGTAATCAAATTTGTAGATTATGGTAAAGGGATCGAAAACCAGGAATTAATTCAATCCGGAAAATATAAATCGAAACATGGTATGGGTGTAGGCCTGATGGGCTCGCAACGCCTGATGGATGATTTTGATATTCAATCGAAACCGGGGAAAGGTACAACAATTACAGCAGCCAAATGGTTACCCAGGTTTTCTCTTCCTATCGATAGCAAAAAGGTCAATGATATTCAGACTGCATTCAAAAAAACTATCGAACGTGGCGATGCAAGCATGGTCGACACGATTAACTCCCAAAATAACGAACTACTGTTTTTGTTGAGACAACTTCAGGAACGTAACAACGAAATCGAAACCATTAATCACGAACTGGAAGAGACTAACCGGGGTGTGGTGGCATTAAATTCTGAACTGGAAGATAAAGCAGCAACAATCGAAAAGGCAAAGCTCGAAGCCGAACAAGCCAACAGGGCAAAAAGTGAATTCCTGGCAAATATGAGCCATGAAATCAGAACACCCATGAACGGTATTATAGGAATGCTTGAATTAGTATTGCCAACAACATTAAACCCAGAGCAGTATCAGTTTCTTAAAATGGCAAAAGATAGTGCCGATGTTTTGTTAAGCCTGTTGAATGATATCCTGGATTTCTCCAAAATAGAAGCCGGACAATTAGAATTGGAAGATATCGATTTTAACATTCGCGAGGTGGTCGAAGGAGTTTCCGATGTGGTTATTCAGAAAGTTGAGGACAAAGGACTTGAGCTTAACGTATTCATAAAAAATGATGTTCCAAGGTATCTGATAGGAGACCCAACACGGTTACGTCAGGTAATTCTCAACCTTGTAGGGAATGCACTAAAGTTCACTGAAAAAGGCGAGATCGTAATTACTGTGGGCGTAAATAATGCAGGGTCGGTTGATGAGATGCCTGTAGAAAAAGATCAAATCGAGCTATTGTTCTCTGTTCGTGATACCGGAATTGGAATTCCTGAAGACAGGCAACAGGCAATTTTTGAAAGCTTCTCACAAGCCGATAGTTCAACAACCCGTAAATTTGGAGGAACTGGCCTGGGCTTAACAATATGCATGAACCTTGTTAGTATGATGCTTGGGGAAATTTGGGTAAAAAGTATAGTAGGAGAGGGGAGCACATTTTATTTCACAACCCGCTTAACTATTTCAGAAAAAAATAAAGACCTTAGCGTAAAAATTCCTGAAAAGATCCACGGGCTGCATATTCTGGCAGTCGATGATAATAATACAAACCGGATCATACTTAAGGAGACACTTAAAAGTTTTGGGTTTACATCAGATGTATTCGAATTGCCTGAAGATGCCATTCAGGCCATTTCTTCAGCCGGTGATAAAAAATACGACCTGATTATTACTGATTATCAAATGCCTGATATGAATGGCTATGAATTAATTGAAAAAATCAGGCAGAACAGCAAAATCCCCGCTATAGTTTTAACATCGGTTGGAGCCTGGGGCGAAAAGAATAAGTTTATTGAATTAGGGTATGTAGCCTATTTAACGAAGCCGGCAAAACAATCGGTACTCTTTGATAACATCATCAACCTGATGGGAGTTGTTGACTACAAGAAGGAAAAGAAAGATGATCAGGAAGAAGAAGAAACTATTGTGCACCTTCAGACACTTCCCGAATCAACCCGGATCTTACTCGCCGAGGATAATTACATCAACCAAAGGGTTGCAACAGCATTGTTGAAAAAAACCGGAATTAGTGTAGATGTAGTAGCCGACGGAGAAGAAGCCATTGCAGCTGTAAGAGATAAGGATTATACGCTTATTCTGATGGATGTCCAGATGCCAAAAATGGATGGCCTTACTGCCACAGGTGAAATTCGAAATAAATTGGCGAAAACTAAAATCCCAATAGTGGCAATGACAGCCAATGCCATGAAAGGAGACCGGGAAAAATGCCTTGAAGCCGGAATGGATGATTATCTGTCGAAGCCAATAAAACCCGAAGAGCTTTTTTCAATTCTTGAGCATTGGTTACTTGAAGTGAAAGCCTGAAAATATCAGCAATCTATCCTATAAATCAGGTCTGAAATCTTTATTATTAATGAATTTATGATCTGTAAGGCTCTCAAGAAAACTCACTAATGCTTGTTTTTCAGAATAACTGATTTCGAAAGGAACAATTAAATTGCTCTTATTTGGATGATCCTTTCCACCTGTCGAATAATGATCAATCACATCGAAAAGCGAATTAATACTTCCATCGTGCATGTAAGGACCTGTAACCGATATATTCCTTAAGGTAGGTACCTTAAACAGGTCACGGTCTTTTTCATTATTTGTTACGCGGAACCTGCCCGGATCATCCGGATATTGTCCTTCGTACAGACCATTGTTTTGTGCGGTTAGATTTGTGAAATTAAAACCACTATGACATCGTACGCATTGTAAGCGGTTAAAAAATAAGTCCATACCAAGCTGTTGCTGATCATTTAATGCATCTGAATTTCCATTGATAAATTGATCGTAGGCCGAATTTCCACTAATCAGTGTTCGTTCGAATGCTGCAATCGATCTTGTAATTACAAAGGGATTTGGCTCCGACTGGTAGGCATCGCGGCTCAGTTTAACATAATCAGGATTATTTTTCAATCTTTCAGCAATCAGTCTTAAATCAAAATCGAATTCTTTATGTTCCTGAACCGGCACAAGAATTTGCATCTCAAGCGTTGGAACCCCCATATCGAACAATAAACCCGAATCCTGATAGGCCACATTAGTAAGAGTCGGTGCATTGCGTAAAAGTGTTTGTCCCCGAATTCCCAGGCTTCTTGTCAGGCCATCGGTAAAAGCGAGCTCAGGCTTATGGCAATGGCTACAGGAAATACTTGTATCACGCGACAAAATAGGATCGTAAAACAAGCGCTTTCCGAATTCAACCCTTTTGTGGCTCATGGCATTGTCCTCAGGAATAAAAGGTTTCGGAAATCCTTTAGGAATCGTAAGTTTAAAAGGTTCCTGATAGTAAATACCAGTGCTTATTAACAAAACCACTATCAGCAAACTAAAT
>CAYLZH010000074.1:13705-14517 GCA_964388245.1 uncultured Bacteroidales bacterium
GTCAACTTAAATTTCCTGAACCCTGGAATATTTTTTGTTTTTGGATTAAACATTTTACATCTGATAAAATAAAAAAGCTCCCTGAATTATCTTATGCTCAGATAATCAGAGAGCTATAATTCGATTTACTTAGATTTACTGTCGAACAATAAATTTTTTTGTTAATGATTCATTTGTGTCCGATGTAAGCCGGGCAATGTATGTTCCATAACTTAATTCTTTGTTGATAAAGAAATTACCCTCATGATTTAAATTTTTCTGTTGTAATACTTGTTTTCCAGCAAGATCGACTATCTCGACCGAAACAGCGTGTGATGAAGGAAACTTATAATAAATGGTTGGTGCATAGGGTAATGTATAATCAAAAGTGACACTGTTTTCCAACTGGTCAAACTGATCAATTCCTGTAGTTGCAACATTAAACACCCTGTTGATGTTTGTATTTGCTATTATCTGCTCGTTTATACCCGAAACTCCATGACTTATTCCTGCAGTAGCCAGATTAACGCCTCTAAGCCAGTCGGCTATGTTTACTTCTACATCGATTTCAATAGTCATGTTTGAAGTAATTCCCGTAGTTTCAATATTCGATATACTTGTAAGGTAATTATCATCGCCAACGGCATGAAACTGGAATGGCGTGTCAACAGTGCCATCGTTATCAGCATCAGCCATTCCTTCAATAACAAGAAAATTATATCCGGCAGTCCATCCCCAGTGCATACTTGGTGTTTGAGGCGACAGTGGATGGCCTGGAGGGAATGAGTTGGGATCGAGATGGTTTGTAGCCTGATCGACTCCGAGATCGAAGG
>CAYLZH010000074.1:14527-17813 GCA_964388245.1 uncultured Bacteroidales bacterium
TGAATGTTCAGCATCGATAAGGGATAATTCGTGATATTAGCACTCGCCAGCACATAAACATCATTTAGTGTGCTGATTTGACCACCATCGTGGTGAATTTTTATTCCACTTAAATAATATTGCACCCTGTTAATTTCAATCAGGTTTCCCAAATCATCTGAATATTGATTTCCATAAACGAAATTACCCCCGTCGAAATGGTGATGCAGGTTTAGATCGATTGTATATTGTGCAATTAAATTCTGAGCAATAATTATTGCAGAAACAAGGAATATAACTCTTTTCATAGCGTAAGTTTTAATGATTAATTATTATTTTCTTTGATTTGATTTTAGTATCTGATTTTATCTGAATGAAATATAGTCCATCAGCTAAGGCCTCTGTGTTAATAATTCCAGAAGAATTTTTAATCATATCAGAATGCATTACAATTCTCCCTGTGGAATCAAGAATACGTATGGTTATGTTTTTATCATAGTCATGATTGTTTTCAATCTGAATGTACTCATTGGCCGGGTTAGGATATATATTTACAGTTTCGGGATAATCATTTTCAATGTCAAAAAAGCCTGATATTGTTGCAGATATTGATTGCGTATTTTTTACAAGCTGTGTATTCAGATCGAAATACTCAACATAAATTGAATCGTTTATTTCAGAATCGGGATATAGCATAACACCATATCGTTCGCCTGGTGTTAAAACTACTGTATCCGCCTCTTCGCTTGTTGGCAGAGGGCGTCCGTCAGATGATACAATCAGGGTATTAAGTCCGGGTGGAAAAATTATCCTGTTCCCATAATTTCCAATGTTAGCCAGCCTCAGATAAATCCTTTCATCAACCTGACCTTCAATTGCAATTGAGTTTGCCGACAATTGATGCTCTGATCTGCCGTTAACTAAAAAGTATTGGGGATTATATTCGGGAATAAAATGCATCATTGCAGATGTATCGTAAACCTGGTTAATTGTAGAATCTTCGTGCCACAGTAAATCAATTTCCGACATCATCCAGGCATACTCTTTATCATAGGGATATCCACCTGTCCATGTTGTATTGCTCCCATCAGCGGGCTTTATAATTAATAATCCATACATGCCTGCCTGAACATGAAGCGAAGAAAAAACATGACAGTGGTAGATATATGTACCAGGATGCATTGCTTTAAAAAAGTACGATTTTGTTTCCATATGATTTACTACAAACGAGAGGTGTGGTACGCCATCGTTTTGCTGATCAACATCCAATCCATGAAGATGGATCGTGTGCGGTGCAAATTGAGACATGTTCCTTAATTTGATCTCAACACTATCGCCTTTGTTAAAAATAAGAGTAGGAGAGGGTATATCAATCGGGGTCATCATTAATTCAGTAAAGCCCATTAGCATTGTTTGGTTACCATCCCAAAGTTCATGCTGGGCGGTCATATCCATTTTTGAAAAAAGCAATTTAGATACATCCTGGCCTGATATTTCAAAAGCCATCAGAAAAGACATGGCAATTACAATGCTTATAATAAATAATCGCTTCATTACTGACTAATTAATATTGTGGTAAACATACCATTCGGATAATAGCTATTTCCTGCTACAGCAACCAGATTATGGTCGTGGATAGGATATTCTCCGGGTTTATCGGGTACTATTAGCAAAACCATACTTTCCAAAGGATAAATTGGGAAGGTATCTTTAATTCTTCCGGCATGGTTTGGATTTTTACTCGAAGACACAATTGTTGCGTGGTATCCATGAAAATGCATAGAATGAATACTAAAACCAGTATTCGAAATATATAAATAAATCGAATCGTTTACCTGCCCTGTGATGCGCGCAAACTGATCCTGATTTATGTTGGGATTGCTGTTGCCGTTAATAGTGAAAAATTTCGGATTATAGGTATTCCAGTCAACATTATTACCTGTAAGGAGCTGGTAGTTAAATTCGCTCTGATGCGCTTTGATATTCCAGTAAAAGGATGAAAAATTATGATCTTTCACTACAAGCATCCCGCCCAGACCAAGGTATGCATTTTTAGGAAATTCCAGCGGATCGACAAACGGAAAACATCCCGCTTGTGTAAGGCTGATTGTTACTATAGTACTATCGCCCGGTGCAATAAATCCCGATTGAATGTTCATGTTCAGAATTTCAAATCCGTGGTTAACACTATCATGGTTAAATACTAAAAGATTCAATACATCATTCAGTTCCGCCTCTATCAGGAGGTCGTTATGGTTGAATATATCGCTCTCACAAAAGCTTAGGTACGGAAACTGAGTGTTATCAACTGCGTCAAAGCTTCCGGCAACAATATGGACTTCCTTATCGATTATGGCTGCGCTGATAAATAATGGAATCAGTGCAATAATTAATGTGCTGAAAAATTTACTCATGCTTGATCACTTTTTCTGTTCCGATCAACATATTTCCGCTATAAATCTTACAATAGTATATTCCGGCCGGAAATGCAGATAAGTTAACATCAGGATTTTTTGTACCTTTTATCGTTTTGCTGAAATAGATTCTTCCGTTTTGATCATACAAAATAATCCTGTTAATATTTGATGAAGATTTTATATTTATATTGTCTGATGTTGGATTAGGATAAATGCTAAATGTTTGATTGTAATCGATTTCCTGCAGGCTCAAAGTGCTCGATTGCACAATCCATGTTGCAGTATCCGATAGCATTGGATTATTAATGTCGTAAACCCGAACGCGCAGTTTGGCCATTTCGTTTCCTCCCATGGGATTAACCGTCAGTCGTACATAACCGTTTAAACTGCCTGTAAGCGGCATCATCTGACCGCTTGCTCCAACAGGTGGAATTATTCCCATGCAAACTCCCTGCAGGCAAACCATCCCGTCCCAGCTTTCGGGTACATCATTATAAACGATCTCAACTCCAAGATTTAAGGTGTCGCCCGAATTGTTAATCTGTTCAATCATCAATTCAGTATAGATATCCGAAGGAATTGTACTTATTATAGTATCATTCGGCGACATACTGAATGGTAATTGCGAAAGCATGCTTCCACAATAGAGCAGGCTGAGGATTAATAGTAGATTCTTTTTCATATCTTTTTAGTTTTCAATAAATAAACAAAATGAATCAACAGGTGTTCGTCTAAATTTCATCAAAATTGACTGATAAACATTCTTAGAATTCTTACTATGTACTTATTTAATTTTAAGTGGATTATGATAGATTCTTTGTTTTGGACTGATAATGCATTATCAGTTGATATAGATGGACAATACCTTTATATCCACTGGATTTATGTTC
>CAYLZH010000075.1:0-17658 GCA_964388245.1 uncultured Bacteroidales bacterium
TAATGGTTTTATATAATTCCGTATAACCAATGACCGGGTACTTTCTATTTGAAGAATGGAGAAAATTTTACGTGGAGAAAAAAAATAAAAACTGGTACTAAAAAAGATAGTGCATGCCTCTGCTATTAGTATCAAGAAAAAAATGTGAAAATATAGAAGCCAAAGAAACTTATTTAATAAAGTGCGCCAAACGCACCATATCCATACCGTTACCAGCCATATGAAGACAGAAACAGAAAATAAAGCATTAGTTAACGGATTTAAAAGTAAATCAGAATGACCTTGAAACAAAGAAATACGGCTGGTAATACAAAACCATTATTCTCATGAAACACGCCATTCATATCGCTCTTTTTTCAATACTGATAGTTGCCTTATCGTGCCAACGGGAAACTCATTTTATTTCCGATCCGGAGTACCGGGATTTAGTAGCGCAAAATTTCCTGGAACAAAAGGAATTAGCAAAAAACAGGAGCGATAGACTTTTTTCAGTTTTCAATAATGATTTAAGCCTTCAGGAAAATGAGGCATTAAAATTTCTTTATGCGTTTATGCCCTTAAGCGATTTAGCAGACTACAATGGCGAATTTTTCCTTTCCATGGTTCAATCGAGTATCGAAGCGCGGGAAACTATGCCATGGGGCAAAGATATTCCGGAAGATATTTTTCGTCACTTTGTATTACCCTACCGGGTAAACAATGAAAATCTTGATACTGCCAGACAGGTATTTTACAGGTTGTTGAAGAATCGTGTAAAAGGATTGCCAATGGAAAAGGCCATTCTTGAGGTTAATCATTGGTGTCACGAGCATGTAACTTACAAGGGAGCCGATATCAGGACATCGGCGCCACTGGCAACCCTTCGCACAGGAACTGGAAGATGTGGTGAGGAATCAACACTGCTGGTTACAGCTTTACGAGCAGTCGCTATTCCTGCACGACAGGTGTATACACCCCGATGGGCTCATTCCGATGACAACCATGCATGGGTAGAAGCCTGGGCCAATGGGAAATGGCACTTTCTTGGAGGATGCGAACCATCTCCCCAGCTTAACCAGGGATGGTTTGCAGAACTTGCACGTAGGGCTATGTTTTTACATACCAAAGCATTCGGGTTCTATACCGGGCCGGAAGAAATCCTCCATCAGAAAAAACATTACGCTGAACTAAATGTACTCAACCGGTATGCAGACACAAAAACAATCTGTGTTCATGTTAAAAACGAAAGCGGTTTGCCCATTAAAAAGGCGAATGTTGATTTTGGCCTGTATAATTATGCCGAGTTTTTTCCTCTGGCAAGTATCGAAACCGGATCGGATGGCTATTGTCATTTCACAACCGGATTGGGCGATTTAATTATCACAGCTTCGAAAAACGGAATGCATAATCTTAAAAAGGTTTCTGTGAACACAACTGATACCTTATCACTTACCCTCAGTAATAAAAATAATGCATTTCAGTATCAGGAAATTAACCTTTTTCCTCCTGTGGCTAAAACACCAAGACCTCTCTCATCAGAAGGAATGGATGCCTGTAAGCAACGCTTATCCTTCGAAGACAGCTTGCGAATGGTATATGAAAGAACGTTTATTTCGAAGGGCAAAACTTTTGAGATTGCCAACAAACTAAACCTTGCCCCAAACAAAGTATGGGATTTTATTTACATAAGCCGAGGCAACTGGTTGGAGATTGTCCGTTATCTCGAATATACAAACGGCAACCGAAATTCGCTGACGTTGCTTGAAAATATTGCAGACAAAGATTTGCGCGATACACCTGCCGCAATACTCATCGATCATTTAGAGAATTTTGTTCTCAATATTCATGACTCAAATCCTGAAGAATATCTCGGGAAATATATACTGTCGCCCCGGATTAAAAACGAGATTATTGTACCTTACCGGTCATATTTTCAGAAAGTATTTGATGAAGGTTTTAAAAATGATTGTCAGTCTGATTATCAGGTTTTAGTCGACTGGATTGATCAGAATTTAGTAATCGATAACGAAAATCAATATTACGATTTGCCCATCACACCCATTGGTGTTTTCGAGCTAAAACGGGCCAACACCGAATCAAGAAATATCTTCTTTGTGGCTGTTTGCCGAAGTTTTGGAATAGCTTCGCGGTTTGATATGGCAAATAAAATTCCACAGGTCTACAAAAACGGGTTGTGGCATGATATCTTTTTTAGTAATGAAAATCGGCAGGCAAGAAGTGCAACCATATCGCTTAAATTGGAAAAAGATCCTGGATTCGAGCCTGAATATTTTATCCATTTTACATTAGCAAGAATAAAGGAATCGGGTTTTGAAACGCTTGAATTTGATTACAACAGGAAATGGAGTGATTTTCACGATACAATTCACTTATTCCCCGGACAATATATGCTGACAACTGGGAACCGGCTTGCAAGTGGCGAAATTTTATCAACATTGAGCTTTTACGATATTCAGGCAAAAAGTCATCAGGTTATTCCGATATCAGTAAGATCAAGAGAATATACAATTGAAAAAATCGCCAATAATCACCTTGACGAAATCTATAATATTATTACGGGCGATGAAATTATCTTTCCCGATGATGAACCCTTTGTTGCCCTCTTCATAGATCCTGATATGGAGCCAACGGAGCATGTGTTTGCCGATTTGCAAAAGCGAATCGATGATTTCAATAAAATTAATGCATTGTTCTATTTTATTCTCCCTGACATGCAAAGGTTAACTGCCTTTTCTCAGAACACATACAAAAATCTGCCGTTACGGTCTGTCTTTTGCCTTGATAAAGAAAAGGCATTATTAAAACTGAGCACGATCTTACAAAATGATTTCGTTAATGATTTACCGGTAATTTTAATTTATCGGAAACAGGGTGAGATTATAAACTACACGAGTGGTTACCGCCTTGGATTACCCGATGATGTTTTGAACATATTAAAAAAGCTGAACTAAATTTCCTGAACGGATTATGAAATTGTTTTCGAATTCTGTAATAATTCAAATTTTATCATTAATGAATCAATGACATTTTAATCTGATCAGGTTTAGTAAAAAACCGGTAGTAGTTGTCCGGCAATTAAAAGTAATGTAAACACCACAATTATGATATCGCCAAACCATTGGCTGCGTATTTTTAAAAAGTAATAACTCAGAAGAAAGGTAACCGGAATTGACATCAGGGGAATCATTTTGTAATCGGCCGAAGGAACAAAAACAGTAATCAGTATTTCGAAAACGAAGAAAACAAAAAGTAAATGCATGAATTTTCTGGTACTGATCTTACTTTTTTGTAATCCGGTTCCTGCCTTATAACTTGCAATAACAATCAGCAATAAAATAAACAAAAACAGCACATAATCGGCTATGCTTATCGATAACAATTTATTGATTACCGATATATTATACTCGATGGTATTGAAAAAGGTGAGTATATCTCCAAATGTGTAATAGTAACTCCAGACAAGAAAATAGGGTATAATCACACCCAACAGTGTAAGTGCCCAGCTTCTGAAATTAAACTTACGCATAACGATGATACCAGTCCATAAAGCCAGGATTAGATATATGGTGCTAAAATAGAATAAACTACCAAGCGATAACAGGAAGCCGGCATCGAAATAATTAGTTACGGAAGAATTATCTTTATATGAATCGAAGAGTTTATCGATGGCAAGCAAAACAAAAACCGATGCAATTAGTCCTGCATGCAGGATATTCATTAGTTGCAAGGAGCTTTGAAGGACTATTATTGTTAAAGCGGGCAGATATGATCTTGTTTCAACAATCAGGTGCTTCTCGTTTAACCTGAATGCCAGATATGACATTAAAAGAATAAGGATAAGACCAATTGAGTTTGATAATTGCGGAAGCGAAGCAATATATGTTTTTAAGAGATTGTAAAGAGGCATAGGATATTCTGAAAACGACAATGAAGTTGTTTCAACATGAATAAATGATTGAATCCACAGCAAAATCCCAATTGCTGGAATTATTACAATATGCGATGCCCTGTTACTTCTGATATAGTGTAAAAACATAGGACCGGTTTTTATAAATCGAACCCAATATCTCTTCTGAATGTTTTACCTTCGAATGAAATAATGTCAGCATTTTTACGTGAAACCTCAAGTGCTTCATCTTTATTTTGTCCGAATGAACTAACTGCCAGAACACGGCCACCATTCGTAAGGATTTTTCCATCGCTTGCTTTTGTGCCTGCATGAAATATGATGCTGTCGTTTACCTTGTCAAGGTTTGCAATCTCTTTCTGCTTTTCATATGCCTCAGGATATCCTTTCGATACCAACATTATTGTGGCTACAGTTTTGTTATCGGTTTCAAGCTTTACTGCCGGAAGATTCCCTTGTGCCGAAGCAATAAGTAATTCCAGCATATCCGATTTTATTCGTGGCAATACTACTTCGGTTTCGGGATCGCCCATGCGCACATTGTACTCAATCACATAAGGATTTCCGTCAACATTCATGAGGCCGAAGAATATAAATCCTTTATAGTCTATCTGCTCTGAACTTAATCCGTTGATAGTAGGTTTGATGATCTTTGTCTCAACTTTTTGCATAAATTCGGGTGTAGCAAACGGCACCGGTGATACCGCCCCCATCCCTCCTGTGTTAAGTCCGGTATCTCCTTCACCAATACGCTTGTAGTCTTTTGCTTCGGGCAGGATTTTGTAGTTTTGTCCATCGCTTATAACAAAAACCGATAATTCGATGCCTTGCAAAAATTCTTCAATTACAACTGTTGAACTGGCACTGCCGAACTGACCTTCGAGCATTTCTTCAAGGCTTGATTTTGCTTCCTCTCTGGTGTTTGTTATTATTACACCTTTTCCGGCTGCAAGACCATCGGCTTTAAGTACAAAAGGTGCACTCAATTCATCTATAAACCTGAATCCATCATAAATTTCAGTTTTAGTGAAATGCTTGTAGCGAGCTGTAGGAATGTTATATTTCCGCATAAATTCCTTGGCAAACTTTTTACTTCCTTCAAGGATAGCTCCTGATTTATCGGGTCCAACAAATAATACTTCCTTAAGTTTTTGATTAGCTGAAAAGAAGTCGCGCAAGCCATTTACTAACGGATCCTCAGGTCCCACTACCACCAGGGTAATGTTGTATGCAATCGCAAATGCGCCGATACTTTCAAAATCGTTTACCCTAATGGGAATATTCGTGCCATGCCGAGAAGTACCTGCATTTCCGGGAGCAATAAATAATTTTGTCAGACTATTGCTTTGAGCAATTTTCCAGGCAAAGGCATGTTCCCGTCCACCCGATCCTAATAACAATACATTCATACATTACAGTTTTTGGCGAAATTAGTAAATTATCAGGTAGAAAACCGACTCATTGCACACAAGGTTCAACAAATTCCAGATTATTAGATTATGAAAATATGTGTATATTGGCATACTTTATTAATTAAAAAAAGGCGTATGAAAAGATTTACTTTATTAACATTGATTTTAGTGTTAAGTGTTGGTTCTGCTGTTGCCGGCGGAATTCTGACAAATACTAATCAAAGTGCCACCTATGTAAGGCTGTTGGCAAACGATGCATCGATTGGTATCGATGCGGTTTATTACAATCCGGCTGGATTAAGTTTCCTTTCCGATGGATTTCACCTGTCAATAAACAACCAGTCGATATTCCAGGATCAGGAAATTATAAACAGTTATAATGTTCTGAATCACGACACCTATCTCGGTGATATAAAAGCTCCATTGTTCCCTGGTATTTATGCAGCATATAAAGTAGGAAAATTCGCGTTTTCGTTTGGATTTAATCCGATCGGAGGTGGGGGAGGGGCCGAATTTAAAGAAGGACTTCCATCATTCGAAACAAATATGGCCGAACTTCCGCTTATGTTAGCTCCTCTTGGTTATGACAATGCATATTCAGGCGATTTTTATTTTACAGGTACCTCTGTTATCTGGGGCCTTCAATTTGGTGTAACCTATCAAACATGCGATTATTTCTCCCTTTATGCAGGTGGCCGATACCTGATGGCAAAAAATACATACGAAGGCCATATAAAAGATCTGAATTTATATTACGCCAGTACTCCCGTTCCTGCGAAGGATGCGATTAATGGTGTTGCAACCAGCTTTGCAGGTGCCGCAACATCGCTTCAGGGGTTTATTGATCTTGAGTTGGGCGGATTAGCCCTTAATGATCCTGTAGTACAAGCATTTATGACTGCAGAGGAGTATGATGATCTCCATGCCGGGCTAACAGCATTAGGGTTGCCTGAAGAAACACCGGTACAAGCCGGGCAAAATGCCTTTGCTATTGCAGGAGCACAATATGGAGCCCAGGCATCTTTACTCGAGGACCAGGAAGCTGAAGCAGAAGAGACCGGTAGTGGTTTTGCTCCCATTTTTGGTGCAAATATTTCGTTGTTAGACAAGAGACTGAATATCGGTATTAAATACGAATTGGCAGCTGAACTTGAACTTGAATATAATACCACAAAAGATTTCAATATTGGATTCAATGAAGATGGATCGTATCAAACACAATTCCCTCATGGAGCAAAAACAAGATCAGATATGCCTGCAATGCTCTCGGTTGGTGCAAGCTACCAGGTAAGCGAAAAATGCACAGTTCATGGTGGTTATCATCTTTACTGGGATAGTGACGTCAACTGGGGCGGGAAAGAAGAATTTATCGAGGACAATTATTTTGAAGCAGCTGTTGGACTCGAATACAAGGTAGCTGATAACCTTTGGTTAAGTGCCGGATACTTATTTGCAGGTAGCGGTGTTACCGATGAATATCAAAGCGATATGAGTTATAGCTTAAGCTCGAACACCCTTGCTTTTGGTGGTAAATTCAAAGTGCAGGATAATTTTTATGTAAATATGGGCGTCTTATACACAGGCTATCAGACAGGAACTGTTTATCATGATGAATATAACCTGGACACTAATGTTAAAGAAACCCTTGCAAAAGACAATATTATTTTTGCGATAGGTGCTGATGTTAAAATATTTTAATGGTTAAAAAGACTATGAAAAAAGCCGGGATCATTCTGTCCCGGCTTTTTGTTTGATAATCAGTAGTTTTATAACTTTACTATTTCTGATTTTACTCTTCAGCGTTTTCTGAAACTACTTCCAAAAATACCCGGAAGCCCAAATCGGATGATGATTCCGAATATTCCCCTTGTTCCTCTATTCGCAGGTTGAAAGCAAAATTACGAAACGAGCCCCCTTTGCTAATACCTTTTTCCTGCACCATTTCGGCTACATTTCCACATATGTTGTAAATCCCAAAATCATTTGGCCAGTAAGATTCAACTGTATTTGATAAACATAGGGCATCCTGATGATAGGAATAAATACCTGAAAATTTTTCAGACGGGACAATCATTGGGTTTCCATCAGGATC
The DNA here is from genome assembly GCA_964388245.1 of uncultured Bacteroidales bacterium. Lineage (GTDB taxonomy): Bacteria > Bacteroidota > Bacteroidia > Bacteroidales > M50B96 > JAIOYV01. The sequence goes on from CAYLZH010000075.1 coordinate 7,412, forward strand.
AGCGGTAATATTCTGCTCACTAAACCTGCGATAGTTATACATAAACCTGCCATCATAGCGTCGCAGGTAGGGCCCCATCGGATACGACATCATTTGCTTACCACCACGGGCTGCCATTTCCCATTCTTCGACGGTTGGTAACCGGAACAGAACTCTGTCAAACTTTTTTTTCGATGAAGAATTGTATTTATCTGTCAACCACTTACAATAGGCGTTGGCATTCTCATGATTGATATTACAAACAGGATAGTCCGAATATGCATCGTGATTATGATAATTCTCGACCATGGGCTGATTGTATGCCAGCAAGTCGGCCCAATTTGTTGAATCGGGTAAATTGTTCTGCCAACCTTGCTGTTGTCTTTTTTTCAGATCATTCAGGAACAGTCGGTATTCAAAATTGGTAAGTTCAAAGGCACATGCATAAAGGCCGGGCTTTACAAGACATAGCGATTTTTCCAGTTTCCTGATATCAAAAGTATGATCTTTTTTCTTTCGGTTTATAAATCCTGACAAGCTGACTATTATTAAAAAAACAATAAGGATTCGACTAATGTACAGCATAATTATATGTTTTGGTTTGATGAAACAACGTAAATTACTGATACGATATTGTTAGTTCCATCACGATAAATTTCAGATTAAATAACGGTTTTAGCAAAGACTATAGCTTGACAAATGGGATAACGTTAACCTGATCATCAACATAAAATATCTTAAGAAAATAGCACCCGGTTGACAAGGAATTAATATCAATTTCGCATGGGGAATTTTGCAACCAGCCTACTTCTTTCCGGCCATTGGCGTGGTAAATTTCTATCTTTTTCAAACTTTTCTGAATATCGATATGCAAATGTGAGCTTGCCGGGTTTGGCCAAACAAATGTTTGGGTACTTTTATTTATTTCATCGGCTGAAAAAGTGTTTCCAAGTTTCTGAATGCAACCATCATATCCTGCAGTGTAGGCTGTATTGCCAACAATATCAATACATCGTAATACACTCGTACACTGGCTTGTCATTCCGGTCCAGGAATCGCCTGCATTATTGGTTTGAAGAATAACTCCATTAGATCCTACCACATATCCTGCTGTTTCGTTTTTAAATTCAATATCATACAGATTTTCATTGGTTCCAGGATCGATCTGTGTCCAGGTATTTCCTGAATCGGTTGTTTTTAGCAATGTGCCATAAAGCCCAACGGCAAATCCAACAGATGTATTAATAAAATGAACCGACATCAGGTTTTCAGTAGTCCCACCCGACTGCACCGACCAGGAAGAGCCTCCATCGCTGCTATGGATAATGGTGCCGGCCCAACCAACAGCCCAAGCTGAATTTGCATTAACAAAGCAAGCATCGTAAAGTGTTTGATTAATGGGTGTTGTCAGGCTATCCCATGTTGAACCACCATCGCTTGATCTTAGAATATTTCCGTTTGTACCAAAAAGGAATCCAATACTCCCACTTGTAAATTCTACATCGTAATAAAAATTTGTAAAGCCAAGATTGATCTGAAACCAGGTTTGACCTCCATCTATTGTTTTTAAAAGGGCCCCTTGTCCGGTAATAAATCCAGTTTGGCTGTTTAAAAAATTAACAGCGTATAAATATCCTGTTAAAGGCCCGTTTAAGGCATTAAAACTTGTTCCGCCATCCTCAGTTTTAAGTATTAAACCATTCTCGCCAACAATAAAACCGGTAAGGCTGTCGACAAATGAAACATCGGAAAAATTGTTTGAATAACCACTGTTCAATAGTTCCCAGCTCTGACAAAATGCTACCTTTGCCATTAACAGAATCGCAATAAAAATTGGTACAGTTTTCATAAAATATCATTTTTGTGCTGATAAAATTACCAAATTCAATCAATTTCTTTAACATGGCTGAAAATGACAAATCAACAATTATTTAAGAATAACATTGCCTTCTGGATATTTACCCTTGCTGTTGCTATTGGTCTCACGTTGCCTTTTCTGATTCAGGAAGGAATGTTCATGGACGGGGTATTGTATTCATGTGTCTCACGTAATCTGGGTCATGGGATTGGCTCGTTCTGGTTTCCACAGTTCAGCGAATTGAATGTGGGAGGGCTTCCGTCATTTCATGAACAGCCGCCACTTGTTTTCGGAATACAATCGGTATTTTTTTACCTGTTCGGTAATAGTATTTACATTGAACGTGTTTATACCCTGCTGGCATTAATGCTTACCATTTACCTGATCAATTTAATATGGAAAGGAATAAACAATGACCATAAAAATCAAATACCATTTGGATGGCTTTCTGTATTTTTATGGATATCCATTGCACTTTCGTTTTGGACATTTCGGCACAATATGCAGGAAAACACGATGGGTGTTTTTACGCTACTGTCGGTTTTGTTTTGTATTAAGGCGATCAATAAACCAGACCGTCAGTTTTTATACATATCGCTGTCAGGCTTTTTTGTGAGCTTTGCCTTATTTTCGAAAGGATTTCCCGGCCTGTTTCCGGTTGCCGTGCCATTTCTTCTGTGGCTTATCTTACGGAAACCTGATTTTCTGCGCATGATCCAATGGTCGGCACTCATGCTATTAATTCCACTGGCGATTATTGGAATCCTGCTTATATTTCCCGATAGCCGTCAAAGTCTGCACTACTATTTCTTCGACCGTTTCCTACACCGTATCGACTACATGCCAACCATTGGAAATCGTTTCTATAGCATATACAGATTATTGATGGAATTGATAGCACCGGTGGCAATTGTTATTGTGCTTGGGATTGTTCTTTATCTTCTGAAAGCAAAAGTTGTATCCAGCAGAAATGCAAAATTATCATTGCTTTTTGCTTTAATTGGATTTACGGGTGTTGCCCCGCTTTGTCTGACCCTTGTACAAAAAGGATTTTACTTTACACCATCGCTGCCTTACTTTGGAATTGCCCTGGCCCTGCTGGTATCAAATGGTTTGGAAGATGCATTCCGACGGATAAAAAACACCAGCAAAGGGATAAAGATTTTCAAATATCTATCTATCGGATTATTAATTGCTGTGATTATACTAACGATAACACGTTTTGGCACCTATCAAAGGCACCATGAAATGATAGAGGATGTTAAGACATTCGCTGAGATAATACCGGAAAACACATGCGTTACAATTCCTGAAGATATGTGGTATGAATACGATTTTATTTTCCAGGGTTATTTAATGCGTTACGCTTATGTAAGCATTAATCCCTTTAAGAATTATAAGTATTTCATTTGTGAAAAAGGTTATTCGTGCCCTTTTAAGGGATACATAAAGGTAAATATCGATACTCAGATGTATGACCTGTACCGGAAGATTTAAATGAAAAAAGTGACAAGTTAGCATGCTCTCTCCAATGAAGTCTGGAAACTAATCGGCTACATTCCTTTGCTGAGTCAAATTTCAGGTTGGCACGAATTACAAATTCGCATCAGAGGGAAAAGGACGCTAGAATAGTTATAGTTCCTAAAAGAAGGAATAACGAAATGATGATTATATGTGTTGCTATTTTTCATTTAATGCTTGATAACTGCTTTAATCGTACGACTGGTAATTGAATTACTTAAGTGAATAAGATAAACACCTGTTGCATGTTGGATAGACAGACTATTTTCTCCTGAACCAGATATTGTTCCTGAATGAATTCTTCTCCCTGTTAGATCGTAAATACCGAATTGAATGGTTTCTTCCATATTATAAAAATATAACTCGTTTCCGAATACCCAGGTACTAAGTGAATTGTCGTCTTCTGTGTTTACATCTTTATTGGAAAATAGTAATTTGAAACGAGAATGCAATTCGGTTTCATTAGATGAAAAAGGATAAGGTGTGTCGGTTAAGTTGTGTAGGCTTCCCAAAACCATGTCATGTAGCCATACACCTTCCAAAGACATATTTTCAATTATTTGCTGACATGAAAGCTGATACTGTCCCGATTCTGGAAGTATTAATCCAAGCAAAATTTCTGTCTTCTCATTAATAGTGGGCAGACTATTGACAGACAGTTCAACGCCTTCCTCCGAGAAAGTATATAGCTGTGGAATCTGCGGGTCGAAACTATATAATTTCAATGCATCCCGACGATCGCGTACAGCAAGGCTGTTTTCATGTTCCATAATCTTTGTCTCATCATAGAAGGTTTCTGAAGCAAGGCGCAGTGTTAGTGTGGTTGCATTATTTTCATTTTTGTAAAAACTACCACCATGTGCCCGAATTGAATTGCTAAATACAAAGTTTTGGTTGTTGGCACCCGTAGTAGCTTGCGTAAAGAAAGCCTGATGAGGTGTGATATACGCATTGGATGATCCTCCATCAATGGTGATGTAGCCTTCGCCACCAGGTTTGTTCGGATCGTAGATGTAAGCGAAGTTATCCTGAAATTGAGATCTGTCTGCAAGGTTCCAATCGATGGACGATGGATAGGGATTCCCAAGTAGATTCCAACCGCTATTAAAGGTCCAGTTTTTAGTTGCCCCGCTGTTTTTAAGGGTAAAAGAAACATCTCCGGTGTTGGGTGTGCCGGTTATAGTTTTATTCGGATTTGTTGAATTATAGGCTACCAGATAACCCTTTCCTGCTATAAAATTATCTCCTCCGTTAACACCAGGGAAATTCAAGTCGCCAGAGCTTACTTTGTAATTGACCCAGGTTCCCGGATCGGCTTCATCCCAGGCATAAAAGTCATCATCGTTACCCGGATCCCAACCGTTGTCGCTTATATCGACAGCTGCCGGACCACTTATCGTATGCCATGCCTGAGCAGAACCTGTCAAGGTACGTTCCATTGTAATAGTCCCATTGTTTGAAATTGTTCCATTCGTGATAAGCGATCCATCAGAATTAATAGTTAGGGAGGCAGCATTGGAAACCGTAAGCTTGTTGCATGTACCTGATGATGCAAGCTCTGGGTAGTTAGTAAGCCCTGTTGGTATAGTAACATCGTAATTTTCAGAGGGCACAATATTTTCATCCCAGTTTGCGGCTGTTTGCCAATCAGTGCTTGTGTTACCTGTCCATTGGTTGTTTGCCAATACAACATCACTTTCGTTCTGAATACTAAGTATAGGATATCCCCCATTAACTGTCTCGTCCTGGTCCATATCCCAATAATTGTTATTTCCTGTATCATCATTTGGATTTCCTACAAAATCCCATGCTGTGGTAAGGCCCACGGTTGTTTCATCAGTAAAAGTGTCATAGTCCTTAAGCTCGGCGGTGGTTTTGCCTGTTCCTCCAGTACTGCTCGGAAATCCTGATGTTTGGGTATCCCAAAAAGAATTTGGATAGGTTGCCGATACATCATCATATCCGGCAAATCCACCTCGGTTAATACCCGAACCTGATAATGAGCCTACAGAGAAGCAGTTTGTTGAGGAACTTGAATATGAGATCCCAAGAAAACCACCACCATAATCCCCAACACTTACGGCTCCAGTGGAATAACAGTTTGTAATGCTCGAACCAGCATCCATTTTCCCAATAAATCCACCCGATCGTGTATCTGCTGTAACACTACAAGATGAAAAGCATTGAGCAATGTCTGATGAATTTATCAGTCCACCCAGCCCTCCTTTATAAACACCAGAATTTCCGACAGAACCAGTTGTGTAGCAATTTGTAATGGTACTGCTCGCGGAACGCCCCACTAAAACACCTGTGTTACCTCCAGAGGATATTATGGTGGCATTCGTGATGGCGAGACTTTCTATTGAACTATTTTCCTGATATCCGAATAAACCAACATCTGAAGCATTATTGCTGATATAGAGATTATCGATGTTATAGCCACCTCCGTTGTATTCGCCGGTAAATTTTGTGGTGCTGTTCCCTATGGGTGAAAAACCACTTGTTCCAGCTCCATCGGCAGAACCGTCACCATCCCAATCTTCCTGTGTTTCGTCGCTGTTAAAAGCAATATCGACGGTTTGAATAAAGTACTTGTCCCAATCGTCTGTGGTGTTCGATAAGTAAATCAAATCACCCTTTGTAGAAATTTGATAAGGATCGCCAGATGAACCTATACCACCTCCGTAAACAGTATAGAGATTACCCGGGTTATCATTTCCCGAATCAGTATTATAAGTTTCGGAACCGCCAGTACCATCGTATTCACACACATGAACCTGATAATTTGTATTGGCACTTAATCCGGTAACCGAAACACTGGTTCCTGTGCCGTTGTATATACAGTACCAACCAGTACTACCAATCTGTGTTCCTGTGCCAAAGGCTGTATTAGCAGAATAAGTGGTATTATCCACAGGACTTGCAGTACCCGATGAGGCAGCAACCATGAAAACAGCACAGTAATCACCCAGTCCTCGTGTCCAACTCACAGTGGTTCCCGAATTTGAAGTATTTGAAAAGCTAACATTTGTAGCCTGTGAAGAACTATAATTTTCAGAATAAGCACCAATACTTGTGTTCTGTCCGGCTGTCCGCTCAACCCCGCGCTGATCGGTATATAATCCATCGATTAAAGGACTATTGTTCCAATTACTGGTAGGAGGAATACCGGTACTGCCACTAGCTTCTGCAAAACTACCTGTTAATAGTGCCAAGGTTTGTGTAGGGCCTCCATTGTTAGCAAGGGTTGATGACAAGTTAAGATTCTGGTTCGAAAGTACTGTCCCACCCTGGCTCCAACTGGTATAGGAAGTGCCCGATGTATTGTATTTTGTATTGTAAAGTATTGAAGTTGAATTACCAAATCCTCCCGTGGCATTGGCTGCTATGTTGCAATAAACTACAACGTTATAGCCGTTGTCTGTTAACGAGCCATACGAGGAATAAAAATTGTCAACTATATTGTTTGCAGCCGTAAGTGTTCCTCCACTCATGTATATATCATCGCCATTACTTGATGCTGTATTATTATAAACGGTGGAGTTAGATAGATCTATCGTAGATGCACCCCCCTCCTGGAAAATAAAAATTCCACCTCCAAAGGTACCGGAAGAGTTATTAGTAATAGTAGAATTTGCTAAATTACTGATTGTGCCGGTTTTGACGTAAATTCCGCCACCACCAAAACCAGGGCATGAATTATTCGAAATTGTTGTATTTGTGAGATTTGTTATGGTACTACTGCCAGTAACGTTTATGCCACCTCCTCTCTCTGATGCAACATTACCTGTAACTGTAGAATTTGTTATGCTGCAAGTTGAACCTGTAATATATATTCCTCCACCGTAACCAGCTTTTGAGTCTGATATGTTGACAAAATCAAAATTAACCGTACTATTCGACACAATGTAAACTGCGCCACCGGGATTGGAGCTTAGATTGCCTCCCTTTATTGTCATATTTTTGATACTGATTGTCTTACCTGAAGCTTCAATTCTAAATACACGATATCCTGATGTTCCTGGGGTAGTTACTTTTACTGTTACATCAACCCCGCTTCCGGCAGTATTCGAACCATCAAAGGTCAGGCTTTCAGAAATTGCTAATTGTGAAAGAATAGTGATGGTTTCATTTCCAGAAGTAAGATTAAATGTAATTTCATCACCATCGCCGGCATCTACTATGGCTTGCCGTAGCGATCCCGCACCTGAATCGTTGTTGTTGGTCACTACCTGGTTGGCGGCTGACATTGAAATTGTGACTGTCAATGCTAAGAAAAAACAAAAATACTTCATTTTCAAAGTTTATGATTTAATGCTTACAATAATCTTTAAAAAAAGTTCATCGCTATCTTTGATAAATGATTAAGCCCGGAGTTCTAAAGTACCCAGAACGGGGTATTATCGAACCTATTCACACAAGACATGAGATTGATTAATGGACATGCGAAGCTCATAGGAGTTGCTATATAATAGTTATTAGCACTTTACTTTACTGTTGCATTCGAATGTTAACAATAGGATATGGTTTGTACTAAGAATTAAATAATCATTAGTTTTGTAATATGGGTCAGGATGATTTTATAATTAAGATATTTAAAGAAAGGTTCGGTGCATCTCCTACATCTAAAGATGAAGTAAGATTAAAACAATTATTCAAAAGAGAAGAATTCAAAAGGAAAGAAACATTATTCCAGTCTGGAGACTCAAACACAAAGCACTATTTTATAGAAAAAGGATTGGTCAGATTATATATTATTGACCAAAATGGCAGGGAGTTTAATGTAGAATTTGCGAAAGAGAACCAAATACTAGGAGATTTAACATCTCCAGAACCAACTAACTTTAACCTTGAATCAATTGAGCCAACGATAGCATACTCTATCAGGGATGAAGCTATCAAGAACATTTTAAATGATATTAATTTAAAAAACGAAATCAACTCATCTGATATTATTCATAAATCATATATCAAACTTCAAAAGCGACTTGTGAATATGCTCGTAAATTCAGCTGAGACCAATTATGCTGAATTCAGAGAAAAGAATCCCGATTTGGTTCAACGGCTGCCTCAATACCATATAGCAGCCTATCTTGGGGTTAGTGCTGAGTTTTTAAGTAAAACAATTGCCAAATCAATAAAAAAGTAAGAGCGGCCTCCTTTCTTGAATTAGTTCAATGATTTTTATTTAGAATCATTCTAATTTCGCATTGTAATATTTATACAATTTGAGGTTATGAATAAAAAGAAAGTAAATATCATTGCATGGGTTCTTCAGAGTATTATCAGTATAGCCTTCCTAATGGCTGGTGGAATGAAACTAGCCACACCATATCCTGAATATGTTGAAATGATGCCATACGCATCTGACTTTTCTTCAAATTCCATTAAGCTAATAGGAATTTTGGAAATATTGGGTGTGATTGGATTGAACTTACCATTGCTTATAAGAAAGCTTAGGATATTCTCTCTTTTATCTGCTCTTGGTTTAGCAGGAACAATGATTGGGGCTATTCAGGTACATTTTACCAGGAGCGAACCTTTTACATTCCAGATAGCTCTTTTACTTATACTTTTAATTATTGCCATCCTGAGGTTCAATCAATTAAAAAAAATGAGAAATGAATAGAAAAGAGTTTGTACAATCACTTATGGCAATTGGAGTTATGGGAGCATTTAAACCACTATATATATTATCAAGTACTCTTCCGGAGGATGGCGTACTTATGCCAGCTCTTTTTATAGGACCTGGCACACCAATAAATGCAATAGAAGAAAATGAATTTACAAGGAATTGGGTTAAGCTAGGTAAAGAGATCCCAAAGCCTAAGGCTGTTTTATGTATCTCTGCCCACTGGCTTACAAAGGGGACATTTATAACGGCTATGAATTCACCAAGAACTATTCACGATTTTTCCGGTTTCGGTCAAGAACTTTACAATGTTCAGTATCCTGCGAAAGGAAATCCTGAATTAGCAAATGAAGCAAGAGAGCTAATAACTCATTCAGATATTGAACTATACTACGAATGGGGCTTGGATCATGGTACCTGGAGCATCGTAAATCAATTGTATCCTGATGCTGACATTCCTGTAATTCAATTAAGTATTGATTACAAAAAAGACCACCAATATCATTATGATTTAGCCAAACAAATCTACTCCCTGCGGAAAAACGGGGTGCTAATTATTGGAAGCGGTAACTTGATTTATAATACTAGAATTGCTGATCCATCGCAAGGATTTGCCGCTGACGAAAATGGAATCTATCCTGAATATGCCTTTGATTGGGCTGTCGAGTTTAATGAAAAATTGAAACTTATATTCCAGAATGGCAATTTTCAAGAAGCTGTTGATTATAAGAAAATGGGAAAGCTTGGCAAATTAGCACACCCAACCCCTGATCATTATTATCCTTTACTCTATACACTTAGTGTTGTAAAAGCGGGAGAAGCCATAAGCATATTTAACGACAAATGTTTTGTTGGTTCTCTAAGTATGACATCCGTAAAATTTGGATAGTCAGAATAATCTTTTTTGTGAACGTTTATGACTTTCTTGAACTAGTTCAACGAAATTCAAAAAGATTGAAAATAGTTTTGCAATAGAATTAATAACAATAAATTATAGAATTATGAGACAAATAGCATTAGTGATATGCCTGGTATTTTTTGCTGGCATCGCAAATTCACAGACGATTGATCAAAGCAAATCAAAGGTCAACTTTAGTATCAGTAATATGAAGTGTAAAACTGTTGAAGGAACTATTTCAGGTATGAAAGGAACTATCAACTTTGATAAAAATAACTTATCCTCTTCTATTTTTAACGTAACCATAGATCCTAATACAATCAATACCGAGAATGATACACGTGATGATCATTTAAGGA
>CAYLZH010000076.1:0-6452 GCA_964388245.1 uncultured Bacteroidales bacterium
TTAAATTTGAGCCGAATGTTTTCATCAGGCGAAGAACAGCCTAATTCATCCTGTGTCTTATAGGTACAAGTTGAGAACAATGAAACTATTAGCGTTATACAAATCAATCGGTTCATAAGTTTTGGCTTTATCATCAATATTTAATTTATCTGTTAAGAATCCCATCAAAACTAACTGAATCTGTGTATTCACAGTATAACTTTGATTAAGAAAATAATACCGAAAACAATTTAGAATCATTCTATATTACATTCCAGAGCTTGTAATTAAGTAATTGATTACCTAAATTGCGATCAACATAAAACATAAAAGACATGAAAAAGTTGAGAAACATTATCGTCACAAGCCTTATTGCTTGCACTATATTATTACTTTTTGGATTTTATTCTCCATTGGTAAACAAACAAACTCTTTCTGATTATGTAGTAATTGGTTGGAACGATTTAGGTATGCATTGTGCGAACCAGGACTTTTCAATGATTGCTGTTTTGCCACCATATAATAACCTGATGGCCCATGTAATTAAAAGAGGAAGTGCAACCAGCATGCCTGAGGTTTTAACCGATACATTTAATGTTACTTACGAAATTCCGGGAAATACATATTCGGTTGGGAAAACAAATTTTTGGAGTTACGAAGATCAGCTTTTTGGTGTAAACCTGCCCAATAATATTGGTTTAACAGGGAAAGGAATGACCGGAACCATGGATTCAACCGAGAATTATTTTCATGCAGAAGGAATACCCATTACACCTTTTGTCGATACAAATCTGTTAACTGAAGATCCTTATCAATTGGCCTTAATAAAACTATTCGATGCATCGGGAAATATGCTGGCAAGCACCCAACCGGTAATTCCGGTTTCGAATGAAATTGGGTGTGTAAGTACAAACTGTCATCCAAGCGAGTGGGATATTTTAGATGAACATGATAATGTTACCGGTTTTAATCCAAACAACACACCTATTTTGTGTGCCTCATGTCATTCGTCGAATGCATTGGGTACTACCGGTTCGCCTGGTGTTGAATCGCTGTCACAGGTTATCCATGAAAAACATGCAGGTGAAACAAACGACTGCTACAAATGCCATCCCGGAGCAAATACACAATGCCATCGTGGTGTAATGAATACACTGGGCATGACCTGTGTTAATTGTCATGGAGACATGGAGGAGGTAGCGCAAAGCATCGAATACGGTCGCGAGCCCTGGCTTGATGAACCGACATGTGGGGCAAGCAATTGTCATGGATCGAACTACGCCGAAGAACCCGGGAAATTATTCCGCCAATCGAAAGGACATGGTGGTTTATTCTGTAGCACCTGTCATGGATCGCCTCATGCGATATATCCTTCATCAAATGCCCGCGATAATGTTCAAAATATTGCGCTGCAAGGATATGCCGGCATTCTCGACAATTGCTCTGTATGCCACGGGATAACTCCGAACATGCCCGGCCCGCATGGTTTGTTAGTTACCGATATCGTAGAATTGGGTGGAACAACTCCGACTGATAACCGGCTAAATAATATATTTCCGAATCCGGTTACTGATGTTGCAAAGATTCCATTTAGCATCGGTAAAAAGGGTAAGGTATATCTTGAAATAATTACACAGGAAGGAAGAATCATCCAAACACTTGTAAACAAACCTCTTCCTTCAGGAAATTTCGAGGTGGAATTTGATACAAAAACTGTTGAAGCAGGTATTTATTTCTATCGTCTGCGACAGGGTGACTTTTCATCATCAAAGAAAATTATTGTATTGAAATAATCATTCGTTAAAGTATCAGGATATTGTGATAATTAATCTTCAGTCTGCTTTCGTAATTTATTAGCAGACTGAAGATTGAAATATATACTCATTATCTTGTTGTTTTTCCTTCATACAGTTTTGTAAACACTTCATCAGCAGGTTCCCATAGTTCGATTTTATTTCCTTCTTCATCCATAATATGAATAAACTTACCATATTCATAAGTTTCTATATCATCTAAAACCTTAACTCCGTTAGCCTTTAGTTCTTCAACCAGTTTTTCGATATTTTCTACCCGGTAATTTATCATGAAATCTTTTTCTGAAGGCTTAAAATATTCAGTGTCTTTTCCAAAAGGGCTCCATTGCAAGTAGCCTTTCTGATCCGGTTTCTCAGATAATCTGAACTCGAACAATGAACCATATTCATTTACAGCCAAACCTAAATGCCTTGCATACCATTCTTTCATTTTTGCGGGATTATCGCTTTTAATGAAGATCCCTCCAATTCCAGTTACTTTTTTTCGGTTTTTCATATCCATCCAACAAAATTAAAAACAAAAAGATTCCTACACCTATTGCAAATCTATTTAAGCTTGCTTAAATTTGTACAGAAGCTTACTTAAATAACATGTCGGTATCAGTAGAAAACTTTATAAAAGCAATATATGAACTTAAGGTGGATGCACAGGAGGCTGCTACCAGTTCGAAGCTTGCCTTGAAATTAAGCATTAGCAATGCTGCAATAACCGACATGGCAAAAAAGCTTCACATTCAGGGTTTGGTCATCTATCAGAAATACAAAGAAATTCAACTTACAGAGGCTGGAGAACAGATGGCCCTTTCGGTAATTCGCCGCCATCGTTTGTGGGAAACTTTTCTCTCGCAGGTACTTTCTCTTGGTTGGGATAAAGTACACGACGAGGCCGAACGATTGGAGCATGAAACTTCTGATTTTTTGTTAGGCGAAATCGACAAATATTTGGGTTATCCGAAGTTCGATCCGCATGGTGACCCAATTCCTGATTCTAATTTGAATATCCCGATTGCAGAAGCATCCGTTTCGTTAGAGGAATGTACAGAATTGGGTCAATATAAAATATTACGAGTTCAACATCATTCTGAAGAAATCACTTCCTTCCTCACAAGAAATAATCTGGAACCTGGCAAGAAGATCGAACTATTGGAAAATATAAACAACAATTATAAAGTAATTGTAGTGGACACTAAAGAAATTGTGCTTACCAATAATATTGCTTCACAAATAAGAATTACTCAACTATAAAAATAAGAATTATGAAAATGATGATTAAAATATTTACTACTTCTATAGTTTTACTTGGAGTAAATCTGGTTGTTTTTGCTCAAGAAGGAGTCCCTCCACTGGTAACCGACAGGCCCGACCAAACAGAGTCGTCAGTAACTGTCCCAAAAGGGAGTTTACAAATTGAGACTGGTTATACATTTGAGAATATAAATGAAAATTATACAAGTCAGACGATTGGGGGCACACTTTTACGCTATGGCCTTCTAAGGAATTTTGAATTAAGATTTGGTGCAAGTTATAAAAACGAAAAGTTTGAAATGGATGAAACAATTGCAATTATTGGCATGCTACCTCCGGAAAAAGATTTCACAGGATTTTCGCCAGTAATGATCGGAACAAAAATCAATATCGGTGAAGAAAATGGTATTATCCCAGAAATGGCTATCCTTACAGAGTTTACATTGGGTGGAACTGGCGATGATGTTTTTTATGAGAATAATACAGGAACCAAAATTCTATTCGCCTTTTCGCATACACTTAATGATTTTTTAGGTTTTGGGTATAATTTGGGATTAGAACACGATGGAAATGAGCCGGGGGCAAACCTTATGTATAGTTTTGTACTTGGTGTTGCGCCCATCGAAGGTTTAGGGGCATTTTTTGAAGTATATGGATCATCTTTAAAGAACCATGTACCTGATCATCGTGTTGATGCCGGTTTAACATATCTATTAACCGATAATTTTCAATTTGATTTATCAGGAGGAATAGGACTTTCCGATACATCACCTAATAATTTTATTAGCGCAGGAGTAAGCTATCGAATCATAAAAAAATAAAAGTCATGGAAATAGGTATTTATGAAGTATTGATTGCTTTTGGACTTACTCTATTTGCAGGTCTTTCAACAGGAATTGGGAGTGCTCTGGCATTTTTCACTAAAACAACCAACACTAAATTTCTATCGGTGGCCTTAGGTTTTTCTGCCGGTGTAATGATTTATGTTTCGCTGGTAGAGATTTTTGTAAAAGCCAAAGATTCCTTAGTTGGCACACCAGAAGCCCCCGCCTTAGGCGAAAGTTTGGGCTACTGGGTTACCGTTCTTGGCTTTTTTGGAGGGATTGCACTAATAGCCATCATCGATAAATTAATCCCATCGTACGAAAACCCGCACGAAATCCGAACTGTTGAGGATATGGACAAATCGGGGAATAACAAAAAGCTAATGCGAATGGGATTATTCACAGCCCTTGCAATTGCAATTCATAATTTCCCGGAAGGTCTGGCCACCTTTACCGCCGCTATTACCGATCCAAGCCTTGGGATAGCTATTGCAGTTGCTATCGCCATCCATAACATCCCGGAAGGCATTGCAGTTTCGATTCCAATATATTATGCCACAGGAGATAAGAAAAAAGCCTTTTGGTATTCGTTTTCTTCGGGATTGGCAGAACCTGTTGGTGCATTGGTTGGATATCTGATATTAATGCCATTTATGGGCCCTGTTGTATTTGGAGTATTGTTTGCTGCCGTTGCCGGAATAATGGTTTTTATTTCTTTGGACGAACTACTTCCTGCAGCAAGTGAGTTTGGCGAGCACCACCTTTCCATTTATGGATTGATTGCCGGAATGGCAGTTATGGCCGTGAGCTTGTTGATGTTTGTTTAGGCAATGCATAATAAAAGTCTAAAATTAAGGACCGATCCCAACACCATACGTAACCGGGATTAGTTCTACCATCGTTTTTACGCTTATTGCTTTTTGGCAATAGCCGCAAAAACGGATCTCACTAAAAAGGAGTTGCCCTGCTTGTATCGGAAGTGCAGGGCAACTAAAATGCATATAAAGAAAGGAGTAACTATGAAATGATTATTTGCATAAGGACACTTTAAATTTGCCATTTACTGTTGATTCATCATCTACGGTGGCATCCAGATTTCCTATTAATATATTATTAACTGTATCAATTTCCACTATTTCAATGGCTCCGCGCCAGGCACGCTCTTCATCAACACCCTTATAAAGTGTAACATATTGGGGTGCTTCCCACTCCTGAAGCAGTTCAAAAATACCTTCCTGGTAAGGGACCAAAAAGCGAATTCCTGATTCACTTATGGCATAAGAGCAGTCCTGGTCAAGGGGGTTATCATACAATCCAACTTCAAGGGTGTCATTACTTGTTGGCGATAACCTTGCAACTCCATCCAAGAAGCTCCAGTCCTGCGTTATGATTTTTCCCTGTAGATCTTGATCCATGAAACTATATGGCGGATTTCCTTGCTGACTGCATCCAACGGCCAGAAAAATCAGAACTACGAAAAATATGTTTTTTCCCCCCAGATTTAACACATTTTGAATTTTCAACAAAAATACGACCGATCAGTCTAAAAAACTAATTTTTTGTAAGATAATTGTAAGTATTTGTTAACAACCTTTTCATCAATGTATATCAATGTATTGAATGACATAAGTCAATGGTTTGGTGAACAAATCTCGATATGATTTATATTAATCGTGTGTAATAGACCGTATACTAATGTGTTGTAAGTATTTGAGTCGTCTGTGGTAAAATTATCAGACCATTGTGGTACATAAGAAAACCAGGAGGTCATAGGTTGACGCGTATCATCTTGTAATCTATAAAGAATCGGTACTAAATACTGAAGTATGGATTCCAATATGCGCTCAAATAAGTCATTTCAGTTTTCATAAGAATTATCCGAAGTACACACAAAGGAAACTATAAGAGAAAACTTAGTAATATTCCGGCAGCAACAGCCGATCCGATAACGCCTGAAACGTTTGGTGCCATAGCATGCATAAGCAAATGATTTGTTGGATCCTCTTTCAATCCCTCAGCCTGAACAACCCTTGCGCTGTCGGGCACGGCTGATACTCCGGCTGCCCCAATAAGTGGATTGATCTCATTCTCTTTTCTCAGAAAGAGGTTCATTACTTTGGCAAAGATAATTCCTCCTGCAGTTGCAATAATGAAAGAAATTGCTCCAAGCACGAATATTAAGATTGATTCCGATGTTAGAAATACATCAGCCTGAGTCGATGCACCAACTGTAATACCTAAAAGTATAGTCACTATATCGATAAGTGAAGTTCGGGCAGTATCGGCAAGCCGTTTTGTTACACCGGATTCTTTTAGCAGATTTCCAAAGAATAACATTCCAAGAAGGGGTAGGGAAGAGGGTGAGATAAAAGCTGTTAGAATTAGTCCGACGAGTGGAAACATAATTTTTTCCAGTTTAGATACCGATCGTGGTGGTTTCATCCTGATAAGGCGTTCGCGCTTGTTTGTTAGCAGTCTCATGATTGGTGGCTGAATAACCGGAACCAAAGCCATGTAAGAATAAGCTGCAATTGCAATTGGACCTATAAGGTTCTGTGTTTGAATTCCGTTTACAATGTTACCATTTGCT
>CAYLZH010000076.1:6462-7245 GCA_964388245.1 uncultured Bacteroidales bacterium
TATAAGAATAAGCAGCTATAGCAATCGGGCCAATCAGGTTTTTTACAGTTTCGCCGTCTGGCAGAATATTAATACCATTTGCTAATTTCGATGACAGGAATATGGCTGTTGGTCCGTCGGCCCCTCCAATTATGCCAATGGCACCCGCCTCCGGTGCCGCAAAGCCTAAAGCCAGGGCTCCAAGAAAAGTCAGAAATATACCCACCTGGGCTGCCGCGCCCAGCAGTATTAAACGGGGATTTGAGATTAAGGAAGAAAAATCTGTCATGGCGCCAATTCCAAGAAAGATCAAGGGTGGATAAATACCTTTCACCACGCCATAATATAAGTAGTTCATTACACTTCCTTCCTGATATATTCCCAGTTGCAGGCTAAAATTTTCTGCCTGGAAAAACGGAATATTTCCTATCAGGATACCAACACCAATCGGTATAAGCAACAATGGTTCATAGTCGTATCTGATCGCAAGAAAAATAAAAAAAATCCCTACTACCAGCATAATTAAATGCCCACCTGTTGCATTGGCAAAACCTGTGTATTCGAAGAATCTGAGTAATCCCTTAAAGGCATTGGTATTATTGGTATCGAAGGACTGATCAGATTTTTCAATTTGCTCAAATAACACCTGATCATGCACTTTTGTATTTTCAGCACTTACAAAGAACAACCAGATACAGCTTAACAGGACAATAATCCCGATTGTTGTAATAAACTTTCTCATCTTATCTTATTGTTCAATCTCAATTAATATATCGTTTTGCAATACACTATCGCCGTCGTTAA
>CAYLZH010000076.1:7255-17606 GCA_964388245.1 uncultured Bacteroidales bacterium
CATGGCTTCCATAATCAATACTTTCTGGCCCTTTTCAATTTTATCGCCAACATTAACCAGGATTTTAAGGATTGTTCCCGGAAGGGGTGCCTTTACCTGATGGTATCCTGTTACCTGTTTTTTTATTTGCCCGCCACCATTTTTTGCAAGAGGTTTTCTAACAAGGGTTGGTGTTTTAGTGGTGACAGTCTTCCTGTGTACTTCAACCTTATATGGCGTGCCATTCACTTCGATACGGGCTAAGTCATCTTCGAAATTCTTTATTTCGACTTCGTATTTATTTCCACTAATTGTGAAAGAAAACTTTTTCATTTTAGGTTAGGATTTTGGCCGGTTAAAATTTCGCAATCCGTAAATTTTTGAACTCCAGGGAGAGTAAGCTTTTGATACTTTAGTAATAGTAATTACGTTGCTTTCTTCGTCGTGCATTTCGTTAAGGTGCAGGTACAATGCCATTGAGATAGCAGCATTAACTTCACCCGGTACCGATAAGTCTTCCTGCTCTGCACATTCTTTTCCTTCTTTTCTTAGGTTGCTCCTGATTTTAATATGAATTATCCTGTGCAGATTACTAAAAACAAAATAAAGCAATACAAGCGAGGAAAACACAATGACATATCCAACAGCAGCTACGATTAATCCATGTGTATCAATGTTCGATAAATCGAACATAATCTTGAGAATTGCCGGTTTCATTTACAATGGGATATTTGAATGTTTCTTAGGAGGAAGTGTTTCTTTCTTTGTCGCGAGGGTTTGCAAAGCACGGCATATCCTGAACCTTGTGTTTCTGGGTTCAATCACATCATCAATAAATCCATATTTAGCAGCCTGATATGGATTAGCAAACTTTTCAGTGTATTCTTTCTCTTTCTCTGCAATATATTGAAGCTTTTCTTCTTCCGATTTTATTTTCGAAATGTTTTTTCCTTCGAGAACCTCTATGGCTCCTTTGGCACCCATTACAGCAATTTCTGCTGATGGCCATGCGTAATTTATATCGCCACGCAATTGTTTAGAACTCATAACATCGTGAGCTCCACCATACGATTTCCTAAGGGTGATTGTAATTTTTGGTACCGTGGCTTCGCCATAGGCAAACATTAATTTTGCTCCATGAATTATTATACCACCATATTCCTGAGAGCTTCCAGGTAAAAATCCGGGAACATCGACAAGGGTTACAAGCGGTAAATTAAAGCAATCGCAAAACCTGACAAACCGGGCTGCTTTCCGCGAAGCATTAATATCAAGGACACCAGCAAGGTAATCAGGTTGATTGGCTATTATTCCAACCGGCATCCCATTGAATTTTGCAAATCCGATTACTATATTGCGGGCATAGTGTCGGTGAAATTCCAGAAATTCTTCGTTATCAACAATATTGTAAATTATATCTTTGACATCATATGGCTGGTTTGGGTTTTCAGGAATGATTTCGTTAAGAATATCAGCCTTTCTGTCGATAGTATCCATTGCCTGGGTAAAGGGAGGATCTTCAAGATTATTTGAAGGCAGATACTCAAGTATTTTCCTGACAAGTAGCAGGCCTTCCTCTTCGTTGTCGGCCTTAAAGTGGGCAACTCCTGATTTAGTAGCATGTACTGTGGCTCCACCAAGATCTTCAGTTGTAATCTCTTCACCTGTTACGGTTTTGGTTACTTTTGGCCCGGTAACAAACATATAGCTTGTTATATCGCTCATAATAACAACATCGGTGAGGGCAGGAGAATACACAGCACCTCCTGCACAGGGGCCGAAAATTACTGAAATTTGTGGAATTACGCCCGATGCTAAAATATTGCGTTCAAAAATTTCAGCATAACCGGCAAGGCTATGAACTCCTTCCTGTATCCTGGCTCCGCCCGAATCGTTTATCCCGATAATTGGTGCCCCAACTTTCAGGGCCTGGTCCATTACTTTACAGATTTTTTTTGCAAACGATTCCGAAAGAGATCCGCCAAAAACTGTAAAATCCTGCGAAAATATATAGACTATGCGTCCGTCGATTGTGCCATGTCCTGTTACAACTCCATCGGAGAGATATTCCTGTTTCTCGAGCCCAAAATCATGACACCGGTGTGTTACAAACATATCGTACTCCTCAAAACTTCCTTCATCGAGTAAGATATCTATTCGTTCCCTGGCGGTTAGTTTACCTTTTGCATGTTGCGATGCAATGCGTTTTTCGCCACCGCCCAGCTTTGCCCTGGCTCTGAGTTCAATCAATTGGTTGACTTTATCCTGATTGTTCATTGGTTCAGCAACTATAATTATTGGTTGGTAAAATCAAGTTGGTTTTTTACGAAAGGTTTATGAATGTTCAAAAAGGTTAAATCTATTCTTCACCGCAAAATTCAGTCAAAACTCCTCCGGTCGATTTCGGATGTAAAAAGCCAATGTTTAGACCTTCGGCACCTTTACGGGGTTCTTTATCGATTAAACGGATTCCTTTTTTCTCAACTTCGTTAAGTGTCTCGGCCACATTGTCAACAGCAAATGCAAGATGGTGTATACCTTCTCCTTTCTTTTCAATAAATTTTCCTACAGGGCCTTCCGGATCAGTTGATTCCAACAGTTCGATTTTTGTTTGGCCAATCAGAAAAAATGCAGTCTTAACTTTTTGATCTTTTACTTCTTCAATCGCATAACATTTTAGCCCAAGAACCTCTTCGTAATACTTTATCGATTCATTTAAATTCCTGACAGCGATGCCAATATGTTCAATGTGCGTAGGTTTCATAACCATTCGTATTTAATGTTAATATTAATGCAAAAGTATCCATTAACCTGCCTGTTGCAATGAGTTTAATCATTCCAATAAATGTAAAATGGCAGTGTTTTACAACATAGGAAAGGAAAGATGCAAATTGAAAGATTCAAGTTTCACACTTGCATATAAATGTTAGTTATAGATCGTAATTATTAATTCAATCATCGAAAAAGAATGATTTACAAATAATTACAAGTTCCATTTCTCATAAGATAAGTCGCTGTGTAACTTTGAGCTTCTCTGTTTATCTCAGTGAAACAACTTTCTGGCTATATCAAAGAGAAACACTGAGAAGACACAGAGACTCACAAAGAAATTATCTCTTTTCATATTGTTCAAATAAGCAAATTACATTTGTCTATTTCCGGTTTACCCTTACGATACCTGCTCTGTTGTAGCTATGATATTCGCCATTGTACATCGCATCGGCACCTACAGGGCCCATTTGAAATACACCTGGCGAAACAGCTCTGACAATATATGTGTAATATCGAATTGTTGGGCTGGCAGTTGTAAAAAAGCTAATCCTGTCGTCGCGGATATCACGGTAATCCCAACCTGAATTATCTTTTACCCAGTGCAGGTCGGGGATATCGGTAAGCCGTGAATTCTCAATTTCGAATCCTGCCGGCAACATATCTGTAATGGCCACATTTTCAACATGGTTGTTTTGGGATGCCTGTAAGCTTATTGTTACAACAATCAGATCATTTTGTTCGAAAGTGAGATCGCCTAATTGATGCCCTTGCCTATTGTAAAAGTATTTTCTGACTTTCAGATATGAATCCACTTCTTTGAAAGAACCATCTGCCGTAATGCCTTCTGTTTCTTTAAAGTAGTATAAATTTCCCGATCCTTCGGTTTTTATTTCCAGCGTATTTCCATTGAGTTTTTCACCAGCAAGGCTGAGGGCTTTATTGTTAAAACTGGCAATATTTTTTCCATCAGTATAAATTTCAGCCTTAATATCACTTGCTGCTGTTGCAGCGGATATTTTTCCAAGCGCCAAAAATGTAAACACCCGTTCCTGTGTATTCAGGTATCGTCTTGATTTCAACATTTCGCTCAGATGTTTTGCCATGTAAGGTATTTGCTGATTGTTCGGATCTACTTCAAGCAGTGCATTTAACGATATTGCTTCATCGCGGATATGGGAATAAAAACTTCCGCCAAAAACTGACTTCGAAATCTCACCTGAAAATTCTGGTGGTAAGATCTCATTATACTTATCCATATCCCCACTTAGGGCGTAGGATGCAGCTAACAGATATTTCTCATCGAGACTCAATAATTCGGGCCTTGCCTTGTAATAATTCATGGTAGCATACTGGGGCTTACCTGCCTGGGCCAAAACAAATAAAGAGTATGGAATCTCTCTTGGGACAATCTCACGACGTGAATTGTTGTTATAATAATAAAACCTGGTCTTCTTTTCTTTCAACTTCTGTCGGAGGAAACCATATAAATTATCAAGCAAAGAATCATCTACTTCGAAGCCTGCCTTTTGTGCTTCCTGCAAAAAATGACAGGCATATACCGATCCCCACCAGCTTTCGTATCCACGACCGGGCCAATAACTAAGAGCGCCGTTGTACAATTGCATTTGCATAATTTTATTTATTGCGGCACGTATATTAAAGGCAGGCGTTTCCATATTGGGATCGAAACCGTAGATATCTTTTACAATATCAGCAAAATACAGTTGAGGAAAAACACTCGAAACAGTCTGCTCAATGCAACCGTAGGGGTAACGGATCAAATAATCAAGATCGTCGGCGAATTCAACCAGAGGCGATTTGCTGACAATGAGTTTGTGACTTACACTTGAGGGAATAAAATCGCTGGAAAGATCAATAGTATGTGAACTCCCAGCTTCAATAATTCCTGATGTGTTTTGTTTTTGAAGCGGGGCGGCAGGTTTTACAGGTATCTCGGTTTCGTGTGTAAATTCTTCGTTGAAGGCATTAACTGTCAGAGTAACTTTTGATTGGCCTATGGCCTGGTGAACCGAAACACGGTAAACTACTTCCATTTCGGAGTTGGCAGGTATTTCAACCCGAATTTCATCTACGCCTTCGTAGTTTAACGGGCCTTCAAGGTTGATTTTTGTTTTGCACTTTGCAATCTCGCCGGTTGTATTCGAAATAACAACAGGCACATCGATGGTATCGGCAGGGCTTAAAAACCTGGGTAGTGATGCACTGATAACCAATGGATCGGCCACAATCATATTCGATGAGGCTGATCCAAATTTTGCATCACGATATGAAACGGCCATCAATCGCAAGTTACCCGAAAACTGTGGGATATTGATATCAAAGCTTGCCTGGCCATAGCTATCGGTTTCTATTATGCCACTCCACATAGAAACCAGTTTAACCCGTTTGTTCTCCATGGGATTAATACGTTTTCCCATTTCCATTCCATCGCCACCAGTTGAGCTTTGGTTCGATTTTACTTCAGGAAAAAGCAAGGGGTATAAATCGTATGATTTTACTTCAAGTGCTCTTTTCTGATAGAAAAAATCATAGGGATCAGGAGTTTTGAAACCGGTTATTTGAAGGATCCCCTCATCGACAGCGGCAATTGTAACCCTGGCATTTGGATCGGATTTGACTTCTATTGTTTGAGTAGTCTTCGACCGGGATGTTTCAACAGCTTGAATTTCAATATTCATCTTGTTGGAATTGTCTTCAACTGCCATCGGGCTATAACCGTGGGCAACCAACAGTGGAAAATCCGAAACATCGTGTGGTTTAATGAGTGTGGCTGATATGTATACATTCGGCACAAAGTCATCAGTAACAGGTAATTCGAAACTTGCAGCCCGTTTATCCGTTTCAATATAAAAATGATCGATAACATCCCTGCCTTCAATGCAGATAAGCATTTTTCCGGCAAACGGTGCTTTAAGCAATACATTGGCAGTTTCTCCAACCTGGTATTTATCTTTATCAAATTCAATATCGATATTTCCTTCAGTATCAACTTTAAAAGAACTATAGCTTGTGCTTCCGTAACCGTACGACCACAGGGTACGGCTTACGTAGGTATTTACACCTGGTTTGTTAATCCTGATTTCATATTTCCCCGATGATTCGGGCACAAAACTGTAGGAAACTTCCTCGTTATTTAGGGTGATTATACTTTTTGCAATAATTTTTTCTTCTTTTTTAGAACTATACCGATAGTATCTTCCCGACCTCGAAAGAACAGATTTATAGTCGTGCTTTATCAGTGTAACTTCAACTTCCTCTCCACTAATAGGATTTCCGTGAATATCAGCAGCAATTAGCGGGATACTGACTGACTGACCGGTTTTTACATAATAAGTTCCATATCCAATGCCATAAAACACATCCTGTGTAAAAACTTTTACCGAACTGTGCCTGTGAACCGGGCGCCCTGTTTCGTCGAAAACAGTAAAGTATAAATCGCCCTGGAGCATTCCCATATTGGCGTAATTTCTATTAATACTGAAACTTTCGCTTGCCTTGCCAGCCTGATCAGTTGTGCCTGTTTGTAGTGTTTTGCTAAAATAATCGCTTGTTCCATGAATGAAGAAATTATAACGCTCTTTTGTTTTTGCCCGAAAATTCCTTTTCTGAATTGAAAACGATGTCTCGTAATTGCGATTGGCAGCCGGAGGACCAAAGAAATTGGTTGCCACAATTTCTGCTTCATAGTTCTGCTCAAGGTTCATTGTGTCAAGGTTGGTCGACAAATCAACTTTTATCCTGTCGGGCATAAATTCTTCGACCGATATTTTCTTCGATCCGAGGAAGGCATCGTTCGATGTATACACCTGTGCTGTGTAAGCTCCGGTTAATGCTGATGCCGGTAATTTATACGATATATCAAAGTCGCCCTGTTCCGATAAGGTCTTTCTGATAAGGCCAACTTCCTTCCCGTTGGGAGCTGTAATCTTTATTTTAACCGGCATTTCACCTACCAATTGCCAATCTTCGGTTCGGATAATGCATGCCAGATTAATGGTTTCGCCTGGCCGGTACAGGTCGCGGTTGCTATAGATATAAGTATCGTAATCCATTGGGTTGGAGTATTTGCCACCTACATCGAATCGAGAGGTATTAACATGTGTACGATCGAATGGCAAATAATTGTAATCGTCGCTAATGCCGGCAGTAATAAGCTTAATTTTAAAACCGGTTGCCAGTTCTTTAGGCATTCTAAATGTTGCAACTCCTTTCGAATCAGTGGTTGCTGTTCCGGCTAATTGGTTATTCCTTCCGATAAATTTAAGTTTTACATTGCCGATTGGTTTAGCTGTTTTTATTGAGTTCGCAAATACAGTTAAATAGTTCTTTCCCTGTTTGGCCATAAGTCCGATATCGGATATCGAAACCAGTTTTTGGTCTTTTAGCCAATAGTCCTTGTCGGAATAAACTTGTATCATATAGATTCCCGGAAACTCAGAAAATTTATCTTCGAAATCAAGATGAAAGATATGTTTGTTTCCCTTGCGGGGTAGGAGGCTTGTTTCAATTTCATCTTCGAAAACGAGGTCTGAAAAGCGTTCGATATCGTAAAAATCGTACCCGTAATAATAACTATCGTCGTGGTAATCCCAGTAATAATGCGATCCATCCAAAGCATGAACAAGGTTATTCTCGTACAGTTTGTAGATCTTTACATGTACCTTTTCAATATTAATTATATTGATCTCAAGGTTTTTATGGCCTTTACCCGAAAGATAAGTGCGATCGCGGTTAGTGAATTTTATGCTCGGCTTGAGTTTCCCGAATGAGATATCTTTGCTGAAATCAAATTTTAATTTCCCTCCAAGTTTTCCCGGCAAGTTTTTGGCAATAGTTACTTCATATTTTTGTCTGATATTAAAATCTTCGCTTACGATAACAAAGCCCTGGGGCATCATTTCAAGGTTGTAGTCAATTTCCGGATCAATACTCAGGTACTCCCTGATTTTTTCTTCATCGATTTCCTGCGATGTACTAACTGTAAGCCTTCCCTCGTTACCATCGTGATTTGGCTGAATATCATAAACTGATACTTTGTAGGGTGATAAAAGTGTAGTTTCCTTAATTATTTCATCCTTTATGGGTACCGTGCCGTCAACTGCTTCTAATCCAGGTTTTACAATAACTTTTATCTGAAAGTCCTGATCGGAGACTTCCTGGTCGTCGATAATAAGTGTTTGAACAGTTGAATTATCCTGCGATTTAAACCGGAAATTTCTTTTCTCACCGGCAACCCATACTTCGATAAACTCCCTGGCCTGGGAAGTATTTATCAAATAGTTGAATATTAAATCGATATGAACTTTTGCTTCATTAACCATGGCATTGGTTTCGGCCCAATAAACTGAAAAGTTATGAAATTGGATGTACGGTGTGTGAAAATAATATCTATCATCAGCCGATAATTGTAGTCCTTTTTTGAACCTCAGCAGTTTGTTAGTTAAAGTTGCCGTATAATTAGTCGAAGGTTTTAGTTGTGACCAGGGGTGGAATTTAAGAACATTTGATGAGGTCCATTTATAATTTCCCCTAATTTCTGGTTCAAATTCGATGTACCGTGTTGTATCGATCCATATCAGGCTTGAATCAGATGCCAGGCTTTTATTAAACCGGAAAACAAAATTATGCTGTAAACTAACTTCATTAGGAATACTGTTTTTTTCAAGTTCAACATAGTCCTTATCGGAACATGAAAATATAAGAATGGCTAAAGCCACAAATAAGAATGAAAATTGGCGAATCATGGTAAGTCAGGTTAAGTTCATATTAATTTATGTCTTGTAAAGATACATAATCTGCAATTTGAGACGTGATTTTTATTGAGAATATTATTTTGATTTTGAAATAAATATACAACGATAATTTAAATTTTACAGGAACCTACTAAAATCACAATGCACAGAAATTACTGGAGCGAAATTAGGCATCTTTTTCGAGGTGAACCTCAGGTAAGATTATCTTGATTTCCTGATCGGAATCATCTTTTTGCCAATATAGTACGTAATTAATTACTGCATCGAATATGTGATATCCATGATTTTTGTACCTGTCGAGATCCTCCATGAATTTTCTTGAAAAACGGATGATTAAATTACCATTTGGATCTTTGCATCCCTGCTTGTTTACCTCAAGTTTTTCGCCACTTTTTAAATTCGAAATATGATCCTGTTTATTAATAAAAAAATCGAGCCAAATATCATGATGTGTCAACTGAATGATCAACAACCGTGAAGAATCATATTTTATGTTATCCTTCCTTCGTGTGATTCCTTCAGCCTTTATATGATTAAGGTAATCTCCATGAAGATGTATAGCCAGTTTCTGTTTTGCCCGGGTCATGGCCACATATAACTGTCGCTTCTTTTCATCGGAATGGGAATTGAAATTACTCAACATCAAAAACACATTATCGAATTCCATACCTTTAGCTTTATGAATGGTTGAAACAAAAATGGTTTCACCGTGTAAACCAATAAAATCTTCTAACTTCGATTCCTTTACAAACACCTCGAGATCAGAATTGTATTTTCTTTTTGGATTGCTTAATTCAAACTCCTTTATAAGGTTTATACAAATCTCTATCTGGCTACTCGTCTTATATTGATCCCATAGCTTTCGTTTGGCTCTTTTCCAATTTTCATTACTTATGGTAAAAGTATCCTCATATTTTTTAAGGTTATCCATAAAAAAACGTACTTCAAGAAGGTTATAAAGACAGAATCCATCGTTTGACTGAATCAGTTTTGTCGGAAATCCTTCCCGTTTTAACAGGCCTGATATCTGTAAGGCTTCGTGGTTGGTTTGGGTTAGTACACAACTTGTCCCAACCAGATCAGATGAAACAATATCGGCTACTACCGGGATTAGTAGGTTTGCGCAGGAATACTGTGTGATTTGTATTTGACCAGGGTTTTTCTGAATTCCTACTATTGGCACATTCTTAAGACGACGACTTATAGTCTCAACAAATTGGTTAGTAAATTCTACCAGATTGCTTTTGCTTCTGTAATTTTCAACCAGTTCGTACATTTTTGCTTTTTGGCTGGTAATTAGCTGCTCAAGGAATTGCGAACTCGACCCGCGAAATTCATAAATATTCTGGTCGTCGTCACCTACTGCAATCAACCGCATTCCTTCATTACGCTCCATCAATGATCTGACCAACTCAAACTCACTGGCATCCATATCCTGAGCTTCATCAATTACCAAAACCATTTTAGTAGCACGATTTGGCTCTATGTCCTTGTTCCTGATTTTTTCAATGGCCTGATTAATTATGGTTTTTGATTTTTCAATTGATCCTACCTTTCCTAATAAATCGAAACAGTAGGAGTGAAAAGTCTTTATTTCAACATAATTGGCTGCATTTCCGATAAGAGCTAATAAGCGTTTCTTAAACTCTGTTGCAGCGGCTCGCGAAAAGGTTACCATCAGGAGTTGTTCGTGTTTTATATCTTCCATTAAAAGTAGTGAAGCCAACTTGTGCACCAGCACCCTTGTTTTTCCGCTTCCCGGGCCGGCAGCGACTACTATGTATTGCGAACTGTTATCTTTGATAATACCCAACTGTGATGGAGAT
>CAYLZH010000077.1:0-17440 GCA_964388245.1 uncultured Bacteroidales bacterium
TGAATAATGAAAAGTTGCAAGATGAAAAATACATCGACAGTATCCGTGTTTATCACAACCTGCGGGATAATCTAAGCGACCGTTATTTGTTGGCCGATTCCTATATAGAAGAATCTGACTTTATCAGTGCAGAAGGAATATTGGATGACATAGCTATTGATTTCGACCTGGACGGCAGAAAGCTGGACGACCATGATAATTTTATGTTGCTGTATGATTTTTTTAAAGAATTAAGCGATAGTAATGTAACCATTTTTGATTTAGATTCAACTAAACTCGCAGATTTAGAGATAATTGCCGGTGCAGGTGGCTGGGCCGCAGTCAAGGCAAGGAATATCCTATGCTATGCCTATGGATTATGTGTGGACTATCCTGTAAATACTGATACTGCCTCACAACCGAAATCGGCTTCAATTAACTACTACGATCCTGATAAAGTATTGAACGATTACTACAATAAACTTAATGTGAGGCCAAACCCGGCAGAAAACTTCGCTGAATTTGAATGGGAACTTCCGTTATTGGAAGGAAAAGCACTATTGAGGATAGGTAACCTAAAGGGTGTAATTGTTCGGCAACAAGTTATTACAGATAAGGAGGGAGTTTGGATATGGGATACTCGAAAAATTGAGAATGACACTTATCTTTACGAAATTATCTACAAAGGAAAACAACTTGCCAACGGCAAACTGGTAATCCTGAAGTAAGACGAACACAAATGGAAGTGCATATTGAAATGTACTTCCGTTTTTTATTAATTTAGTAGAAAATTATTGTATGAAAAACATTTTGAACATATTGGCCATATTATTCGTGGTATTTGATGCTACTTCACAGCCATTAAGCATAGATCAAAGCTTTGACCTAAATTTTGATTTTTACGGTGGATATTTATCAAAGGGACGACTTGCTTCACATATTAGATTAGCTAATGGTGATTTTATTGTTTCTGGAAGTTTTAATTTTACCAAAAATAATAAAACCTATGGTGATATTCTTCGTCTATCTCAAAATGGGATATTGGATGAATCATTTAACAATCTTGTTACTTCTGATGGTCCCGGGACAATTATAAATAGACAAGATAGTTTTTTCGCAATTGGTTCCTTGTGGTGCTTATTCTATAATTTGAGTGGAGAGATATTGTATAATTCGTGGCATAATAATTTCCACTCCGATTTAAGTGATGATATTGAAGACATTGAGTTTTTCGATAATAATTCATCCTTGATTAGTGGGTGTAATATGGTTTATTATCCCGACACCACACATCAAACCCGCTTTAACCTTGTTCGCCTGAACCCGGACGGGCATGTTGATACTACCTTTAACCACGATACCAACGATTGTGTATGGGACATCGTTAAATACGATTCAAGCAGGGTGTTCTTAGTAGGCAAGTTCACAAAATACGATAGTACAAACATTAGTAGTCTCTGCAGGATTTACAATGATGGAACATTAGATACTACATTTAGGACAACAATTATTTGGGGTACTGCTTTGCCATTATATATCCAAAATGATGGAAAAATTATTGTTGGGAGGAGCTTTTGGTTAGAAGGTGATAGTATTGGCTCAGGTGTAAATTGGAATCCTCGTGTACTTATACGCTTAATGCCTGATGGTAGTATTGATAGTACTTTTAACAATACTTGTTTTAGTGGTATCACCAATGCTCAAACTAATGTCATTTGTCCAACTTATGATGGCGGTTACTTAGTAGGGGGGATGTTTACTCATTTCAATGGCTACCCTCGGGGATGCATAGCTAAAATAGATGCTAATGGCTATTTAGACTCCACAGCCTTTAATGGTTCCGGTTTCGATACAGTAATGACAACAAACAAAAGGTCATGGATACGTATTCTTGCCCAGGGGCCAAACGAAACCTATTATGTAGGTGGAAACTTCGACCGTTTCAATGGGGAAACGGTCCAGCCTCTTGTAAGATTGCACAACGAGTTTTATGGCCTGGATATTCAGGAACGTCAGGAAAAAGGAATTGAGATTTTCCCAAATCCCACTAACGAAACTTTATCAATCAATTCAGTATCATGTATCGAAGAAATTGAAGTTTACAGCCTTACCGGTTACCTGCTTCGGCAAGTCCCTGTTTATAGCAATAGAAAAACCATTGATGTATCAGATCTAAACCCCGGCAATTACATCCTTCGGGCAATAGGAAATAATGAAGTTTGGGTAGAGAAGTTTGTGGTGATGAGATAGGCAGATTTTTATTCATCTACCCCAATCCCTCCTTAAAACCACCGCCTTTTGCGGGGCAGGCAAGGAGGGGCTTGCCGTTATGACTAAAATTTGTCGTAAATTTACTGTTAGTATTTCAATCCCAAATATTGTATAAAAATGATACCGATAAAACATTCATCCCATATTATATTTCGGAGGAAAGCCATTCCTTTCCCAAAAGAAGGGTTGGGATGGATTAAAAAAAGCCCCCTGCTAACCAAAGTCTATTTGTTCAATCAGAGGAGCTCGGTGAAGTTTGGTAACTTCGCCGAGTTGGTTTAGTAATTTTTTGCTAAACCATGCGTGAGGACACGCGCGGGAGCTTGGAGGTGTGTACTATTTTAAGCTCATCAGCAACCAGGGAATTGGTGTGGAGAAGTTTGTGAAATTGTAAAAAAGGAAAACTAAAAATGCTAACATGAATTGAAGCTATTTTTAGGTACGCGATGCAATTACGCACCAGTAGGAGGTAAAGTGATGGATAGAAATTTAAATATGGATTGTGTCCCAAACCCTTGGGACACAATCAAAATAATAAGGCTATGAGAACTTTTACACTTACATTATTCTTTTTGATGGGAATTGGTATTTATTCATTTTCTCAGCCAATTCGGTTTAATAAATACTATGATACTCTTCAAATGCATGATTTTAACGACATCGTTAAAACCGAAACAGGATATGTTGCGATTGCAACATATTTTCTGTCCACGGTATTTGTAAATGACTCAGGTATGGTCTTAGAGATTATCAATTATGTAGATTCAGGCTACCATCATTTTGTTGCAGCAAATAATCTAAATGATGCAAACAATGGTAATTATATATTATCATCTCAAATTGGAAATGGAGTATCCGGAGCGATGCAACTTTCAATGTTCAATACACAATTCGATACATTGTGGACAAAAAAATATGCAATGTCTACAACACATGCAAATATTTTAAGTGATTGCCTCGTAGCAAACAATGGTTATATTTATGCTACAGGTGGTGCATGTAGTTTCTTAAATGGGCAGGTATTCTCTGAAAATCAAGATGTAGTTATATTAAAAACTGATAGTGTAGGAAACCCGGAATGGCTAAAAAATTATCCATTTTTTGCTCGCGATTTAGGAATTAGGATAATTGAAACATCTGATAGTTGTTTAATAATTGGAGGTCTACGCAAATATTTTTTCGGATATCCGCCTGATTTAACTGAGCTGTATCTCTTAAAGACAAATATGGATGGGAATATGTTATGGCAAAAGACATTAGGAAATCCTCTATGTGCAGATTATTTTAGTGATGTTATTGAAACTTCAGATTCCTGTTTGTTAGTTGCGGGCAATTTTGCAGAGTACTGTGATTCTTCAGCTCTTTCTTATCCGTATTTATGTAAACTATCATTGCAAGGCGATATTATTTGGGAGAAAAAATACAACAGGCCGGGGAAGTCTGAAAGTTTTACATTACTTATGGAATCTGGTAATCAAATAATGTATGCAATTAGCAACGAATTTGAACCAGGGTACGGCCATTTCAATTGGTTATATAAACTTACTAATGATGGAGATATAATTTGGAGGAGACCATTAAAGTTGACTGGAACTGAGATTATCCTATATGCTCATATGCATCCATTTCGTTTGATTGAAGTAGAGGATGGTTTTGTACTATGTGGCAGGGTTTATTACAATGGACCCCAACGCCCATTTCTCATAAAAACCGACCTCAACGGTTGCGACGGTTTGTATTCTTGCCAGGATACAGCAATGTTAATGAACCTGTATTCATGGGAAGATTCGGTGTGTAATGGCGATTCTGTACTGGTATCCATTGCCATTGAAAACGGAAACGGGCCTTTTACCTGGGTAATCAACCAAAGCGATACAATTGAAGAGCCACTTTACATTATGCCGGACACAAGTTCGCATTTCTTTTATGCACATCCATCATTAAGTAATCCACAGGTAGAGGTAACTATTATCGGCCCACACGACCAGAGCTTTACAAGCAACAGGTGGTTCAATGTAGTAGATTGCACTTTGTCGGTTGAGGATGAAGGCAAGGATATGTCCGTTAGGATTATCCCAAACCCGGCAACAAACAACATCCGGCTCGATATATTCAAAGGGCGGTACATGCAGCACAAACTCGAAATTTACAACCAGGCCGGAGAACTTGTCCATCAAATACCACAGGCACTGCATCAAATGAATATTGATATCGGCCAAATGCCAGGCGGGGTTTATTATCTCAAACTGATTAACAATCATAGTACTTGTGTAGAAAAGTTTGTAATAATCCGATAAAATTTGGCAAAGATTTAACCGATGAATTTTATATTCCATCCAGAGGCCGAATTGAGTTTAATAAGGCAACCGATTATTATGACCAAATTAACCGCTAAACCACCAGTGAGGACACTCGCGGTAGCACGTGAAATGTCCACAACTTTAGAATACGATTAACCTGCATCTTATTAAAATCTTGTCAGTTATATAAGAACCTAAAAAGGCTGAAGGCTGATGGTTATCATTTCGGGGGTAATACTTAAAACCGTATATTTGCGCTGAAAAAAACATAAACAATTAAATACTAAATAAATAATTAAAGGAGAAAAGAATATGGCTAAAAAAAATGTCATTATTATTGGAGCAGCCGGAAGGGACTTTCACAACTTCAACACCTATTTCAGGGGAAACGAAGATTATAATGTTGTAGCATTTACCGCAGCCCAGATTCCGGATATCGATGGTCGTAAATATCCTGCCGAACTGGCCGGTGAGCTTTATCCCGAAGGTATTCCTATCTATGCCGAAGAAGACCTGTGCAAATTGATCAAAGATCTTAACGTTGACGACTGTGTTTTCTCATACAGCGATGTACCTTATTCCAAAGTAATGGCTATGAGTGCCATTGTTAATTCAGCAGGTGCAAATTTTGTTCTTCTTGGTCATACCGACACCATGGTAAAAAGCACCAAGCCTGTTGTTGCTGTTGTTGCAACACGTACCGGCTGTGGAAAATCCCAAACTTCACGAAAGGTTATTGAATATTTAATGGACAAGGGATTGAAAGTTGTTGCCATTCGTCACCCTATGCCATATGGCGATTTAAATGCACAAAAAGTGCAACGCTTTGCCGAGGTATCGGACCTTGAAAAACATAAGTGTACTGTAGAGGAAATGGAAGAATACGAACCGCACGTTGTACGGGGTAATGTGATTTATGCCGGTGTCGACTATGAAGCAATTGTAAGGGCTGCCGAAAACGATCCCGATGGATGCGACGTTATTCTTTGGGACGGTGGAAATAACGACTTCCCATTCTACAAGCCAGACTTAACTGTAACTGTTGCCGATCCGCACCGCCCGGGTCATGAATTGTCTTATTATCCCGGAGAGGTTAATCTCCGTATTGCCGATGCCATCGTAATCAACAAAATGGATTCAGCATCGCCGGAAGGCATACAAACTGTAAGGGAAAGCATAGCAAAAGTTAATCCTGATGCCATCGTTATTGATGGTGCTTCGCCAATTAAGGTTGACGATCCTGCAATAATCCGTGGTAAAAAAGTTTTGGTTGTTGAAGATGGCCCAACACTTACCCATGGTGAAATGAAACTGGGTGCCGGTATTATTGCCGCAAAAAAATTTGGCGCTGCCGAATTGGTTGATGCACGTCCGTTTGCAGTAGGAAAATTAGCCGAGACATATGAAATTTATCCTAACATTGGAACTTTGCTTCCTGCTATGGGTTATAGCGCTGAACAATTAAAAGACCTTGAAACTACTATTAACAGTGCCGATTGTGATGCAGTAATTATTGGTACACCAATCGACCTGAACAGGATAATTGATATAAAGAAACCAAATACACGTGTGTATTACGATTTACAGGAAATTGGTATTCCTGATTTAGATGGTCTTTTATCAGACTTCTGCAAAAAGCATAATTTATAAAAGCATTTTATTTCGAAATAAGGCTCCTTAACCGGGGCCTTTTTTGTTTTACTCTGGTACTATTAGCTTTTCAAGAAGAATGTTTAGCTCCTCATACCGGGCTAAAACCATCTTATGGTTTCCGTCCTGAAGGATAAATGAAGGTTCTACGTTTCTGATTGGCAATGTTTGGTCGTTTGCCCCATGTAAATGAATAATTGTGTTATCGAACGATTGTTTGTTCCATCGGGCTATCATATGAATGGACCTCTTCAGGAATGCCGGTTCTTTATCTTTAATCATTTCAGTGAAATATTGCTCAGTATCCTTCTCGATCCGATCTACTTTGGGTTGAAAAAATATGGCTCCCCTTCTGATAAGACCATCCGGGACAAGCTGATGAACAGGAAAATATTTCAACATCCTGATTTTTAAAGGCAGCTCCCTCCTGCTCTTTGCACTTGCAATAATTATTGCCTTTTGAGGTGAACACCAACTACACATCTCAGAAACAAGCATTCCGCCAAGTGAATAACCAATCAGGATAAATTTTCCGGTAGTGTCAATCTGCTTAAGCAGCCGCCTGGCATAAGTGGCCATATCTTCATGCTTTTCAGGAGTATCAAAATGTATATGAATCGTATCAAACAATTGCCTGTTGAGTTCCAACTTCTGAAACACCCTGTAATCTGATCCCTGCCCGGGAACCAGGTAAATCCTTGTTTTCTCCTGTGCATTTGTCGACATTCCCAATAAGCCAAATAAAATTAGAATTGGTGCAAGTTTACTCATAAGGAATAAAATGAAAAACCGGTTTCAATTTAAGATATCCACCGGTTTTCCAACTGCTTTAAAGTTTTTTTATTTCTGAATAATCAATTTTTGAACAACATTAATATTTTCACTTCGGATATAAATCATGTATGTTCCGTTTGTTAAATACGAAATATCAAAAAGTCGCTCCTCGCCTGCTGCAATTCCAGGCATTATCTCATGATAAATTTCTTTACCCAAAATGTCGGTGATTGTAAATCTCACTTCTTTCAATAGTCCCATCCTGAATGAACAATTGAATTGCCCTTTGCCCGGATTTGGATAGATCAACACACCACCTGTATAAAACTCATCAATACCGGCAATGGTTATTTCTATTGTGTCTGATCCCTGGCATCCGTTGGCATCGGTTACGGTAACCCAATATACTCCCGGTTGCGATACAGATATTGTTTGCGTTGTCTCAAATGTGGACCAGAAAAATGATGCACCAGGCCCCGCATTAAGAACAAATGGCGGTGTTCCGACAATATCGGCCCCTAAATCGACAACAGGTGCAGGCAGTACTGTTAAAGTAATATCGGCCACAACCTGTTCTCCTGAAGCATCGGTTACAAGGACACTGTATGTTGTAGTTGTTATAGGCGAAGCAACCGGATGTGCGACATTTGGATCGGAAAGTCCTGTTAACGGATTCCACTGGTATGTATAGGGCTCATCGCCACCTGTAGCAAGGGCATATAAAGTTACCGATTCACCTTCACATAATTCGTTATCGCCTTCGATGCTACAGGAAAATAGCTCATCAACAAAGAAATCGTCCATTGCAATACCTTCGGCATTTGTGTTGTTGTCCGATTCGAAACGGAAACGCAATCTTACACTTGATTCTCCTGCAAATTCATTAAGTGTTCCGGTAAATTTAACCCATCCCCCCAGGTTACCACTCCACCACGGGGCCTCAAGTACAGGATTAGATGATGCATTGTTGTTGGAATTATAAAAGTTCACATCGTTAACACCGACTTTTGTCCAGATTAATCCATCGGCAGTACCTTCCATAATCATTCCATCCCAATCGGCCTCGGTGTCAATATTCAGCCAAAATGAAACAACAATAGTCTGCATATCTGAAAAATCGAAACATGGTGTATAGAGATGCATCTCGGCAAAGTTGGCATAGTTACCATTTAAATCAGTCATCCAGGCATATAATCCACTATGTGCCGTATCAATTAGTGTCTGGTCTGGAATTCCAATTTCCCAACTGTCAACACCATTAATTGTTTTACTCATCCAACCATCATAATTCGATTCAAAATCCTGTAAGAACGGATAATTTGAAACAGTTAAAATATTGGTTACCATAGCATGGGCCGTGTCGTTTTCGAGAATTGCATCGCCCGGATAGGCCGACGATACCATAATTTGATAGACGCCATCGTTCGACAAATCAGCCTGATACATAAATGTATAAAACGAAGTTGCACCATATACAAGTGTATCCTGAAGGGTAAATAATTCAAGAATCGGGAGTCCGTTAATATCAAGATTAAATGGAATTGAAGCACCCGGAAATAGTGTATCGGTTCCCAGATTGGCAAATTCGATTAAAATTGATTGTGCTGAACTTAAGTCACAATCAGGTTCGGGCAGGTTATTTATTGATATCACCGAAATATCAACCGGTGGTGGCTCATACAGGGCAATTTCCCGGATAAATACAGCATCACCGCCCGGGTATGGTACTCCCTGGTAACTGTATGTTGAATCGTACTTACATGATGACTGAAGTGTAATATTAAATTGTGTTCCTGCGTAAGCCGACAGATCAAAAGTACGAAGCTCGTATGGATCACCCTGTGGATAAGTTGGATTAAAATCAGAAATTCCGTTTATATCGGCAATCTGAATGCTATCGTTAATAAGTACCCTGAACCAGCTATAGTCTGTAATTCCAAGAATACAATTCTGCCTGAAATCGATATCAAGGTTCAGGTAAGTAAGGCCTGTTGCATCGACATTACATGTTTGGGCAAATGCATGATGCTGAACATTGTCGAACCATGCATTTTGATGTGAAACATTTCCCGACTGACCTGACCACGCAGAATTAGTCCTTCCCTCCATTCGAAGCACCATATCGCCATTATCATCAAAATAATAAATTGCCGCCTGATTATTCGACGAAATGTTGAAGTAGTAATTTACATTCGATACAAAATTCTCTTCGAATGGGAATGAATTTATCTCACCAACGACAACAAACATCGAATAATTTGAATCATTTGCAGGATCTCCATCGTTTGCCAGATTTGTTGCGAGACTAACCACATATTCACCAGCCTGCAAGGTATTTACTGAGTCAACAATAAAATAATTCATTCCACCTGGCCCGATTGTGTCAGTAAATAAAACTGATAATGCCTGTTGAGTTCCATCAGGATAAGTAATTGTATAACCTATCGGAATATCGTAAGCTGAGGATAAACCATAATTTGCAAGTACTATTTCAATAGGTGACCATCCACCTCCGCAAAATTCCCCTTGAGGTGTATTAACGTTCTGTATCCCGACATCAACAACCAAGGGTTCGTACAATAGAATATTATCAATTAAAGCCTGATCGCCCTCGGGATAGTTTGTAGGATTATAGATATCGTTGTACTTACACGAGCCTTGAAATGTTAAAGTAAAGATGGTTCCGGCATATTGGTTCAGGTTGAACTTAATTGTCTGGAAGGTATCGTTTAAGGCAGTAACAGGATTAAAATTTGATACCCCATTGATATCTGCCACCTGAACAGTATCATTTACCAACAGCCTGAACCAACTATAAAGCTGTGTCCATGAGTAAGTCTGCCGTAAATCGAATTCAAGAGTTAATCCTGCAAGCTGAGTAGCATCAACGGTACATGTAGTTGCCGACGCAATATGAGTTACATTGTCGACCCAGGCATTCTGAGGTGTTGTAGTTGCTCCACCTGTCCAGCCCTGGTTTACATTTCCGCCTGTAATTCTTAAATAACTATTGATGGTATCGCCTGATATTCCTACATCAGACAATGATGCTGAACTGAGTAAAAAGTAATTATTTCCATTCTCGAAATCCTCATCATAAGGAAATGAAGATATTGTCATGATACTTTGTACTTGTCCCACAATGGTATCATTTGATGAATCCTGGTCGCCTGTAAGATTGACTGAAGCCGAAAAAGAATAGGTTCCAATTGATGCAAACCCGCTAAGCATAAACTGAATTGTATCGGTGTCGCCCAGGTTTAACGGTCCTGCAATGGTGTCATAAATCGTCGTTGAAACGCCTATAGGATCAACAAACTCCAACATCACCGGTATATTTGACACAGGATCGACTCCAAATGATTCGGCAACAACAAAGACAGGCTCTGTAGAGTTGGAACAAACATAATCGACGGGAGATAATATTTCAGATAATCCTACATCGGTCGATAAAATTTCATTTATACAAAAGTTATCGATAGTAATATCACTTCGGGAGCCAAATCCCCTTTCACCCCTGAAACGAACAACAACATGATCCAATCCGCCAAAATCAACTATATTTATATTTGCCTGATACCATTGATTAAACTGATTTCCGGATAACATCCAAACATCCTCGTGCCAAATGCTATCGAATACATCGAGGTGCAGGGTTCCCATTTGTGATCCGTACATGTGATAGTTAAAAACTATTTCAGGATTCTGAAAGGTTGAAAAATCGAAAACAACTTCGATACTGGCTATATCGCCTGTATTTTGATACGATGCTTCAGTGTATAAATAATAATCGCCATCGTATGCTGATGATGGACCGGTATTATTTGTTGGCGTACCATTATTATCCTGGGTCCAGTCCATTTCGTCCCATGTGTTTTGTATCCAGTTGCCTAATCCGGTTTCGTAGCTTTCGCAATATGGAAATGTGTCGACAACTGAAGCAGTAAGAAATTCAAAGGAGGTTTGGAGTGTATCATCAGCATTGAAAATATCGACTACGCCGTTTGGTAATGCAGTATTTAAAGTAATGGTATAAATTCCGGCTGAAAAAACAGAGCTTCCTAAAAGAATTGGATCTGAAATTGCACCTGGCAATACCAATCCAGTCCAATAAACTGTAGATTGTTGAAGTAAATCAATACTCCAGTGTAGTTCTACTGAAGTCAGGTCATCGGCACCCGAATTCATAATTTTTGCGAATACTTTATACTCACCGTTTGACTGGGGTAATTCCATTATTTCGAAAACTCCTGCATCGTTTGCAGGATTTCCAAATACAGCAGCACAAAGTGTGTCGTTTGCGACATTCTGATCGCCTGTTAATTGAGTATTAACACAAATTTCGGAATTTCCCAGGGGGATAACTACTGAAGAAAAAACAACAGAGTCGGTCTCTCCTGACAACAAAGCACCCGTCCAGCTTTCAGTAAAAACAAAGCCTCCATTTAGCATTACAGTTATATCCATAGCACTTAGTGTATCGAGGCCAAAATTTTTAACTTCTACTATAACATCGATTGAATCGCCTTCGACTAAATTTCCCTGCGGCTGATAAATTTCGATAACCCCGGCATCAAGAGCAGGAACAATAGTCAGACCCATACACAGCGTATCATTATAAGTTATAGAGTCGGGGGCACTAACTGTCCATGCACACAGGTCATAATTTGCGGATGGAATAACAAGATTGCCAATCGATACAGTATCGGTTTCGTTAAATGCAAGCATTCCCGACCATGAATATGTTGTGGATGTACCTGCGTTAAGTGCATATTCTATTGATGCGCTGTACAAGGTATCACCTCCAAAATTCTTCAGCACAACCTCAACAGGAACCGTATCGCCCTGGTTTAAGTTGTTTGCCGGGCTTATAATATCGACAATGCCAATATCATTCGAATTTTCAGGCAATAGGTCAAAAAACTGAAGGTATTTTTCCATCAGAAGATCTTTGGTCGATCCGGAAAGTGTATCATCCTCTAATCCGCCAAACTCGAAAGAAGCACCAATGGTTTTATATGTATTAGTTTCATGGATTACAGCACAGTCGTAAAACACAGGTGTATTTCCAAACAGTACCTGAGCTGGTGCTATGGCCTCAATTTGGTCGATATAGCTATTATCCCCAACATAATTAAAGCTTAATCCTTCAGATAATGTTGCAGCCTGCCCAACAATAAAACTCAAATCGCCACTCCCATCCGAGGTTCCATTGATATTAAACAGAGGATGAACTAAGGTTGCCGGGTCGTATACCCAGGTGTCGGCACCTTCCATATACAAACAACCGCCACTATTAACAAAATTTGCAAGGTTTGAACCTTCAGTTGCTGACAATGCCTGATTTGCATTATAGGTTCCGAGACATACGAATATTACTTCGTATGAACTTAGAATGGTAGGAAAAACTGTTACATAATCAGCACTTAATCCATTATTTACAATAGCTGTTTCGATTGCCGGACCGGAATTCGTATTTCCATCAAGGTCAATAATCAACACAGGTGATTGTGCAATTGATACTGAAAAAGTAATGAGAAGAAAACAGGTTAATAATTGCTTAAGGGTAATTTTTTCAAAAAGGTATAAAAGTCTCATAGTTTAATTTATTCGTGAATAATAATATGTCGTATCAAACAAAATTACATATTTTTATGATACAGTATCTGAAAAATAGTTGCATCGAATTTTGATATTTAAACAAGATCCCATCATTAGACCGATTGGTCAGGTTTTATAAATGTTTCCAACTTTAAGAATTTAAAAAAAATGCTGTAAAACACATTTTTTACAGTATCAATACGAAAATATTAAAATTAAAAAGCCCCCTTACAAGAATAAGGAGGCTAATCTGAATAAAGAGTTTACTACTATTGGACTGTCATTTTTTTGGTTTCCTCATAGGTAGGTGTTTTAATTCTATAGTAATAGGTTCCTGATGAAAGATCCTGACAATTAACATGTAAAGTATGGCTTCCGGCAGTCAACACATCCTTAACCAGGGTTAAAATTTTTTCGCCAAGTGCGTTAAACAGTTCAAGTTCAACATCGCATGTTTCAGGCAGATAATATGTTATTTCAGTAAATCCTGTAAATGGATTTGGAAAATTCTGGCCGAGTGTAAATTCATCCTCTTTAGGTACAATTTTTAATATGCCGGCCAAAGCTGTTTTATTTTCCTGATAGCTACCATCACCTTCAAGCCAGCTTACTACTTCAAGATTGTATTCTTTCTCTGAGTTATTTTCCTTGGGATCAGAATTATCTGACTTTTTCCATAGCTTAAGGATAAATTCTTCTTCTGAAATTAATCCATCAGTAATTTCACTATGTTCATCGTTACCCCATATCGAAATCACAGTTATATAATCTGCAACAACCGAAGCACCCACTAATAATCCATTCTGGTTATATACCCCAATTTCATCACCTGATTGTATATCAACACCATCACAGCGTAATCCGAGGGTCATGTTATTTCCTGTTTTCCGAATGCCGCGATAATAGTCTGGCTGGACATTAGTAACACCTGATTTTGCAAAGGAGGTGCTGTTCGACGGATAGCAAAGTGTAAATGCAGCATTTGCATAGACCTGATATCCCTGGCCCGGAACAAAATTCCCAATGGTGTTTACCCCCATTGCTGGCCAGTAAACATCACCATTTACATCTTTAACTATATTTATATTGTTTACATAGGATGACAATATTTCAACCAGGTTGGCAGCATTATTACGCAGATAACCAATCATGCTCCATCCGGAAGGTACATCTACCGGGTAGTATTCGGGTATAACCTCATATCCACTTATCATGAGGTTCTGATTTGCTGCAGCTTTAACCATATACCCCTCACCAATATCTACAGTACCTATCATATTGATACCCAGCATTGGCCAGTAAACATTTCCGGCATAATCTTTTACAATGGCTATATCTAAAATTATCGGGCTTAATATAGTTTCCAATAAATTGTTGTGAGGCATCACATTCATTGAAATCATATTCCATCCATTGTTCAGGGCAATGGTCTGAGTTGCAGGAATAGCAGACATAAGAGCTGTTAAACCGCTTTGGCCATTTACACTAAACGCCGCTGTATTAGGATAAGAATGATCATAGCTTGCAATTAAATCATAACTCATTGCATTTGATGCATCCCATAATTTCCAGGAGAATTCTTCACCAGATACAAACCCATCGAAACCGTTAAGTTCACCATAAGCCAACATAATTGTAGTTACGCCTTCCCACATTAAATAGCCACCACATTTCTCGACACCCAACGAATCATAAAATACTCCAATAAAGTCAAAATGTTCAATTTCTTGTTCGTTAAGGGCAAATGAAACACTTGCCGGGATATCAACAGAGTGGACCTGTCCGGTTAAATCAACTTCCCATGCAGGAGCATAAAGGCAGGTTCCATCACTAATTGTAGCATCAGGATCATAATTTAATGATAAAGGATCGGTACAACCCGGAATATCATTTTGAGCAGACTGAGGAAGCATATGGCCAAGTACAGCATAAATTCCGAACAGGTTAGTACTAATCTGAATCTGGTTATTAACTATGTCGAGTGTACCTGGTACTGAATCCCATGAAAGACCACTGTACCTGAAAAATGCCAGGCTGTTTTCATCAACCGAACCTAATTCATTATCGGTATATTCAACTGTGATTTCAAATTGATAATTTGCTGCATTCGATGACTCTACTTCAAATTCGTGAAGGATTGTAGCTTTGTCGCCATAGTCAGGTACATCAACTTTTCCTGACCACATTGATGTATGCTTGATGATTGTGTTTGCAGGAATATCGCCTGCACTGAAATTATAGCTTGTTCCATCGCGTGGCGAATATACTGTACCACCAGCCGCAGGGATTGTATCTTTAACCATTCCAAATAATACCTGTACATCGTCCAGTTTATCTTGTTTCATTGTCAACCAGTCGCTTTCAAGCAATCCACGGTCATCGGTTGCATTCAATGTATAATAGAATGATCCGGGTAATTTCCGCTCTGCCATATACTCTACAAAATGCTCGAGCCACTTTTCATTATAAGAACCAGGATAATATCCTGCGCCGAATGCACTTGGAACAACCGCATAATCCTCCGACAGATAGGCCCATCGCCAATCATTGATTGCCGGAAGGAAATTATCAAGAGTATCGATAGTATTGGCATTTACATATGAATGGTTATACTGGAATGTTTGCGGACTAAATACAATCTTATGATCAGGCAGGCTAACAGGCCATTTTCTTACACCGGCAAAGTTTTCGGCCCAACCATACTCATTATTTCCGCCTAAATTTGACTGCTCTATAATTGCAAGTTCAGGATCGGAAGTATACTGAATCCCTTCAGCAAAAATTAGCCAATTTGGATTCTCAGCTAATACTGAATCACCTGCCATATTGAGAAATTCTCTGTAATCGTTGCTTGCCCCCGAACCGTTCCAAACTGCACCAAAAGGTTGATATATCAGATCGATACCTACAATATTGTCGTATTCAGCAAAATCATTAGCCAGATAAACAAGGTTACTGATATATTCGCTTGTTGAAGCCTGAACATTATTGGCATCGTACCAAAGGTGACCTGAATGGGTGTTATCCTGATGGGCAAGTAAAACAAATATGTCAAGCTCTTCGCATTTTGCAACAACAAGTTCGAGGAACTCATATTCTGTTTTATCAAGAAAGTCGCTGTTGTCGCCTGCCCAGGTTGCTATACACTGTCCTAATTCATCGGTGCCATTGATATGGTTCCGTATCACATTTCCTGAATAAATAAGCCTGAGGGCGTTAAATCCTTTGTCTTTCATATTCTGAAGGAATACGGTATAATCCACTGCCCATAGTCCCTGAAGGTCACAACCCTGAACGCCAACACCAGACCAGCTTGCTCCGCGCAGGTTGATTAATTCACCGGCTTGATACAGATGTCCTTTTTTATGATCGGGATATAAGTTTACAATTGAATCGGTTGCAAAATAATAACCCTGCATTGGGAATGGTTCATCTTCTGCAATTACCTCGATTGTAGTATCGATTTCGACTACTGCAAAAGCTCCAAACTGACTTGTACTTAACTCAATTACATTATTAGCTGTATCGAGTACACTTGGCATTATT
This sequence comes from uncultured Bacteroidales bacterium, assembly GCA_964388245.1. Lineage (GTDB taxonomy): Bacteria > Bacteroidota > Bacteroidia > Bacteroidales > M50B96 > JAIOYV01. Next base: position 16,122 of record CAYLZH010000077.1, read on the forward strand.
TCCCAATAACTACCTGTGTGCCTGTAAAACGACAAGCTGCTCTCATTAACCGAACCCAGTTCGTTATCGGTATATTCAACTGTGATTGTAAAATCAGTATTAGCCTGATTCGATCCTGTTACCTCAAATTCGTGTAATATTGATTTTAGTTTTCCAAGCTCTGGTATATTAGCCTTACCCGACCACATTGAGGTATGTTTTACAACTGTATTGTTGGGCAGGTCATCGGAATCGAAACTGTAAGTTGTACCATCACGAGGTGAATATAAAGTACCTCCGGCTGAAGGAATTGTATCATCCACAACGCCAAACATTACAATCAGGTCCCTATGCTTATCTTCCTTTAATGTTGTCAGGTCGCTTTCCATCAGCCCCATCGAAGCATCGCCATTATAGCACCAGTAGAACGATCCGGGAAGTTTTTTCTCGGCCATGTACTCGATAAAATGCTCCATCCAGCCCTCGGCATAGCTATACTCATTATATCCGACACCAAATCCTCCGGGCATTACTGCAAAATCTTCAGCTAAATAACCCCAGCGCCAATCGTTTACTTCTGCCAGATAGTTATCGATAGTATCAATAGTATTTCCATTTACGAATGAATGATTGTATGTATATGTTTGAGGAGTAAAAACTATTTTATGTGATGGAACATTCACAGGCCATTTGCGAACACCTGCAAAGCTTTCGCCCAGGCCATACTGATTATTTCCACCCTGACTACTTTGCTCAATTGCTGCCAGTTCGGAATCGGAGGTATACTGATGACCTTGTGCAAAAATCATCCAGTTTGGGCAATACTTTAATATTGAATCGCCGGCAGAGTTAATGAAATCCCTGTAATCATTCTCTGCTCCCGTACCGTTCCAGACAGCTCCAAAGGGTTGATTAACAATATCGATACCGACAACATTCGGGTAATGTCCAAAATAATTTGCTATATAAGCTAAGTTCTGCAGATAGTCGTTCGTAGAATTTTCGATATCGTTGGCATCGTACCATAAATTACCTCCATAAATATTATCCTGATGACCTAAAAGGATATTGATACCCATTTGTTCGCAGCGTGCTATCAAATGATTCAGTAATCCAAACTCGGTGAGTCCGTATAAAAGGTAGTTGTCGCCAATCCAATAAGCTATACATTGTACAGGTTCGTCGATACCGGCCCTGTGGTTTCGTACCACATTTCCACCATATATCAGGCGAATTGTATTGAACCCAAGTTCCTTTACATTTTCCAGGACTTCAACATAGTCCAGACTCCAAAGTCCGGGTAAATCGCAATTATGTATACCGATATCCCACCAGTTTAT
>CAYLZH010000078.1:0-17420 GCA_964388245.1 uncultured Bacteroidales bacterium
TTGGCCGCTGGGGCCATTACCGTGGACGGCACGGGTACGGACGACACGTTCGGCTTCGACGAGTAATGTCTTCCTGTCGCACATACGGAGGGTTGCCAATGATAATATCAAAACCGCCTTTGTCGTAAAATATTTCGGCAAACTCAATATTCCATATTAGCGGGTGGTCTTCTTTAAAAGCAAACTTCTCTGTTCTTAACGCTTCAATGTCCTGATTTAGCTGGTCTATCTGGTCCTGGAACAAATCAGGATTGGCCAGTTTTGGATTTTCGTCCGCAAACATTGATGTTTGTTCAGCTTCAGGTTTTCGGGTTAAAACCCGCAACTGTTTTATCTTTTCCGAAATTTGTTCATCGATGATTGTTCTGAAAATGTTGTTTTCCTTTTTGCGGATTTCAGTATAGTTCCCCGAACGGCTATAGAAAAAGTCGATCTTTTCTTTTTTCAGTTTGGTGATTTGGGTTTTTAAGGCAGTGCTCAACAAGTCTTGGTGTCCTTGCACAGGGAATAATTTATTCCCGATTCGTTGAACAATACTGTCACCCCGGCGAATTTTAAAATCAAGATTGGGAAGCAACGGTGTCATTGAAAATCTAAATTCGTTTTCCTTTTCACTGGGAATATCCACAAACAAGGATAACCACAATCGAAGTTGATTAATCCAGACAGCCCATCTTTTTACTTCCACGCCATACAGTGAATTGGCAATAATGGCTTTCTTCCGGTCAAAATCATCGTCCCTTTTCAAATGGTCTGGCGTTTTTTCCCTCGATTGTAAATTGCACAGGATTTCGTTTATCACCTGCATCATGCCTACCGGGAAAGCTCCCGACCCGGAAGCAGGATCACAAACGGTTACAGTTTTCAGTAAATTGATAAGGTTTTCAAGTTCTTTCCTGGAGAAATCCCCTTCTTTCCGGAAATCTTCAAACTCTTCGCCGTTGCCCATTTCCCTAAAAAATAAGGCATACAAGTCTTTGGTATTAGCAACTTTGGCCTTTTGCAGCCACTTTACCAACGAAATACGACACATAAAGTCCACCTCAGTTCTTGGAGTATAAACTGCCCCGTCTTTTTTATTTACCAATCGCTCGAAAATGATTCCCAAAAACTCAGGATTCAATTCAAGATCCTCGTCATATCTGGTGTTTTCCTCAATGGTAAAATTGTACTGGAATAGAAACTCAAAAAGTTCTCCGACAGTTTTGTCAGGGATAAATAAATCAATGTTATCAAATCCGGTTTTTCGTTTAAAAAGTTCACCATTTAAATATGGTGCCATTTTCAGGGCTACACGGGTACTCTCCGAGAAATCGTTGTTTCTGTATTGTACTTCCTTTCCGGGTGTCGAGTTGAGTGCTTCAAAAAATAAGGGTTCAAGCCATCGGAAATAAAAATCGTCTTTCCCAAAGGATTTATCTTTGTATTCATTCCAAAACGATTGCAAAAATTCCTCATCATCACCCAGCCATTTCCGTTTCTGAACAAAGCCAATGAAAATGGGCCGTATAACAAAAAGAAGCGCAAAGTCCTGTTTTATTTCAAAACCAACATTGCCAATAACACTATTTGCAATTTTATCAAATGTTGGATTAAAGGCATTGTAGAAATCATCGGTAACTGCTTCAATGGAGAAGGCTTTCAGGATGTTATCGAGCGAATCAAAAGCACATTTATGGATTTGATTCCGGAATGTTTTATTCGGTTTTTCGGGGTCAACAAAGTAAGTGTATCGTTTCCAGGTGCTCCAATCACGCTTTCCGGCAGCATAAATTGTACGGATAAGACTAAACCTGAATCTTCCTAAATCATCAATAAAGGCAAAAATTGCTGCATCTTTAAATTCTTCTTTTAGAATCTTTTTGGCAATTTCATATTGCTTGTGCTTTGAGCTACGTGAAGTAAGTTCCCCTTTATACTTGCACGAGAAGATGATTAATTCATCGGAGTCACCATATTCTACTTCTCCAATTTTGTGGAGATTACCAAACTTCTCAAAATCCTTCTTATTGAGTAAATGGTTTAGGTTTTCATTCAGTGGCTTAAAGGCGGATACTTTTTTGCGAAAGAAAGACTGAAGACTATCTGGTGTAATGGTTTGAATCAAGTTATCAATCATACGAGGTTTATTATTGACTAATTACCAACTATTTGCTACTGGTTAAATGAAAGTGATCCATTATGTGCCGTATTCTACTCCTAATCAGTTGCCACATTCGGCATATAGATTCCAAAATTAGGTAAAATATTATTAGCAATTTCACAATCCATGATTTTCATATTTGTATATTTGCTTGACACCTAATTTCTAATCATTGAAAACTATTTATGAAGCCAGGTACAAAATTTGAAAAGTTGACCAGTGATGTATTTTCTGTTTTATGCAAAGCCAATGTACACGAAAAGGTCGAACATAATGTGCTCTTAGATGGCCAGGATGGACCAAGGCAAATTGATGTACTTATTTCAGGTAAGGTTGGGCCATTTGATGCAAAGACCATTGTGGAATGCAAGGATTATAGCAAAAAACTTGACATTACTGTTGTGGATGCTTTACATTCAAAACTTATAGATGTCCAAGCACAGAAAGCTGTTCTTGTTTCCCGTAAAGGATTTACAAATAGAGCAATTCATAAAGCCAATAGATTAGGAATATCACTGTGTACTATTCACAGTATGGAAAATGAGAAATGGAAGTTCCAATCTGAAATACCAATAATAATTACTGAATATGCCTGTGAAAAAATCACTCCAAGTTTTGAGTTTATCGCCATTTCAAACAATTTGGATATAAGTAAATTGGTTAAAGTAAGCGATGTGTCATTGTTTGAGGTAGCTGCTGAATATTGGAAGAATAATGAAATCGAATGTGATGCTCAGGTAAAAGACTTTATGTTGATACCTGAAATAACCAAACCACATTGGGTCTATGTTCCAGATGGCAGGAAGATGGAAATCAGTGAATTGAAGATAAATATGCATATTACAAGAACTTATTACTATGGATATGCAAATAATCTCAAAACAGCCAGGTATATCGACTATATTGAAAAAGATGAAAAGACAGTATTGTTTGATCCAAATGAATTGTCTAATTATAGGGAGAGCATGGTCAAATATGTGCATTATGATGATATTCCAAAAGTTAAGGATACCCTAAATATTAAGGTTAAAGTGGTACATGAAAAATAAAATATGATGTAAATTGAGGCATTTGTTCATTTGTAATTTCAAAATAGTTTCACATAAACAAAGTTGTACATGAAGATTGAGTATGTGCTTCAGGATAAATTGTCTAACCTTCAAATAATTTCTATCAAACTCTTGAAATTAGCACCTCTCTGTATAAAACAGCCATTGCGCTAAGACAATGGCTGCTATAGAATGTCTGTTCAAACTGATTTGCAGCTAAGAAGGAACTTTGCTGAGCACCGTCAATTCCTTGCTGATCTCCTTTATTTCTTTCATTAAGGAAGCTGTGTCGGGAGAATCTGATTTTTTATTCGAACCGGCTTTAGCCCCGAAGTAAGCCAATACCGGCAATGCAAATTTCAGCACCTGGTTGAACCAGGATTTCTCTGACCTTAACAGTTCATCGGTATTTTGTTTTACTTTCTCAAGAAGCTTTTTGAGCTCTCTAAAATTAGAGCGACGTTCAATTTTTTCATTCCTCAAAGCAGCAATTTCAGACTGGCATACCTTCAATTTATCATAGGTTGAATCAAACCATTGCTTGCAGCTATTCAATTCACTTGTTTTTAATTCCAATTCGGCATTCTTTAAAAGCAATTGCATTTTAAGATCATTGACTTCCTGCAATTGCATTGTGGATTTTTGTTCCAAGCGTGTCAAATTCTCTTCTTTTTTTATCAATCGTAGTTCTTTTGACTGAAGAAGATGAAACTGATTGATTAAATCACGTTGTAAAAGGTAGTCTTTTTCGCTCAAACCATTCAGTGCAGCGGCAGTATCGTCACGAAACTGATCAATACTTTGATCAATTATGGTCAATTCAGCATTCAATTCAGCAAGATTCTGATCATTTTGGATGAATTTCTGAACAAAATCCTGTTTCCGCTTCAAATTCAGCGAAACTCCCTTAAAGAAGTAATAGAGTATCAACTTCTGAAAAGAAACCTTCTTCCCGGCCTTTCTGCGCATCAGGTTCTGCATTTGAACCAGGAAATGAAAGGTGTTGGCGACCAGTTCAAGCCTTATATTTTTCTTATTTGAATCGTTCATTGTGTTGATTTTATAGGGAGGGCAGATAAAACTCATAAATCTATAGACTCTACCTACACTTCCGAATTAATAATTAGCTGATTTTAAGCCAAGCCATGCTTTTAATGATAATTGTCGGGAGATACTTTGCCAATATTGATCCACATCCATTGATTAAGATATTGATGAAGTTAGAGTCAACAGTTTTTACAAAAAATACCCCCCTGTCCTTTTTTGAATTTCTCAATTTGTCTGAAATGTAATGAAATGACTACCTCCGGAGCTGCTTTCTTCCACTTTACTTTCCACACCTGGCGTGAACTCTGCCCATTTCCGCAAGGCGACAGTGAAATTGCGTTGATGCTGATATTTGTGCCCTTGACTATATTCCGGGTAGTTAACCAGAAACCTTTCATGTAGCTCTTTTTTCTCTATTTTCTGGTTCAACTGAAAATTATTCGAAGCATATTGCTCATCCATAAAGTTAACGAAGTCCATGCAGGTCGCTTCAATTAGCTTCCGGCGCTCCAGGTTGATGGATGGTGCCTCTATCAATCCTTTCTTTAAGTACAATTGGATGCATTTAATGTAGAGATTGTAAAACCGGTTGTACTCTTCTTCGTCCCAATCCCGGAACATCCAGTGACCAAACTCATCGGCAGGGCTGTAATGTTCGCTGTAATGATCGGAAAACTCAAATTCAAATGCCCGGTCTCTTGCAGAGCCACCCTCCAGACTAATTGTTCTGTTGGTGGAGACAATCATTTTTGCATGTGTCCTAATCGGAGTTTTGCCCTTTTTCTCGATGCTTAAACCTTCGGTTATATCATTAAAAAGCAACTCGAATTGTAAGGTTCTTTTTGCATCATTTAAATGGACTACTTCCGTATCAATACTTAAAGACTGGTATTTGTGCCGGTTGGAAGGATCAAAGTCTTTTCCGTTGATTTCTACATACACCTTTATTTGCCCAAATGCTTTGGCGAACAACGTTTTCCCGGTTCTGCCTTCCGCACCTTCACTAATGCTACTATCTGTCAGAATTACTGCTTTTAGTTTACCGTCGTAATATGAATGTGCCAGATAACCAATAATTGACAGAAGAGAAGAAAATCTATTCTCATCTTTCCCGGAAACATTCCTCAGGAATTTTTCAAATACCGGCTTGTTTTCCTGGTTTGGAATATATTGAATGTCATGATCTATTATCTGGTTTTTCCAAATTTTGCCCTCCAGTTCACTGTATGGGTGTTGAATGACTTGATCAGCAGCTATCTCGATATATGCATTCCTAAAGAACAGGAATGACTTATCCTTTGTATCCGTGACAAACTCAATTGGTGCAGTTGGTCTTAACAAAGAGAACCTGGCTTCACTAAAATACTGCCCGGGATTACGGTAGAACTTTTCTATAAGGTCTTTTTTTGAGACATAATCGTCTAACTTTTCGGGTAAATCTTCCAATAATTTAAGAAATTCATCCTGCATAGCCTTCGTAGAAACCTGTGTAAGCACATTATCCAGGTTCTTTATGTAGATGCTGCTCATATCAATATCGTATCTTATGAAGCCTAATTTTCGGAAAACCTCATTCAGATTAGCATATTGGATTTTAATATCCTTCAGGTATCCGTCTTTGTTCAGAACAGGTTCATAAATGGACAGAATATCAGCCTTGGTAGCTGACTTTTTGTCTAACCTAATTTCGCGGTTATTCTCATCCTCCAACAAACCTGTCAATTCACCCTTTCGGAGAAGATCGTTTATATCTTCGCCTGGTGGTTGTTTCAGTACCGAAACAGACCGAAATGCAATATCCGAATCGACTAAGCTGCCAATCCAGAATTGTGTGTATGCTATTCCTGCATTATCAGGGTCGAAGGCAAGGACAATGTGTTTTCCTTCCAAATAACGCTTAAACCGGTCAGCTTTTCCTACCCTGTTAGACGTCGAAAAAAACGCAAGAGCCGAATGCCCAAGCGAATTAAGCGAAAGTGCATTGATCACACCTTCGGTTATGAAGACTGTTTGAGCATCCTTTCGTAAAGTATTGTCGAACACGGCATTGGTTAATTTGCTCCCTTTCGTATTCCCTTTAGCTGTACTGTTAATACCTCGATAGTTAACCAACTGCTCAATCCGGTCGAAAAACACCACAGAGTGCTTAAAGGAATCATAGAAGATAGCTTTTTTTAAGGTCTCAGTCAATTTTATTCCCCGTTTCTTTTCCAGATATTCAATTGCCGGGGCATTATCATTTTGTTTGATAGCCCATATAAGTTTTGACAATTTTGTTTCTGTAACATCCGTTTTGTCTATTTCTGAAATGACTGTAGATGTCCCATAGTTTTCATCAAGGTATTTGGCTGCATTCGCATTGTTAATCCCATGAAGCTTTGATATAAAATTAATTGGATTTCCCCCTTCATTACAGGCAAAGCAAAAATATGAATTTGTTTTAGGATATACATGAAAGGCACAGGTTTTATTAGAACCCGTGCCTGAGCCACAAAAAGGACATTTATCAATAGACCTGTTTTTTATTGTGTATTTGGTCTCAAGGGAAATAACTTCTATGATTGAAATTTTGGACGTAATACTATCACTAAACCTCTTGTTCATTTTCAATAAGACTAAGATTCAACACCCTTTTCGATATACCTTATAAGGTCTTCCTTTTTGTACCACCACTTACCACCAGCCTTTTTCCCTGGTAATGTATTATCCTTCCTTCTGTTATGAAACCACGTTTTTTTCCTTTTTAGAGTTTTCATAGCATCTTCTTCATCACACCAGTCATTAAGATTGACCTCTTCTGGACTCTGCTTTGAAAAAGCACACATTACTTCTGAAACAGCATTTTTTACCATTTCCTTTAACTCACCGGTTGATACCGGTAAAAAACTAAATTCAGTTGTTTTCATTTTTTTGTTTTATGTTGGTTATACATATGTACATTACGAACAATAAGTGTAAAAAAATTTTAAAGGTTAAATACTCTTGGCTTCTTTAATACCAGAGAAATAGTATTCAATATTTCAGAACATTTTTCAGTACTTAAACCTTTGCTTAATAACATATTCCTCAAATCACCTTTCAGAAAATCAATTAGAAGCGGATCATTGAAGTAATCTCTTGGTACTCCAACATGATGCCTTAAGTTTTTAGTTTCTAATCCTTTCATTGGCTTATAATATATCTCAAAGAAAGTTTTGATTAAGGCAAATGATTTATGTTCCGAAAGAGTAAACATATCAAGATGCTTGAACAATATATCAGCATACCGGTATATAGTGTATGCACTTCCATTTTTGAAGTTAAAAAGTGCAATTGAGTTCGGATCTAAAGTATTTACTACTTTAAAACTAAGAAATGTCAAAAGCTTTTCATTTAGAAGGTGATGTAATCCGATTGCATATTCCTCATAAGCATTTCTAATACCAATAATTGAAAAATCTGCTTCTTTCTTTTCTTTATACCTTATAATTTGCTCAATGATTTGTATATCCCTTTTAATTACTTTCTGAGCGTCATCATAAATCTTGTCTTTATCATCAAGGGAAACAAAATGATTAGTAAACTCGTTTAGGCCTTTTGCATAAGCTGACCGGATGTTTGTGTTTTTTCTTTTGTATACTACTTGATAATACAATGGCCAGGCTTCAACTTCTTGAATAGTGCCATTTAGCGATCTCGAAATATTAATCGGCTGAACTCTTTTATTGAGATATGGCTTAATACTAATTCTATATTCTTTCATGTAAACTTATTAATTTCTTTTTGTAAACATATAAAATTATGTTCGTATATACAAATAATATTACCAACAAAGAATGCTGTTTTTTATTTTTACAAAGGATGCCGTTTTTTAATGTGCTAATATTGTGGTATTTATGTTGTACGTTCCTTCCTGATTAATTTATTATTTCAATATTATTCACCTATTCAAGTTTCCGCATTTGCTCCCGTATCGTTTTTGGTAGCATCTTCGCATAGATTTGAGTTGACCGGATGCTGCCTTGACCAAGAATCTTCTGAACGACTTCAAGTGGAATTCCATTATTCAAAGCAATTGTTGCAAAGGTATGTCTGCCAACATGATGTGTAATATGTCTACCTAATTCTGATAATCGGACAATCTCTATGAAATACAAATTGAATTTTTGATTTGAAAACTGTGGCAGAACAGGATCACTTTTCTTTTTGCCTTGATATTTATTTATTATCGCTACAGCTTTTTTTATTAAAGGAATTGTAATAGGTTCTTTAGTTTTACCAATTTTGAAGTCAATAGAAAAATCGTTTCCATCTTTTATTACATTGTTAAAAGTCAAATCCTGACCATCTTGAAATCGAATACCAGTATAGCAAGTGAATAGAAATATATCCAAAATTTTTTGACTTCTTTCATCGTTTTTAAAATTAAGCTCTTCAAAAACCTGAAGTTCTTCTTCAGTAAGACGATCCCTTTCCGACTTTTCAAATTTAAGCCTAAACTTATCGTATGGGTTATACTTACAAATACCATCATCAATTGCTCTGTTTATTATTGCCTTTAGTCTGGAATGATGTTTATTGGCAGTGTTTCTGACAATGGAGTTCCCTTCTTTTGTTCTATAATCGACTATCAGAAACTCATTAAATGCCTTTAAAAAGTTTAAATCCAAATCTTCGAACTGTAGATCTGTTCTGCGATTATTGATAAGATACTGTTCGAGAATCCGGAAAGTAACTCTGTAATGTTTTATGGTTGAGTCTGATAATTCACCCAGTTTCTTAATTGATTTATAGTAGTTTTCATAATAGGCAAGGACTCTTGTCCCTTTGAGGCGTTCATCATTTCCTTTATACACTTCTACAATATCCTTTGCTGAAGGATGGATATCTGCATCGATAAAACGCCTTCTTATTTTTCTAAGGTCACTCTGAATATCATATAATTCATCCTCTGTTTGTATTTCCTTTGGAGAATTTTTCTCAAAGTTCCATTTTGAGTTTGGAATCTCAATATTGGTATAAAATTCACTTTTCCTGCGATTGACAGTAATTCTGCAATAAATCTTTACACTGTTTTCTTTGCTTTTCAACAAGTTAGCATAAAAAACTACAGAAAAAGAGTCTTGATGGCCTTTTGGTGAAACAATTTTACTCATGGTGAAACACAGGTGTTATAATGGTGAAACATTTGTTTAAATTCATATAAAATCATTAGAATTCAAATATACTCATTTTATTGTATTTCAACCAAATAAAAAATCACATCCCTTCAAAGAAATGCGATTTGTGGAGCTGCCGGGAGTCGAACCCGGGTCCAAACAAGGAGACCATTTGCTTTCTACATGCTTAGTTCCAACTTAATTGTCGGGAGCAGGCCGGCAAGGTACAACCAACCTAAACCTTATTCTCTTTGTTTCGCCCGGCCCCCGAGACTTGAACCGGACTATCCTCAAATTGCTAGCATCTCACTATCGGGATGGGATAAGGAAGAACCTCCCGGGAGATGTCTCGTCCCGATTCCTTGAACCGGGATGAAGCTTAATCTACTATAATTCGATTAGGCAGCGAGAGCGTAATTGTTTTCGCCAGTTATTATAAATTGAGTTGAGTTTTACGGGTCAAACCCACACCCGGCATGCTTACAAAACACCTCATCTTGCTGTCAAAACCAAGTCAGCCCCAATAATGTTTTGCAGGCTGCAAAGGTAAGTGAAATTAGGGAATTGAGGAAATGAGTTGATTAAGCAAATTTAGTAACTTGGTAATCCTAACTTTGATAGATAGAGACCATGTTGTTTAATGTTCTGTCTTGTCAACTTTCTATACTTTTGCATCAAAACAAAATAGTATGCGTGCAGTTATTCAAAGAGTAAGCAAAGCTACCGTTTGCATAGAAGGAAAAATAAAATCAGAAATAGGACAAGGTTTATTAGTGCTGTTGGGTATAGAGAATGCCGATACCGATGATGATATTCAATGGTTATCGAAAAAGATTTCGCAGCTTAGGATATTTAGAGATGACCAAGGTGTTATGAATCTTTCTATTCAGGATATTGATGGCGACATTATTTGTGTGAGCCAATTTACTCTTCATGCCAAAACAAAGAAAGGAAACCGTCCATCTTATATTCATGCTGCTACGCCTGAGATTGCTATTCCTTTGTACGAAAAATTTGTGTCACAGCTTGAATCTGATTTAGGGAAATTGGTTGGTACCGGTGAATTTGGTGCCATGATGGAGGTATCTTTGGTAAATGATGGGCCTGTAACGATAATAATCGACACTAAAAATAAGGAATAGTTTTCAGCAACTGCTGACTGCTGGCTGAGGAGTTACCTCTCGTACCGATACTTCTCCTTGTCAATTTCAGCAATAAAACGCGAGGGTTTTGTAAGCATCTTGTCCCAGGTGCTAAAGTACGAAGGCATGTTAAGAAATAATTCTTCTTTGGCACGTGTGCAGGCCACATAAAACAGTCTTCTTTCTTCTTCCATCTCAGTTATGCTTTTCATAGCCCGCGACGAAGGAAATAAACCATCCAATAAGTGGGGTACAAATACAGCATGCCATTCCAGGCCTTTAGCCGAATGGATTGTTGAAAGTACCAGTGGGTTTTCCTCGACTTCCGATACAAGCGGGCTTGTGCTATCCTGAAATTGGTTCGAAGGAGGATCGAGTGCAAAGTCCGACAGGAATTTTTCTACATTATCGTATGTGCCGGAAAGGTTATAAAGTACATCGATATCGAGATTTCGACTTTCATAATCATCCTCTAAAACTTCAAGCAATGGACTGTAAAACTCCCGTAGTAACTCTACCTTTCGGGCAACTGAAGTTGTAATATTCGACGCTTTATCCAATACCTGCCTCATCTCTTCGAGGGCAGGTCCAAACCTCTTATCGGCAAAGTTTGTGGTCGATAATAAACCATTGTTTTTCCTGATTTCAAGAATTATTTTCTTGGCGTTTACCTCACCTATACCGTATAGTAATTTTAGTATTCGATTCCACGATGCAGCATCGAAAGGATTCACAATGATTCGCAGAAACGCAATAATGTCGCGAATATGCCTCCGTTCGGTAAACTTTATGCCCCCAACAACAACATATGGTATGTTTCGTTTCAACAACTCGGCCTGAATGAAATTGCCATGAAACGAAGCCCGGTACAATACGGCAATTTCTTCGAGTGGAATATTTCGTTCCCGCATTTCAAGGATCATTGATACAATAAATTGTGCCTCGGACTCCTGGTCGTAAAACTTCCTGAACTGTGGAACGGCCAGGTTTTTATTTTCCGAGAACAAATGCTTCCGGTAGCCAAGCCTGGCATTTGTGATTATAGAATTGCTGAAATCGAGGATGCTTTGGTTGCTCCTGTAGTTTTGTTCGATTTTAACAACCTCGCCATCAGGAAAAGCGGCAGGAAATTTAAGGATGTTTTCGAAATTAGCCCCGCGAAATGCATAAATACTTTGTGAATCATCGCCTACTACCATAAGTCTGCGGTGCTTTTCGGCAATATAATTTACAATATCTGCCTGAAACAGGTTGGTATCCTGATACTCATCGACCATGACATAGCTATATTGCTCCTGCATTCTTTTCCGGAAAACAGGGTAGTCGCGCAACTTGTCGCGCATAACTTCCAACAGGTCGTCGTAATCGAGTATCCGGTTTCCTTGTTTATATTGATGATAGGTGGTTGCAATCAGTTCAATGTCGTTTTGAAAATCGAGAAGTCCTGAAAACTCTCTTTCAATAATTTCACCGATACTAAGGTTACAGTTTTTCGATTTCGATATGATTTCGAAGATCCGTTTTTTCTTTGGGAATGCACGGGTTCGGTTTTTTATCAGTTCGTCGCGGATAAGGGCAACAATATCCTCTGCATCGATATTATCAATTATGTTGAAGTTAGCCGGAACATTAATCAGGTTTGCATACCTGCGAAGGGCATAATTGGCAAATGCATGAAAAGTACCACCTACAATCTTTTCTGCATCGTTGTTGCCTAATAACTCAACACAACGGTTTATCATTTCTTTGGCAGCTTTTCGCGTAAAAGTAAGCAGCAGTATTGACGAGGGATCGATACCGTTTTCGAGCATATAACTCACACGATAGACGATGGTATGTGTTTTCCCGCTGCCTGCCCCGGCTATCACCAAAAGGGGTTTGTCGATTGTTGAAACAGCATAAAACTGGTTGGGATTAAGGCTTGCCTTGTAATTAATCTTTAAATCGTAATGGCTATTCTCAAAATGTTTTTGATAGTTAATCCTGCTTTTGTTTTCAATTGATTTAGTTAGTTCCTGGAGTTCCCTGATTTTATCCTCGGTTGTATCATCTGTTTCAACAGGATCATAAAATTCCAGAGAAAAATCATCTTCATCTTCAGAAAGAAATGCCGGCTGTCCAGCATCAATCTTATCCAACTGACTGAAATCACTCAGGAAGTCAGCAATTAGTTTATCCCTGTCAAATTCGGGTTGTTCGAAACCGTTCTCCTTATCCATGTCTCAAGCTGTGTTTCATGCAAATATATTATTTAAAATTGATTTAAATTATTTGCAAAATATGGTAATCAGGCATCCGATAACCTAATTAATCCTATTTTTGAAATTCGAAATATCTAAGTATGTTTATACAACCATATAAGATGATTTTTATCAGTAAAAATTAAAGTATGAGTAATCAAAACACTAAATCTGAGGATAAAAATCCAAGAAGGGATTTCCTGAAAACCTTTGGTCTTGCCGTAGGTGCAGCAGGAACCGTTACTACTGCCGGAATATTAAATTCATGTTCATCGGATATTCAGGATGTGGGTGAAAAAATTAAAGTTCTTACTCAAGACGGAAAGCTGGCCGAAGTTGATGTAAACACAATAAGTCTTGCATCAGAAGAAGAAAATGAGGCATTATTGGATGAGTACCAGGAGCGTGGGCGCGAGGGAATTCCCGGAAAAAAATGGGTTATGGTTATTGATCTGGCGCGTTGTCAGAATGCAAGAAAATGTATGGAAGCCTGTCAGTCGGTTCACGAGTTGCGTCCCGAGCAGCATCATATCAATGTTTTGGAAATGCAAGACAGGGAAGATACAGCACCCTACTACATGCCTAAACCCTGTTACCATTGCGATAATCCACCATGTACAAAAGTTTGCCCTGTAAATGCAACATTCAAGCGTCAGGATGGAATTGTTTTAATTGACAATGAACGATGTATCGGTTGCCGTTTTTGTGTTGCTGCTTGTCCATATTCAGCAAGGATGTTCCAATGGTTCGAACCAAACCTTTCCGAAGAACAAAAAATGCGAACATACGATATCGAATTAAATGTTCCTCAGAAAAAAGGGACAATTACAAAATGTTTGTTCAGTGCAGATCAACTCAGGGTTGGCAAACTTCCTTACTGTGTAAAAGCTTGTCCGAATGGAGTTTACTACTTTGGCGATAAAAACGAAGATGCTGTTACCAATGGCACAACAGGCGAAACTGTCCGTTTCTCCGATTTGGTCAGAGATAATGCCGGATATACAATGCATGAAGAGTTTGGCACAAAACCACAAGTGTTTTATCTTCCTGCCAAGAACCGCAGGGTTCCGTTCGATCAGGCAAAAAAGCAATCAGAAAACGCATAATAACTAACTTTAATAAGGATATTCACTATGGCTGAAATAATATCAAAAGATACATCGGATAAAAAAGATCTTCAAAAGATTTTCGATGACCTGATAAATCCGTTAAAAACGAATTCATTTGGCAATAAACTCTGGATCCGGTTTTTGATCCTTGTTATAATTGCCGGGACTTTCGCATATGGATATCAGTTTATCACAGGATTGGGTGTTACTGCTATGCGCGATTATACCTCATGGGGATTGTATATTGCGAATTTCGTTTTTCTTGTTGCTGTTAGTTTGGTTGGGTCGTTGGTTACAGCAATTCTGAAATTAACTAATATGAAATGGGCCACGCCGGTTACCAGAATTTCGGAGCTGATTGCTGTTGCCGCTGTTGCTCTTGCAGGATTAAGCATTATTGTTGATATGGGTCGTCCTGACAGGGTGCTGAACATATTGTTCCATGGAAGGTTTTCGTCACCAATTATTTGGGATATAACAGTAGTAAATACTTACCTTGTTATTTCGGTGATTTTATTGTACCTGCCACTTATCCCGGATATAGCCATAATGCGCGACCGATATACCGATGGACCCAAGTGGCGAATGAAACTTTATAAAACCCTTGCCCTGGGCTGGACAGGTAACGAAGAGCAATACAGGATACTTAAAAAGGCAATCCGTATTATGCTCGTTTTGATTATGCCTGTTGCACTTGCTATTCATACGGTAACATCTTGGCTGTTTGCAGTTAATAATCGTACCGGTTGGGATAGTACTATCTTTGGGCCTTATTTTGTTGCAGGAGCCTTTATGGTTGGGGCTGCGGCAGTAATAGTAGCCATGTATTTTTTCCGCAGAGGACAAAAACTTGAGGAATACATTACTCTGAAGCATTTCGATATGATGGGCAAACTGTTAGTCCTAACCTCGTTGGTTTATCTTTACTTTAACATTAATGAATACCTCGTGCCTGCTTATAAAATGAAAACCCTCGATTTTGGACACCTGATGGAACTTTTTGCAGGTCATGAATCGCCCTTGTTTTATGGTGTCCAGGTATTTGGTATGCTTGTTCCGATTGTCCTGCTAATATTCAAAAAAATGAGGACACCATTGCCAATGGTTCTGATATCGATTGGTGTTGTAATTGGTGCCTGGTTAAAACGATACCTGATTGTTGTTCCTACACAACTTCATCCTACATATCCCATCCAGAATGTGCCAGAACACTTTCATCATTATGTGCCAACAATACCTGAGGTAACAATAACGGTGGCACTTATTGCCGGGGCATTGCTGGTTGTTACCTTGTTTGTCCGGTTATTCCCGGTTGTTCCGATATGGGAAACCGCACATGAAAATGGACATCATAATATCGAAGAAAAGGCAAAGACAGCGTAAGAAGGATATTAATAAAAAACAGATGGAAGTTATGAAATCGATATACAGAAATTTAATTATAGGCCTGATAGTTTTAAGCGGATTAGTTTTTATGTCGGCTGATTTTCCAGTTTGGGATGTTCCGGCTGAAGCAAACGATATTGAAAATCCTGTTGCCCCCGAAAAACTCTCAATCGAAGAGGGATCGACATTGTTTAAAACCCAATGTGCTGCTTGTCATGGGGCAGGAGGGAAAGGCGATGGAGCCCTTCCAAGTGCCGATTTAACCTCGAAGGCATTTTTTGACCAAACCGATGGAGCTATCTTTTATAAGATTCAGGTCGGGCGTGGCCAGATGCCGGCGTTTAAAGCCCTTGGCGATGATGCAACCTGGCACCTGGTAAACTATATTCGAACCCTCGGTGGCGACCAGGAAGAAGTAATAAAACGAAAAGCTAAAATAAAGCTTTCGCTTAGCGAAAATGAGGGAGCCCCTAACGAAATAAAAGTCACCATTAAAGAGTTGCTCGACGATGGACAAAGTGTGTTAGCCGCTAATGTTAAAGTAGGTGTTTATGTAGAGCGTTATTTTGGTGTACTGCCGATTGGAGGAAGCCGTCATTATTCGGATGATGCCGGTACTGTCCGTGTTAGTTTTCCCGATGATATTCCTGGCGACGAAAAGGGAAAAGTTAGCATACTGGCAAAAGTGGAGGATTCTGAATTTAATGCGGTTGAATCGAGTAGCGACGCCTACTGGGGTATTCCTAAAGCGAAATCGAATTGGGAAAACGAAAGAGCACTTTGGAAAACGAATAAGTATGTCCCATACTGGGTTATTGTCTCGTTTTTGTTAGTTACAATAGGAATTTGGATTGGTATTGTTTATGTACTTTTATTAATTAGAAATATTAAAAAAATTGGGGATATAGTTGGTTAGGAATTCATCTTGTATTATCCCATAAAAAAGAGGGGCCCTGATAAAGGTGGCCCCTCTTTTAGTTTATTCTGTTAAAAAATATTCTGTTGATTTATCAGTCTTACATATTTAAACAGGTCATTTTAAAATAATCAGGATTTAGGTCTTCGCCGGTTGCGTTAATGATGAGTTCTTCCCAGTTCATTGATTTTCCGGGCTTAAATACTTTCTCGATCAGGTACTTCCCAATTTCGGGATTGTTGATGCATTTTATTGCGCAATCATCATTGTTGGCAATGTTGTTTTTAAGATAATGATGCAATTGTGCTGCAAATAGTTCGCCTAAAATATAGTTGTGGTATGTGCAGGGCATTGTAATAATATGGTTTTTGCTTGCCCAGTCGGGATTATTCCAATTTTTAGGCTTTTTTAATTTTTGATATTTCTCCACAAGTTTCCACCACAGTTTATTTAAATCCTGATCAGGATTTTCATACATCGATTTTTCGAAATGATACATAACCTGTGCCCATCTACTAAATACGACCTTCGACAACAGCAGGTATTTTTTACTATCGCCGGTAATTGCATCTTTTTCTTCGTTGCTAATGCCTACAATTTCTGTTAACCATGCCGGATTTGTAGAAAACTGGCTAAACAAGGTGGCCACAGCATCGGCTGTGAAAAAGTGGGATGGTTCCCGCAAAATATACGGCAACGATTGGTCGATTGATTTATGATAAAGGGCAAATGCCGATTCATAGAGCATGGTATTCATCGAATATTCATTATCGGTGATGTTTGCTAAAATTCTGACATCGCCACTTCTGTCAATATCAGTACAGAAACCGGTTTGTGCTTTGCCTGGTTTTTCTAACAGGTCACTGTTTTCAATAATTCCGACTAAAGGTAAACCTATCCCTTGAAAGTATTTTTCAGCAAGATTAACAATGTTTTTGCCTTGGTAGAAAACATCAAGGTCGACATCATAAATGTTGGGAGCCTTCTGGAAAAATCTGTTTTGATAATGCCAGGGCATTAATTGCTCAACAGGAACGCTGTAAATAACAGAAAGACGCTCATCCATTGCTACTTTTAATTCACTATAAATATCTTCAGTAAGCAGGTTAAATTCAGCATAAATATTTTCGAGTTTAGCAATATCCTGCCCGCTAATATCAAGACGCATATCAAAATAATTGTTATACCCTAAAGTTTTGGATGCTTCGTTTCTCATTTTTACAAGGTCAATCATGTCCTTACTTACAACC